>JAXDQI010000001.1:0-16483 GCA_034667965.1 Gammaproteobacteria bacterium
CGCTCCTCCGGCGCCTTGTCGATCTGGTCGTACGCCTTGAACTCCCCGCCAAACTTCTCCGCCATCACCTTCGTCAAGGCTGCCGTCAAGGTCGTCTTCCCATGGTCCACATGGCCTATCGTCCCCACGTTCACGTGCGGCTTCGTTCGCTCAAACTTCCCCTTCGACACGGCAAGTACCTCTTGAAAATTGAAATGGTAGCGTTTGGGATAAAATCTTAAGAAGCGATCTTCATCACGGCGTCGGCGACATTGCTCGGCACTTCCATGTACTTCGCGAACTCCATCGTGTAGTTCGCGCGCCCCTGGCTCATGGAACGCATCGCCGTCGAATACTGAAACATTTCGGCCAGCGGCACTTCGGCGGTGACCACCTTACCGGATGGAGAATCCTCCATCCCGATGATCTGGCCGCGCCGGCGATTCAGATCGCCGACGATATCGCCATAGTAATCTTCCGGCGTCACAACCTCGACCCTCATGATGGGTTCGAGGAGCACCGGCTTGGCCTTGCGGAAGCCTTCCTTGAATCCCATCGACCCCGCGATCTTGAAGGCCATTTCGTTCGAATCGACGTCGTGGTACGAACCGTCGAAAATGGTCACTTTCACGTCGACGATGGGGTAGCCGGCGATCACTCCGGTCTGCACGGCCTCTTGAATACCCTTGTCCACGGCGGGGATGAACTCGCGCGGTACCGCCCCGCCGACGATGCCGTTGACGAAATTGTAGCCCTTCCCCGTCTCCTGCGGCTCGATCTTGAGCCACACGTGGCCGTATTGTCCGCGGCCGCCGGACTGGCGCACGAACTTTCCTTCGGACTCCACGCTGGCGCGGATGGTCTCGCGATAGGCTACCTGCGGCTTGCCCACATTGGCATCCACCTTGAATTCGCGCTTCATCCGATCGACGATGATTTCCAGGTGCAGCTCACCCATGCCCGAGATGATGGTCTGGCCCGACTCCTGATCGGTGTGCACGCGGAACGACGGATCTTCCTTCGCCAAGCGCTGCAGTGCCAGCCCCATCTTCTCCTGGTCGACTTTGGTCTTGGGCTCCACCGCCACCGAAATGACGGGTTCGGGAAACTCCATCTTCTCGAGAATGATGACTTTGCCGGGATCCGACAGCGTGTCGCCGGTGGTGACGTCCTTGAGGCCGACCGCGGCCGCGATGTCGCCGGCATGCACTTCTTTGATTTCGGAACGGTCGCTGGCGTGCATCTGCAGGAGCCGGCCGATGCGTTCATTGCGATTCCTCGCCGGGACGAATACCTGGTCGCCCGACTTCAGGGTCCCCGAGTAAACCCGAAAGAAGGTCAGATTACCCACGAATGGGTCGTTCAGGATCTTGAAGGCGAGCGCGGAGAATGGCGCGTCGTCGTCGGGTTTGCGCGTCATGGGCTCGCCATGTTCGCTCTGACCCTTGACCGCCGGCACTTCCCTGGGCGACGGCATGTATTCGACGATGGCGTCGAGCACCGCCTGCACACCCTTGTTCTTGAAGGCCGAACCGCAGGTCACCAGGCAGATATCGTTCTTCAAGGCGCGCTCACGCAGTCCCCGCTTGATCTCCAGATCGCTGAGATCACCGCTCTCGAGATACTTGTCGAGGAGCTCCTCGTCGCCTTCCGCAGCGGCTTCGATCATTTTCGCGCGCCATTCCTGGCATTCCTTCAGCATCCCGGAAGGAATCTCGCGATATTCGAACTTCATTCCCTGCGTTTCTTCGTCCCAGAAGATGGACTTCATCTTGACGAGATCGATGACGCCGATGAAGCCGTCCTCGGCCCCGATGGGGAGCTGGATGGGGACCGGATTGCCCCGCAGCCGCGTCCTGATCTGCTCGACGCAGCGCAGGAAGTCGGCGCCGGCACGGTCCATCTTGTTGACGAAGGCGATGCGCGGCACACCGTACTTGTTCATCTGGCGCCACACGGTCTCGGACTGAGGCTGTACACCCGATACCGCGCAGTACACCGCGACCGCCGAATCCAGGACACGCAGGCTCCGCTCGACCTCGATGGTGAAATCGACGTGGCCGGGCGTATCGATGATATTGATGCGGTGTTCGGGAAAGCTCTTGTCCATCCCCTTCCAGAAGCACGTCGTGGCGGCGGCGGTAATGGTGATGCCGCGCTCCTGCTCCTGTTCCATGTAGTCCATGACCGCCGCGCCGTCGTGAACCTCGCCGATCTTGTGCGATACCCCTGTATAGAACAGGATGCGCTCCGTCGCGGTGGTTTTCCCCGCGTCGATGTGCGCAGAGATACCGATATTCCGGTATCTTTCGATGGGCGTCGTACGTGACATAAACCCTAGAATTCCCGTGCGCTACGCGCAACTTTGTCATGCGCTACGCGCAACTGTTGACGGGGCCGCAGCGGCCCCGTCCGATAAGTTCTATATAGGGCCTTAGCGGCGGATTTCCAGCGCTGGGCTGCCCGCCCGGGCCCTACCAGCGATAGTGTGCGAACGCCTTGTTGGCTTCAGCCATGCGGTGCGTGTCCTCACGCTTGCGAACCGCGGCGCCGCGATTTTCAGCGGCCTCCATCAGTTCTGCCGCAAGGCGGTGCGCCATGGATTTTTCGCTGCGGGCCGTGGCGGCCTCGATGACCCAGCGCATGGCGAGAGTCTGACGACGGTTGGCGCGAACTTCGACGGGAACCTGGTAGGTGGCGCCGCCGACTCGGCGGGATTTCACCTCGACCACGGGCTTCACGTTGTCCAACGCCTGCTGCAATACCGCGATGGCGTCGCTGCCGACCGCGCCGCTCTTTTTCTCGCCGATGCGATCGATGGCGCCGTAGACGATCTTCTCGGCGGCGGACTTCTTGCCGCGCTCCATCACCATGTTGATGAATTTGGCCAACATGTCGTTCCCGAACTTAGGATCGGGAAGGATGGTGCGGTGGGGGGCTGCTGCTCTGCGGGACATGGAAACCTACTTTGTTATTTCTTCGGACGTTTGGCGCCGTACTTGGAGCGGCCTTGCCGACGGTCGCTGACGCCGGCGCAATCGAGCGCGCCGCGGACGGTGTGATATCGCACTCCGGGCAGGTCCTTGACGCGGCCGCCGCGGATCAACACCACCGAGTGCTCTTGCAGATTGTGACCTTCGCCGCCGATGTAGCTCGACACTTCGTAGCCGTTGGTCAAGCGCACCCGGCACACCTTGCGCAGCGCAGAGTTGGGCTTCTTCGGCGTCGTGGTGTAAACACGCGTGCACACGCCCCGCTTCTGCGGCGAAGCTGCCAGCGCCGGAACCTTGGACTTCCAAGCCGGTTCGTTGCGGCCGGTGCGGATCAATTGTGTCGTCGTCGCCATAAATACCTTTGAGGCCAAATCTCGCGAATTGGCATGGTGATTCTAGAAACCTTTAAAGTAGCCGGACGCCATAAGACGGGCGGCCCAGCGACAAAGGCCGGCGATTGTAGGAACCGAGGGCGTGGGTGTCAAGGTAATTGCTGCTTCGCAGCAGCGAATTTAGTATCCTTGAAAATGGCTTTTTAACCAAATCCGATCAACGGACGCAGCCCATGCCCAATCCCACCGGCGCGCAGATGCGCATTTGAAAAAACTATTCCGGGCCATCGGCTATGGCGCCTCCATCCTGGCATTCACCGGCGGCTTTGCGGCCCGGACCGAGGCCGAACCGGCGGACGTCGTCGTCACGGCCACCCGAATGCCGGAACCTGCCGATGAGGTCCCCGCCTTCATCTCGGTGGTGTCGGGCAACGAACTGAGAACTCGTGGCGCCGCCGATATGGCTACGGCCTTGAGCCTGGTGCCAGGTACCGAGGCTCCGCCCGGCGGGGATGCCGGCCCCTCGAGCGCAGTTCCATCGTTGTGGGGTCTGCACGAGTTCGATGCCTTTCTCCTGGTGGTCGACGGCGTGCCTTGGGGAGGCGCCTTCAATCCGGCGATCACCGCGTTGAATTTTGCCGGCACCGAGAAAATCGAAGTGCTGAAAGGTGCTGCGCCGGTCATGTACGGAGCGACCTCGTTCGTCGGCGTGGTACACGTGATTCACTACCCGGCAGGCAAGGCGGCCGATGAAGCCGATCTCGCCTACGGCACTTACGGTTCGGTGCGGGGATCGGCCTCGCTGGTACTGCCCCAAATCGGCGGCTACCAGCAGTCCTTGAGCGTGGAAGGCCAGAACCTCGGCTTCGCCGACAGCCGCGAACACGTGTCCGACGGACGTGCGCTGTATCGCGGCGCACTCGATTGGGGGTCTGGGACCTTGCGTATCGATGCCAACTTGAGCTTCGTTCGAGACGCACCTCCGAGCCCGGTGCTTCGCAGCGGACCTTCACTCACAACCGTTACCCCGATCGATGCGAACTTCAATCCCGCGGACGCACGGCTCGACCAGGATAAATATCAGGTTGCGGTCGGCTATTCGCAACCGACGGAACACGGCTCCTGGGACACGCTGATCTCGATCTCTCGCTCCGAGGTCACCGATGTTCGCGCGTTCCTGCATCCGGACTTGAGCGGCACCGCCGACACCCAGAATCAGCGGCGCACCATCGATGACGACTACATCGACACCCATCTGACCCTGAACGTAGCCGGCGACACGTCGCTGATTGCGGGCGCGGATCTGCTCTACGGCCTGGGGCGACAGACGAGCTTGAACGGCAACGATGCCTATACCGTTCCGCTGAACGGCTCGGTACTGCCGCCATCGACCTCGGCCGTGCCGGTCACTGAAATCGGCAAGCTCAACGATAAAAGGCTCTTCGCGGGACAGTACGCGCAGTTCGACTGGAAGCCGGACAGCCGTTGGGACGTGATCGGCGGCATCCGATTGAATGAAACGTACGAGGCTAAGAATTCCAGCGACCTGCTGCTGCCGCCCCCCCAGCTCACGTCGGACAGCATCGACAAAACCATGGTGCGACCGACGGAAACCCTCGGCGCCAGCTACCGCGTCTGGGCCGCGGGCAAGGACGAGGCTGTCGTCTTCGCGGACTTTCGCAATGCGTTCAAACCGCCCGCCATCGATTTCGGACCCGACTACACCCCGGATCTGCTGCTCCCGGAAACGGCAAAAGGCTATGAGGCCGGCCTCAAAGGCGCTTTCGTGGACGGGCTCCTGACCTATCAGGCGGAGCTGTTCTTGCTCGACTTCAAGAATCTGGTTGTCGCCACGAGTTCCGGCGCCCTCGCCAACGCCGCCGGGGAGCGGCTCAAAGGCGTCGAATTGGAATCGCGGTACGAGCTGACGCCGAATCTCGCGCTCGCCGCAAATGTTTCCTACCACGATGCTCGCTACCGCCATTATCTTTTCTTCGACGGGGCATCGAACGTGGATGTTGCCGGCAGACAATTACCGCTGTCGCCGCATGTTCTCGCATCGGCCGGGGTCATCTACGGGGCGCAACAGGGCGTGCACGCGGCGGCGGTGGCGAGATACATGGGTCGTCGATATCTTGACGAAGAGAACACCGCTCCGGTGGGTGGCTACACGACTTTGGACGCGAACATCGGCTATTGGTGGAATGCGTACCGGTTGACCATCGACGGCACGAATCTCACCAACCAACGGCCGCCCGTCAGTTCCAGCGAATTCGGCAGTCAATCGTTCTACGTTCTCCCCGCGCGAATGGTCTGGCTGCGGCTTGGGTTCGGATGGCGCTGAGACGCGTCGCGTTACTCCACGTCGGCCTGGTCGGGATCGTGGGGAGGCGCAAGCTCGGCGCGTAATGCCGGCTTGCCCGCGTGGCGCAGCGCCGCGTTGAGTTCCGCCAGATCTTTCACTTTCAGGCGTTCCCATGCCATACCGAGGGACCGCCAATCCGTCACTGCGGCTTCGGCGGCGGTCGCTTGCACCTTTGTCGGCGCCGCATCCGCGCCGGTGACATGACCGTAAAGGGTCGCGAGATCACTGTTTATCGCTTCGAGACCGTGGCGGTCCGCAGGGCTGTCGGGCGGCGGCGCGAGAAGCCCCGCAAACGCCTGGTCGAGCGCCTGGACCTTTCCCGCGAGCGCGCCGGCGGCGGGCGGAGCGCGATCTTTGATCTGAGCCCGCAACGATCGCACTTCGAGCAGCGCCTCGGTGCTCGCATCGAGCGCGCCGGCGAGACGCTTGGCCAGTTCGAATTGGGCCGCGTAGTCCGCCGGCGTCGCCTTGACCCGAGGGTCGGCGACAACCGTCAGTTGCTGCTCCCAGCTGTGCTTACCGATGCGCAGCCGCACCCGGTACTCACCCGGAACGGCCGTCGGTCCCGCGGGTTCCCGCGGCGTTTCGCCCGGTACGGCGGATATCGGGAAGCCGCGCAGCGCCGTACGCGGCGCCGCGTAGTGCAAATCCCAGATCCAGCGATGCATGCCGCCGGTGGCGCCGGGAAGGCGCGGAAGGCCGATCCAATAGGCAGGGATCAGCTCCCGCTCGCGCTCCTCCTCCGTGAACGGCGAGGCGTCCGTGCTGGCGACGCGTCTCACCACGTTGCCGTCCGAGTCGAGCACTTCGATCGTGACTGCGCCTGCGGCCGGGCGGCTGAGGTGGTAGTCGACGACGGCGCCCGCGGGCGGGTTGCGCCCGGCGGCTTCATCGGGGGGAATCGGCGTGTCGGTGCCGGTGCTGCGCTGGACCCGGACGGCGGGCGATGGTTTCAGCAGGACGGCTTCCTGAGCGGAGAAGGTTCCGGAGTACTGCCGCAACGGACTGACGTCATCGAGAACCCAAAACGAGCGGCCGTGCGTCGCGACGATCAGATCCTGATCGTGGACCGTGAGGTCGCGCATCGAGGTGTGCGGCAAATTCAGCTGCAGCGAACTCCAGTGATCGCCGTCGTCGAGGGAGAACCATACGGCCTTCTCGGTACCCGCGTACAGCAGCCCGCGGCGCACCGGATCCTCACGCACCGTGTTGGCAGGCGCGTCCTCGGGCAAGCCGGCGGTGATGAGCTGCCAGCTCCGCCCTCCATCCCGTGTCCGGTAGATATATGGCTTGAGATCATCGAGGCGAAAGCGGCTCACCGACGCGAAGGCGACCTCGGAGTCGAAATGCGATGCCTCCAGCTGCGTCACCTTGCTCCAGGCCGTCAGCCCCGCCGGAGTAACCGCCTGCCAGTCCTTGCCGTCGTTCGACGTCCGCCAGATCAGCCCGTCGTCGGTGCCCGCCCAAAGCAACCCTTGGCGGACCGGAGAGGCGCTCACCGCATAAATCGCACCCCGTTGCTTGTCTGCCTTCTGAAGCCGCTGGTCACCCACGCTTTGCGGCACGCCCGGATTTTCGCGGCTGAGGTCGGGGCTGATCACGCTCCACGAGGAGCCGCCGTCCTCGGTGACGTAGAGCCGGTTCGCCGCGAAGTAGAGCCGGTGCGGATCCTGCGGTGAGAAGAAGATCGGCTCGGTGCGGTCGACGCGTACATCCGGTCCCTTGAGCGGGATCGGTGAGACGTTCTGCACCTGGCCCGTCGACAGGTGCGTCTTGGTGACGACGTTGCGTCCCGCCCCGTAGATGACATCGGAATCCAGGGGGTCCGGCGCAACGTAGCCGTACTCGATCACGCCGACCGGATGCCAGTCGCGGTATGTGATCTCTCCGTCATTGCCGCGGCTGGAGATACACACCGAACCGCTTTCCTGCTGGCCCGCGCAGATGCGGTACGGGAACGTCGGCGTGGTGCTGACGTGATAGAGCTGCGCCGTCGGCTGGTTGTACCAGGAACTCCAGGTCGCCCCGCCGTTGACGGTGATGAGCGCACCCTGATCGCCGACGAGCGCGATGTGCTTCGGATCGAGCGGACTCACCCACAGATTCTGGTAGTCGTCGCCGCCCGGCGCGCCGCGCAACGCGCTCCAGTGCGCGCCGCCGTCGGTGGACTTCATCGCGACGATGGTCGCGCTGTAGACCACGTCCGCATTCGTCGGGTCGACCTTTAGAACGGCCAAGTCGCCGCCGCCGATGCGCAACGCCGGGCGCGGGTCCAGAGTCGCGCGCGTCCAATTCTCGCCCCCGTCTTCCGAACGATAAATGCCGAGTCCGACGGCGGAGCTATATTCACCCGGGGTCGTCGTCGCCACCATCGCATACAGCCGGCCCGGCTTGCTCGGTGCCGCCGCAATGTCGATCTGCGAGAGATTCTCCGGCAGCCCGTTCTTCAGCTGCCGCCAGTGCTCGCCTCCGTCGGTCGATTTGTATAGACCGCCGGCCGGGCCGTCATACACGTTGTTGTCCTCCCACGGACCCGAGCGAACATTCCACAGCGCCGCGTACACGATGTTTGCGTCGTTGGGGTCGATCTTGACGCTCGAGCCGCCCGTGTTCTCGCCGCCTTGGAGCACCGCAGCCCAGGTCCGGCCGCCATCAACCGACTTATAGATGCCCCGGTCGGCGCTCGGCCCATAGGGATGACCGAGAACCGCCGCGAATAGCCGGTTCGGATCCTTCGGGTCGACCGCCAGGTCCGGAATCTGCTGTGCATCGTCGAGCGCCAGATGCACCCACGTTTTGCCGCCATCCGCCGACCGGTAGATGCCGTTTCCCACGGAAAGATCGGGCCGATGCAGGCCCTCGCCCGAGCCGACGTAGATGACGTTGGGGTCCGACGGCGCGACCGCGATCGCACCGATCGATTGAGTGGGCTGCGCATCGAAGATCGGTATCCAGGTGCGGCCATAGTCATCGGTCTGCCACACACCCCCGTTGACCGCTCCGATCAGGACCCTGTCCGGCCGGCCGGGTATGCCGGCGACGGCACGCGTGCGGCCGCCGCGAAACGGTCCCACCAACCGCCACGAAAGATCCTGCGCGGCCGGCGAGATCGGAGCGTCGGCGGCACCGCACACCGGGATGGCGAGCGCCAACAGCAACGCACCGAAGCACCAACGGTCAGCAGGGATCCGCATCATTGAGTCTCTCGTGTTAACGACGCGCGGCGCGCGAGTGCGCTCAAGGATAAACGAATTGCGCCCGAAACTGCGGGTGCTCCTTTACCGCTTGACGCCACGAGGCATCGTTCGGATCGATTCCCATCGGGGCCTGTGCATCGCTTCGCCGCCATTTGGCCAGCCACTCCTCCCCCAACAGCTCGCGACCATGCGACAGCTCACGACCCTCCGCGTCCATGGCCGCCCGCGGCGTGAGGCCAATGGTCGTTTCGGCCTTCGGCCCCGTGCCACGGCCCTTGGCCACGTAGAAGCCGGCCGCCAACAGCGCAGCGCGCACACTGGTGGAATAGGAATAGGTGAACAGTTCGACGGCCTTGGCGGAGAACAGATTCGCCAATTCGCGAAATGCGGCCAGCGTCCAGAGTGCGCTGTCGGTCTTGAACGAGAACGGATCGAAGAAAATGACGTCGGGCAGCGGGGCCGTGAATTTGGTCGCGCTGAAGTCCCCACGCAGGAGCAGCCAATCCACCCCCGCCGCCGCATTGCTCCAGCGATCATCGGCCAACAGACCCCGGGGGGCCGCATGCCGTAGGTGCTTGAACCATGCCGGATGGCGCAGCGCGAGCTTCAAGGAATCCAAGTCGTTCTCGAAGCTCACCAACGTCAGGCGGCGGTGGGCGGCAAGCGGCTGACCGGCCGGAGGTATCGCCTCCACCGCGTGAATCGCCTCCACCGCGTGAATCGCCGCCATCGCGTTGGTGCCCGCACCCAGTCCAACGTCCCAAACCACCAGCGGCGCCGCCGCGGCTTCCGTCAAGCGCTCCACGAGCCGCGATTGCTCGACATAGAGCGAGCGAGCCTCCTCGATGGGATCGTTGATCGAATGCATGACTTCGCCGGAGGCCGTTTCCCGAATGTGGCCCGTGCCGTCGCGGATGACCACCTCGTATCGGCCCAGCTTCAGCTTCAACCTCTGCCGCTGTGCCTTGGTGACATGCCGCACCGGAGCGCCGTAGCTATCGCGGGCGTCCAGCAAGTCCCGCTGGGAGCGATAGAAGCGGAGCCAATCATCCGCGAGTATGTGTTCGCGCATCGTGCGCATCAGCTGCATGTAGAAATGGACGTTGTGCAAGCCGAGCAGCTGCCACCCCTGCGGTTCCCGCACCTTGTTGAGATGGAAAAGATACGCGATCGAATGCGTCTTGCAGGTCGGACAGAGGCATGCCGGATCGAGAGGTCCGTCCATGCCCCGGTAAGCCGCGCGGCGCAGGTCCCGGCGGCCCAGACTGGTGAATGCCACACCCTGCTTTGCGAGCGCCGTCGGCAGGATGCAGTCGAACATGTCGACGCCGCTGTGCACCGCCTCGAGCAGGTCGCGCGTGGTGCCGACGCCCATGAGATACCGAGGCTTGTCCTGCGGCAGCAGTTCCGTGACGATGCCCGTGCAATCCTCGCGCGCGCCGGAACCTTCGCCCACTGCGAGCCCTCCGATCGCATACCCGTCGAACGGCATGTCGGTTATCGCGCGCGCACTGGCCGCGCGCAGATCCGCGTAACTCGCGCCCTGAACGATTCCAAACAGCGCCTGCGGCGAGTCGCCCCGGGCGGCAAGACTGCGCAGCGCCCAGCGGTGCGTCAATTCCATCGCCCGCTGCGCGACGCCGTGCTCGACCGTAGAGGGGACGCATTGATCGAGCACCATCATGATGTCGCTGCCGATGGCCCGCTGTGCGGCAATGCTGCTCTCGGGACTCAAGCGAATGAGGGTTTGATCCACATAGCTCTTGAATTCCGCGCATTCCTCGCTGACGGAGCGGCTGCCCGGCAGCGAAAAAATCTGAAATCCGCCCGAATCGGTCAGCACCGAGCGCGGCCAGTTCATGAAGCGGTGGATGCCGCCGAATTTCTCGAAGATCTCCACGCCCGGCCGCAGCATCAGATGGTACGTGTTCGCGAGCAGCACCTGGGCGCCGCTCTCCAACACATCCTCGCGGCGCTGTGCCCGGACGGCGGCGTGAGTGCCCACCGGCATGAACGTCGGCGTCAGAACCTCGTTGTGCGGAGTGGTGAAGCGGCCGGCACGGGCGCGGGAACCCGAAGCGGTCGCCTCCAGTTGAAATTTCAGCCGGGTCACATGCAGTCGCGCGGGATGGTGTTGTCCCAGTTGCGCTCGAAGATGGTCTTGCCGCCGTCGATCGCCTTGATCGATTCACGCAGGTGAAATTGATCGGCGGTCGATGTGAGCTCCGCCGCCGCGACGACGGTGGTATCCCAATCGCCGCGCTGGATATGCGTGGATGACTGCAGCCGCCAAAGGGAGCTGTTCGGATCCCCCTCGGTGATGGACACCGTCCGCTCGCTCGCCTCGGTGACCGTCGTGCCGATGTCGGCGAAGGTCTCCGGGGCGCCTCGCAGGGTCTTCTGAATGACCACCCTGCCTTTGGCGTCGGGACCGGTCACCGTGACCTGCGCGCGCTCGAGATACCCGGGATCAGCCGCAACGCGCCGCTCGATCCGGTCACGGAGCATCGGCACAGGCATGGCTTGATCGCGCGCTTCGTGCGGACGCACCGGCAGAGACAGGCTCGACGCTCCCGCCGTGATTTCCAGCGTCACCGGGCGCGGCGACGGCCACGCGAGCGGCCACAGCGATTCGCTCACCGCCACCCGGATGCGGCTGCCTGGCTCGAATGCATGCGCGGTGAAATAGCAGGACACCTGCACGTCGTACGTCTTGCCGACTTCGAGAGGTTCAGGGACTTCGTGGCCATTTCGGTGGGTCAGATTGAGCAGACCGTAACTGACGTTCCACGACCGCCCGTCCGCCTTCACCTCGTTCAGCCGCACCGCCAGCTTCGCCACCGGCTGGTCGGATTTCACGCGGATCCGGACCACCGGATTTCCCAGGATCTCGACGGCGGCTCCAAGCGGCGCGGAATCGAAGGTCAGCGATTGTTTATCGTCCGCGGTCTGATCCTTGGGCAGCTCGATATTGAGATTGAACGGAAACCACTCACGTTTCGTCAAGCCAAGCGTTTCCCGGGACTTGCACTGTTGCGCGGTATCGGCACCGCGTGCCCGCCCGAGGCCGTCCGCATTCATGAAATACTCCGCCGTCGAGATGCCCGGCGACGGCCACGTTTGCTCCGACACCCACCGCCCCGGCACGTCGCGCGGCCAAACTTCAGCCGCAGTCTCGCTCTCCATGTAGGCGCGCAGCATGGGTTCGCTCATGATTCCGGTATCGCTCCCCTTGAGCCATTGTGACCACCAACGCACCTCCTCGTGCACCCAGTCGAGGCCGGGTCCGGGATTGGCGAGCTGCGGATATTGATGCCCCCACGGGCCCATCACTCCCTTGCGCGGAACCTTCAGATGCGTCAGCAGCCGCGGCAGGAAGTCCCGGTAGGCGTCGACCTGGCCATCGACGAGGTAGGCAGGACATCTGATCTGGGAATAGTCGACCGACACCGAGCCGTGTTGCCAGAAGGAATCGAAGCGTTGATGCGAGAGCCACGTGGCGAGCACCGGTGGCGTCGCCTCGAGGCGCGCGAGCCACATGTCGCGCCACCGGTCTCCGACCAGCGCGGGATCCGGCGGCAACACCATGACTTCCTTGAATGCCGCGCCCCATTCGTAGTTGTTGAGCGTGAGCGCACCGCCCACGTAATGCGCATCATCGGTGTAGCGATTGTCGGTCGCGCATTGCGGCATGATGGCCTTCAGCGCCGGCGGGGCGCGCGCCGCGATCTGCAGCGTGTTGAAACCGCTCCAGGAAATGCCGCGCATGCCGACGTTGCCGTCGCACCAGGGCTGCTTCGACAACCAGTTGATGATCTCCACCCCGTCGTCCTGTTCCTGCTGCAGATACTCGCCCAGCAGCACGCCATCGGAATCGCCGGTGCCGCGAATGTCCACTCGCGCAAATCCGAAACCATATGGAGTGAACGACTGCGCCCAGGACTGATCGCGCGCCCGCACCCCATCGCGCTTGCGGTAGGGAAGGTACTCGAGCACCACCGGCACCGGCGAGAGTTCCGCGTCCGCGGGCAACCATAAACGCATCGCCAGCCGGGTTCCGTCCTCGAGGCCGATCCACATATTCTCTATGGCTTTGATCGGCCGCTTGAGCGGCAGCGCCCAGGGACGGCGGATGCGCACCGCGGGTTTGGATTGCGCCGCCGACGATGCCCCCGCTGCCGATGCAGCGCCCAGCGCCGCCGCGGTGCCCGCGGCCGCGGCGCCAAGTATAAAATCACGTCGCGACGGATGCTTGCCGGCCTGCTTCACGGCGCGCGAACGTTTCCCGCGTACACCACGCTCACGCAGGGGTTGGCGCCGAGGTTGTAGCAAAGCTCGGCGGGACGATCGATCTGGTACAGCGCAAAATCCGCCCGCTTGCCGACTTCGAGCGTACCGACCTCGTCCTGCAGCCCAAGCGCCTGCGCGGCGTGGCGCGTGACCCCGCTCAAGGCTTCGAGCGGTGTCAGACCGAACAGCGTGCACGCCATGTTGAGCGCGAGCAGTATGGACGTGCAGGGTGAGGTGCCGGGATTGCAGTCGGTCGCCACCGCCATCGCGACGCCCGCCTGACGCAGGAGACGCACGGGCGGCGGGTTCGATTGCTTGAGCATGAAATAAGCACCCGGCAGGAGCACCGCAACCGTGCCGGCGGCGGCCAACGCACGCGCTCCGTCGTCGCTCAGATACTCCAGGTGATCCGCCGAGAGGGCGTGGTATCGAGCCGCCAACTCGGCCGCCCCCATGTCCGTGAGCTGCCCGGCATGCAGGTGAGCGGGCAGACCCAAGGCCTGCGCGGCGCGCAGTAATTGCTCGGTCTCGGCAAGCGTGAAGGCGATGTTCTCGCAGAACGCGTCCACCGCATCAACCAGGCCGGCGCCGGCGAGCTCCTCGAGCCACGGGCCGCTTGCGCGCGCGACGAACCCGGCGCGGTCCGCGCGATATTCCAGCGGCAGAGCGTGCAACCCGAGATACGTGGTCCTGACCGAGAGCGGAAGCCGGCGGCCCAACTCGCGCGCAACGGTAAGGACACGCCGCTCCGCATCGAGTTCGAGGCCATAACCCGATTTGATCTCCAGCGTGGTGACCCCCTCGGACATGAGGCGCCGTGCTCGCAACAGGGCCGACGCGTACAGAGTGTCGGCTGCAGCGGCCCGGGTTGCATCGACGGTCGATTGAATGCCTCCGCCGGCCCGCGAAATCTCCTCGTACGACACGCCGCAGAGCCGCTTCTCGAACTCCTCCACCCGGTTGCCGCCGTACACCAGGTGGGTGTGGCAGTCGATCAAGCCCGGAGTCATCCACAGGCCGTGGCAGCTCTCGACCGGAGTGTTCCCGGCTGCGGCCCTTGCCGCGGCCTCTGCAGCCGGACCCAGCCACGCAATTCGCCCATCCTTTACGGCCAGGGCGGCATCGGCGAGATTGCCATAGGGCTTGCCGCCCGCCACCATCGTGGCAATGTTCGCGCCTACCCAAACCCGGTCCCATTCTCGATTCGATGCGTGCACGTGACGGCCTGCGATTGCTGTTTGCGCCATGATACGGCACGGGACCGCCGGCGACCGGCGGACCCTGAGTAGCTCCCTATACAGGTATAGTCAAGATGGCTCAACACTACCGTTTGGATTCTGTTCTCCTGCCTCAGGGCTGGACGCGCGATGCCCTGGTAACGGTGGCGCAGGACGGGCGCATCAGCGCCATCGAAACGGGCGGTGGCGCCGGCGGCACGGGCGGGCCGCAACAGGTCGAACGCATCGCGGGTTTCGTGGTGCCGGGCATGCCGAACGCGCACAGCCATGCTTTTCAGCGCGGCATGACGGGCCACACCGAGTTTCGCCTGTCGGCCCGAGACAGCTTCTGGACGTGGCGGCAAGCCATGTACGGGCTGGCCAATCGAATCGAACCCGAGGATCTGCAAGTCCTGGCCACGCAGCTTTTCATCGAAATGCTCAAGGCGGGCTACACCTCGGTGGCGGAATTTCACTACCTGCACCGCCGTCCCGCCGGCGGTCACTATCCGGATGGCGCCGGCCTGTGGGACGCCATCATCGCCGCCGCCGCCGCGAGCGGTATTGGTCTCACCCTCTTGCCGACGTTGTACCTGACGAGCGATTTCGGCGGGGCGCCGCTGAAGCCCGAGCAGACGCGATTTGCCTCGGACACGGATTGGTTCCTGCGCGGGATCGAGGCACGCGTCGGCGCAGAGCGCAGTGCGGGCCCGGCGGCCCTTCGCACCGGCGCGGCATTCCATAGCCTGCGTGCCGTTCCCCTCGAGACGCTTCGCGAAGCGGCGCTCGCGCTGCGCCGGATCGATCCCTCTCTGCCGCTGCATATCCACGTCGCCGAGCAAGTACAAGAGGTCGACTCGTGCAAGTCGCACACCGGGCGACGGCCGATCGAATTGTTGCTCGAGACCGGCCTGCTCGATGAGCACTGGTGCCTGGTGCACGCGACTCACGCGACGGCTGCGGAATTGCAAGGCATTGCGGCTGCGAAGGCAACGGTGTGCCTTTCCATCACCACGGAAGCCAACTTGGGCGATGGTTTCTTCGAAGCCGCCAGATTTCTGAAAATGGGCGGCAGGCTCTGCGTGGGCTCCGATAGCCAGGCCACGGTCTGTCCCGCCGAGGAGCTGCGATGGATGGAATATCAACAGCGATTGCGCAAGAGGCGCCGTGCCGTGCTCACGGACAAACGCGACTCGCACGTGGGAACCCGATTGTGGCGTGACGCCTCTCTGCACGGCGCACAGGCAATCGGACAACCGGCCGGAGCCATCGAGATGGGTCGGCGTGCGGATTGGCTGGTCCTTGACGGCGCGCATCCCAGCATGGCCGGCTCCGTTCCGGATAACGCCCTCGATCATCTGGTGTTCGCGGGCGGAAGCGCCGCCATTCGCGACGTCATGGTCGCCGGGCGCTGGGTCGTCAAAGACCGCCGTCATGCGGCGGAGCCCATGCTGCAGCCCCGCTTCGCCGATCTGATGAAGCGTCTCGCGACGTAAAGTCTTGCCGCCGAAAGGGATTTGCCGGCAGCGATGGCGTATTCTGATCCCGTCGCACAACCGGTGCTCCGGCGGGAGGACGCATGCTCAGCAAGGATGGCTCATTGAAGCCGGCATTGACGGGTCTCGTCGGTGCAAGCATCGAATGGTATGACTTTTTCATCTATGCCACCGCTGCGGCCCTGGTTTTTCCAAGCGTTTTTTTCGCGGCCCAGCTGCCGCCATTCGTGGCGTTGATTGCCTCATACAGCACGTTTGCGGTCGGCTTCGTCGCGCGGCCGGTGGGAGCGCTGCTGTTCGGTCACTTGGGGGACAAACTGGGCCGCAAGACAGCGCTGGCCGGCGCTCTGGTCCTGATGGGAATTGCAACGACGCTGGTCGGATTGGTTCCGTCCTACGCGACGGCGGGAGCGCTGGCGCCGCTGGCATTGGTGGCGCTGCGGCTGATGCAGGGACTTGCCGTCGGAGGCCAGTGGGGCGGAGCGATACTCCTCGCGACGGAAAATGCGCCCAAGTCGAGACGCGGTCTGTACGGCAGCATTGCGCAGGCGGGCGTACCGGTCGGGGTGGTATTGGCCAATCTCGCCTTTCTCGCCGCCAATGGCGTCACATCG
>JAXDQI010000002.1:0-15568 GCA_034667965.1 Gammaproteobacteria bacterium
TTCCTGCGGTGTATGTCGGTGAGGCTTTGAAGGGATACAGGCAGTGGCTGAGCGCGGACAGCTATGAAGCCAAGGCATCCCTCGGCGGCAGCTTTTACTCCAAGGACATTGCGGACTATTACCTGACCCCCTATGATCTCGGCTTGGGTCCGATCATCAAATTCGATCATGATTTTGCCGGTCGGTCGGCCCTCGAAAAAATGGCGGGGAATCAGAGGCGGAAGAAAGTCACAATCGTTTGGAACGGAGAGGATGTCGCGCGTGTCTTCAGGTCCCTATTCCAAGCAGACGACATCTTCAAGTATATGGATCTGCCCGTATCCAACTATGCAACTGTGCCGTTTGACAAGGTCTTGAAGGGCGGAAAATCCATCGGGATTGCAACCTCCACCGGGTACACGTACAACAAACGCGCGATGATCTCGTTGGGTGTCGTCGACATCGAGCACAGCAAACCGGGTACCGAGGTCACATTGGTCTGGGGCGAAGAAGGACGCGGCTCATCGAAGCCGACGGTCGAGCGCCACGCGCAGATCGAAATCCGGGCGACCATTGCACCCGCCCCGTTCTCCGAATCCGCGCGTCTCGAATATCGAGGCCGTTAATCAGTCGTCATATGCCGGCGATCCATCGTTCAACCATGGCTCGCGTCCTGCGTCGCGAGGCCGCCGATCGCGGCCCAATCGACGTTTTCGCCGCCTTGAGCGAGGACGCGGAGAAATCGCGCGTGTAGAAGGCCGCCGAGCGGCATGGGCACGCGCAGAGACTCGGCGGCGGCCAACGTAAGGCGGATGTCCTTGAACCCGAGCGGCGCGGCAAAATTCGCCGGCTGAAACTTGTTGTCGGCGATCAGGCCGCCGTAGGTCTTGTAGACTGGTGCGGGAAAAATCGTCGAGGTGAGCAGATCCACGTAGGTTTGGCGATCAACGCCGGCCTTACCGACGAGCGCAATCGCCTCGCCCAATGCCTCGATGACGGATGCCAGCAGAAAGTTTCCACTCAGCTTGACAAGATTGGCGGCCGCCGGCTCCGTACCGATCGAAAGCACCTTTTGTCCCATCGCGCCCAAGAGCGGTTGGCACGCCTCGACCGCTGCCGGCTCGCCCGCGGTCACGATGAAAAGCTTTGCCGCGGCTGCCGCCTCGGGACGACCGAACACCGGCGCAGCGACGAAGCGTTGCCCGGCCTCAGCGTGCGCCCGCGCCAGCTCTTTCGACAGCGCAACGCTGATCGTGCTCATGGAAATATGAATCGCGCCCGTGGGAAGGCTTCCGATGATGCCCTCGTTCGTCAACGCGATGCTGGTTAGCGCCGCATCGTCCGCCAGCATCGTGATGACCGCCTCGCCATTGCACGCGTCCGCAATACGGGTGGCTTCGTGCGCACCGAGGTCGAGCAGCGGGCGGCTCTTTGCGGGACTGCGGTTGAACACGGTGACATCGTGTCCAGCCTTCAGCAGATTCGCCGCCATCGCCGACCCCATTCGGCCCAGTCCGATAAATCCAATCTTCATATCGAGATCTCCTCAAGCTTTGGTTGTCAGGATCTTTGCAGCGGAGCCATGAATTCGGGCCCGATCGGGTCCGTGATCGTGCCGCTCAAAATGCGATCAATCGTCGCTCGGCTCTCGGCATCGAGCGACCAGCCCTCAACCCCGTGCGTCGCGTCCAATTGATCGGGGCGCCGGCCGCCCCAGAGCGCCACGCTGATGCCCTGATCGAGCATCCAACGGACGGCCAGGTGGATCACCCGGCGCTGGAAGCTATCCTGCGCGAGTTGATCAAGCTGCCGCACGGCCGCGAGGTATTGTGCGAAGCGGGGCGGTTGGAATTTCGGGTCGAGCCGGCGTAGATCATCACCGTCGAAAACAGTGTCTGCGCGCATCCGTCCGCTCAAGAGGCCCCGGCACAGCGCTCCATAGCCCAGCGTGACGATATTGTTCGCGCGACAGTAGGGGAGAATGTCCGATTCGATGGCTCGTTCGAACAGGTTGTACGGTGGTTGCAGCACGTGCAAGGGAGCAACCTGGCGAAAGCGCTCCATTTGGGCCACGGAGAAATTGCTGACGCCGATGGCGCGAATCGTTCCCTGTTCGTACAGAGTGCGCATCGTTGCGGCGGTTTCCTCGATGGGTACGAGCGGGTCAGGCCAATGGACCTGGTAGATATCGATGTAGTCGGTGCGCAGCCGACGCAGCGATTGCTCGATCTCCTGCATGATTCTATCGCGCGTGCCGTTGCGGTAAACCTTGCCGTCACGCCACTCCAAGCCCACTTTGGTGGCAATGACGGCTCGTGAACGCAAACCCGCCGGGGCGACGGCCCTGCCGACGATCTCTTCGGACACGCCGAAACCGTACACCGGTGCAGTATCGATGAGGTTGATGCCCTGCTCGAGCGCGGCGCGTATGGTGGCGACGGACTCACGTTCATCGGTTCCACCCCACATCCAGCCGCCCATGGCCCACGTGCCAAGCGCCACGCGACCTACACGCAACGCGGTACCGGGAATATCTACGGACTCGGTGCCGAGTACTTGCGGCTGGTTCTGGCTGAATTGTCGCATGAGCAAACTCCTCTTCAATGGATGCACACAGGCTGGGACAGGGACATGTCCCGGATATTGCGTTCGGGGGCGAATCGGTTACAGATGACATCCGCGTCGGTGCGTCGTTTCAAGTGAAACACGACAACGATTCGTGGAAACTGGAGCGCAATGCCGTTCCCGCAATCTGGCGATCCCCTTGGTCACCGGATCGTATCGATGAGGTCAATTGCGGAGGTTGAAACCGCGGGCGCAATCTCCAGCGGCTGGGCGGAATTGGCGCTGGCCGTCGGAGGCTTCGGCATCGGTACCGGCGAGTTCGCCATCATGGGATTGCTGCCGAATGTCGCCGGAGACCTCGGTGTTTCGGTACCTGGTGCGGGACATGTGATCAGTGCCTACGCGCTCGGGGTTGTGATCGGGGCGCCGTTGATCGCCGTGCTTGCTGCGCGCTGGGCGCGCCATCGTTTGTTGTTGGCATTGATGGCTTTTTTTGCCGCCGGCAATTTTGCAAGCGCGCTGGCGCCCGGCTACGCGAGCCTCATGACCGTTCGTTTCATCGCCGGATTGCCGCACGGCGCGTATTTCGGCGTCGCATCGCTGGTTGCCGCATCACTGGTGCCGGCCCATCAACGAGCCAGGGCGATCGGCCGGATGATGTTGGGCCTGACGAGCGCAACGCTCGCCGGCGTGCCATTGGCCACCTGGATCGGACAGACCTTCGGCTGGCGCGCGGCCTTTGTTTTGGTGGGCGCCATTGGTGTGGTCACGTGCGCTCTGATTTTCCGCTGCGTGCCGCCGGTTGCCCCCATGAACGGCGCGAGCGCCACACGCGAGTTGAGCGCGCTTGGCCGCAAGCAGGTCTGGCTGACGCTCGGCGTGGGCTCGGTGGGGTTCGGCGGCCTGTTCTGTGCGTTGAGCTATATAGCGCCGACGCTGACCCAGGTGTCCGGAGTCCCCGAGCGCTACGTACCACTCGCGCTCGCCGTGTTTGGTGTGGGCATGATCCTGGGCAATCTGATCGGATCCTGGCTCGCCGACCGCTCGCTGATGCGCACGATCGGCGGTGTGCTGATCTGGAACGTCGTCGTGCTGTGCATGTTCAGCGTCGCTGTGCGCCACGCGTGGACCGCGACGATCGCCGTATTGCTCGTCGGCACGGGTGTCGCGATCGTGCCGGCGCTGCAGATCCGTCTTATGGACGTCGCCGAGGATGCTCAGACTCTGGCGGCGGCCTTGAATCATTCGGCCTTCAACATAGCAAACGCACTCGGGGCCTGGTTGGGTGGCGTTGCCATTGCCGGCGGCTTGGGATGGGCCTCCACCGGATGGGTGGGCGCGCTATTGGCTGTCGGCGGCCTGATCATCTTCGCATGGTCTTTGAAGGAGGAACGCGGGAACTTACCGTCGGTCGCCCTCGTGCAATCCGTCGGGCCGCGCGGCAAACCGCGCCGGCTAGGACTTTAGCCCGCCGTCTAGTCACCTCGCCGGCACCGGCGGCGCCGATGCGTCACATCCGTAACTTGCACCCCGCACCGTGACACCGTCGGGTGTCATGGGGGATCGACAGTCGCACTCCGCGTCGGCAAAGCGAATCTCGGAGCGCGCGCACGGATGAATGCGATTGTCCTCATAGCCCTGAAGCGGCCGTATACCTTCGTCGTTCTGGCGATCCTGATTCTCATTTTCGGCGGACGCGCCGCGCTGCAAACGCCGACGGACATTTTCCCGAACATCGGAATCCCCGTTGTCGCGGTCGTCTGGACATATAACGGACTCACGCCGGAGGACATGTCGGGAAGGGTGGTTTATTACTACGAACGCTCGCTCACGACCACGGTCAGCAACATCGAGCACATCGAGAGTCAATCGCTGTACGGCCGCGGCATCGTCAAGATCTATTTCCAGCCGGGAACGGATGTGGCGGCGGCGCAGGCACAGGTCACTGCGGTCTCGCAAACGGTACTCAAGCAGATGCCGGCGGGGATCACTCCGCCGCTCGTGCTGTCATACAACGCCTCCTCGGTGGCGGTGCTGGACTTGCAGGTCTCCGCGGACAATCTGACGGGATCGGAATTGTACGACATGTCCTCCAATCTGATCCGACCGCAGCTGGTCTCGGTGCCGGGCGTGGCGATCCCCGCACCGTACGGCGGGACCTCGAACGACGTCGAGGTGGATCTCGACCAGCAAAAACTGCTGGCGCTTGGCCTGTCGGCGCAGGACGTGTCAGGCGCTTTGGCAAAGCAGGACATCGTGCTGCCGGCGGGTGACCAGAAGATCGGGACGATCGATTTCCTGGTCCAGACCAACGCGCAGCCGGTGGACGTGGCGACGTTCAATTCGCTGCCGATCAAGCAGGTGGGCAATACCGTGGTGACCGTGGGCGATGTCGCCCATGTGTACCTCGGCGGGCCGCCGCAAACCAACGCCGTGCTGGTGCGCGGACGCCAGGCGGTGCTGATCGAGGTACTCAAGGCCGGCGACGCGTCCACTCTCGCGATTGTGGCCGGAGTGAAGGCGATGATACCCCAGATCGAGCGGACATTGCCGCCGGGCGTGAAGATCACCGTACTGAACGACGCCTCGACCTTCGTGAGAGCGTCGATCGAGGACGTCGTACAAGAGATGGTGACGGCGGGCGTGCTGACCGGGTTGATCGTCCTGATGTTCTTGGGCTCCGGACGCTCGACGATGATCGTCGCGACGTCGATCCCGCTGTCGATCCTTTGCTCGATTCTGGCGCTCTCCTGGGCCGGGCAGACCATCAACGTCATGACGCTGGGCGGCCTCGCCCTTGCGGTCGGCATTCTGGTCGACGACGCCACCGTGATGATCGAGAACATCGATGCGCATTTGGCGCTCGGCAAGGAGCTGGAGCCGGCGATCATCGAAGCGGCGAACCAGATCGTGATTCCCACCTTCGTCTCCACGCTCTGCATCTGCATCGTGTGGTTGCCGCTGTTCCAGTTATCGGGCGTCTCGGGCTACCTGTTCCTGCCGCTCGCCGAAGCCATCATCTTCGCAATGATCGCCTCCTTCATCCTGTCGCGCACGCTGGTGCCGACGATGGCGGCGTTTCTGCTGCGCGCGCAGGTCGCCGCGCACAAGACGGGCGGCAAACCGAAGGGCTTCTTCGGCAGGCTCCAAGGGGGATTCGAGCAGCGATTCGAGCGGTTTCGCGAACGCTACCGAGACCTGTTAGCCAAGGCGGTTGCACGGCGCGGCCGATTCATTCTCGCATTTCTGGCGGCGGCGCTCGCCTCAGTGATAGTGCTCATACCGTGGCTGGGGCAGGATTTCTTCCCCGGTATCAAGTCCGGCGAGATCGACATGCACTTCCGTGCGCCGATCGGCATGCGCCTCGAGGAGGCCAGCAAGGTCGCGGCGCTGGTGGACACTGCCCTGCGCCAATTGTTGCCGGGCCATATCACCAATGTCATCGACAATTGCGGCCTGCCGAACAGCGGCCTCAACCAAGCCTACAGCGCGAGCGCCACGATCGGACCGCAAGACTGCGACGTCACCATCGGCCTCAACGACCCGGCGTCCCCCGTCGACGAGTACCGTTCGATTCTGCGCGACAAGCTGCCGAAGCTATTTCCGGGCACGGACTTTACCTTCCCACCCGGCGATATCACGGCAAAGATCCTCAATTTCGGCCTGCCGGCGCCGCTCGACGTGCAAATCATCGGCCGCGACACCGAGGCCAACATGGCCTATGCGCAGCGCGTGGCCACGGAGATGCGCCGCATCCCCGGAATCGCGGACACGACGATCGAACAGACGCTCAGCGAGCCGACTCTGCTGATCTCCGCGCATCGCGCCTTCGCTCTCGGCGCCGCGCTGACGGAGTCCGATATCGCGAACAACACGCTGACGACACTGTCGGGCTCGGGACAGGTGGCGCCGACCTACTGGCTCGACCGTAAGACCGGCGTCGCGCATCTCGTGAACCTGCAGACGCCGCAGGCGCAGTTGACCACGATGAGCGATCTGGAAACCATCCCGATCGACCAGGGCGACGGCGATCCGACCGGAAAGGGCGCACAGATTCTCGGGGGCTTGAGCCAGATCACCCAGATCGGAGGCCCTCTCGAAGTGTCGCATCGCGACATCCTGCCGGTGATCGACATTTACGCGAGCAACGCGGGGCGCGATTTGGGGGCGGTCAATGGCGCCGTAGAGCGCGTGTTGCAGCAAACGAAAGGCGAGGTGCCGCACGGCGCCCGCGTGCAGGTGCAGGGCCAGGCGGTGACGATGAAGAGCGCTTACGTGCAACTACTGATCGGGCTCGCGTTCTCCATCCTGCTGGTGTACCTGGTGATTGTCGTCAACTTCCAGTCCTGGCTCGATCCTTTCATCATCATCACGGCGCTGCCGGGCGCGTTGACCGGGATCGTGTGGTCGCTGTTCCTCACCGACACCACGCTGTCGGTACCGGCGCTGACCGGCGCGATCATGTGCATGGGCACGGCGACGGCGAACTCCATCCTGGTGGTTTCCTTTGCCCGCGACGAGCTTACCGCACATGGCGATGCGATCCGCGCGGCCGTGACGGCGGGGTATTCGCGCTTGCGTCCGGTGATGATGACGGCGCTTGCCATGATCATCGGCATGCTGCCGATGTCGATGTCCAACACGCAGAATGCGCCGCTGGGGCGCGCAGTGATCGGCGGGCTCCTGGTGGCGACATTTGCGACATTGATGTTCGTACCCTGTGTCTTCGCGCTGATGCACCAGAAACGATCCGGCGACGGAGAAGCGGTATGAAGCGACGCAGACTGTTGATGATCGGGGTCCCGGTGGTGGTCGTGGCGGCACTGCTGTTTTACGGCATCGTGAAGCGCGAACGGACGCTGACCGGCCTGGGGCACGTCGCGCAGGCGCAGTCGACCACTCCGGTCCAGCTCATCACGGCGACGCCGGGGCCGTCCACGCGCCCGCTGGTCCTACCGGGAACGGTGCGCGCCTGGTACGAGGCGCCGATCTTTGCGCAGGTCTCGGGGTACGTGCTCAGCTGGAACGTGGATTACGGAGCTCAAGTCAAGGCGGGGCAACTGCTGGCGACGATCGACGCGCCGAGCTTGGATGCGCAGTACGCCGCCGCGAAGGCAGCTCTGCACGTGGCGGAGGCGAACTATCGGCTGGCGGTGACAACGGCGGAGCGTTGGCAGGCCCTGGCGGGCACGGTGGCCGTTTCGCAGCAGGAAGTGGACGTGCAGGTAGCGGGAGCGGCGGCGCGCAAGGCCGAACTGGAGGTGGCGGCACAGAACGTCGCGCGCTACGCAGCACTCGAGGCATTTAAACGCGTGGTGGCACCGTTCGACGGCGTGGTCACAGCGCGCCTCACCGATGTCGGCAGCTACGTCAACGCAGCGGGAGGCGATGTGTCGGCCCGCGGCAGCTCAAGCGAACTATTTACCGTGGCGGACGTGCATGAGATGCGGGTGTTCGTGTCGGTACCGCAGGACTATGCGGACCAGTTGGTGGCCGGCCTCACTGCGACGATCCATCTTCCTTCGCAACCGGGCAAACTCATCGAGGCGAAGTTCCTGACGACGGCGCGGGCGTTTAGTCCCACCACGCGAACGGCGGTGACGGAGCTCACCGTCGACAATTCGAATCATGCGCTGTGGCCCGGCACGTACGTGGACGTGATGTTGAAAGTGCCGTCCGATCCGGCGGTGCTGACGATGCCTGAGGAGGCTTTGATCTTTCGTGCGGCGGGAACGCAGGTCGCTATCGTGGACCATGAGAACCGGGTGCATCTGCACGACGTGTCGCTCGGACAAAATCTAGGACAGATTGTGCAGGTCACGAGCGGCTTGGCGGCCGGCGACAAGCTGGTGAACAATCCGCCCGCAGGCCTGCTGGAAGGGCAGTCGGTGCAGCCTGTAACTCCGGCGCCGGGTTATGCGGCGCCGGGGCGGAAGCAGCAGTCGCCGCCGGAGCCGCCGCCCCCGCCCGGCTCCGCCAGCGGAGATGGGCACGGGACCACGCCATGAGAAGGTGCGGGACAGCGCTGATGGCGTCGCTGGGCGTAGCGGTGCTCTCAGGCTGTGATCTGGCGCCCGTCTATGATCCGCCGCACTACCTTCTGCCCGAATCCTACCAGGGCAGCGGCCCGTTCCGTGTGGCCCATCCGGAGGATGTGCTGTCGCCTCGCGGGGACTGGTGGACGATGTTGGGCGACGCGCAACTGAACGAGCTCGAGGACCAACTGGGGCGCTCCAACCCGACGCTGCAGGCCGCTGCGGAAGCCTACACCCAGGCGCGCGACTTGGCGGCCGAGGCGCAGTCGGTACTCTATCCGCAGGTCAGTGCGCAAGCACTGGTGTCGGACAACAAAGAATCCGCGCATCGTCTGTTCCGCGCCAGCAGCAGCACGGGGCCGACGCAGGAGGCCTCGAACCAGGTCGGGGCGGCGGCATCCTGGGAGCCGGATTTCTGGCACGCGATACGCAACCGCGCGCACGCGCAGAAGCGCCTTGCGCAGGCCAGCGCCGCGGACCTTGCGACGGCGCGGTTGATTCTTCAGGCGGAACTCGCGAACGACTTTGTCGCCGTGCGCGGCCTCGACGCTGAACTCGAGGTGCTGCGCCAGTCGATCGTCGCGTACCAGAAGGCGGTCGAGGTGGCGCGCCTGCGCGCGGAAGGGAAGATCGCCTCCGGCCTTGATCTTGCTCGGGCGTCGAGTCAGCTCGATTCTGCGCAAGCACAAGAAACCGAGACCAAGCTGCAACGCGATCTACTGCAGCACGCTGTGGCCGTGCTGGTGGGTGCGATGCCGAGCAGCTTCTCGATCCCGCCGGCGAACGAGTTCCGGTTGACACCACCGGAGCTTCCCCCGGGTGTGCCTTCGGAACTGCTGCAGCGTCGGCCGGACATTGCCAGCGTCGAACGGCAGATGGCGGCTGCGAACGCGTCGATCGGAGTGTCGCGTGCCGCCTTCTACCCCAATGTGACCTTCAGCGGGACGGCGGGATTCGAGGATAACGCATTCCGTCTGGCGGACTTGCCGAACAGCCTATGGTCGGTAGGGGCGGGAGTCATGCTGCCGCTGTTCGAAGGCGGCCTGCGTCGGGCAGAACTGCAGCGCTCTTGGTCGCAATACGCGCAGACGCGCGACAATTACCGGGCGACGGTCCTTGCTGCCTTCCAGGAAGTGGAAGATGGGCTGAGCCTGACGCAACGTCTGGGGACCGAGGTGACGCAACAGCGCGAGGCGAGCGATCAGGCATTGCAGGCGCTGACCATCTCGACGATGCTGTACGAGGACGGGCTCGACAACTACCTGAGCGTAGCGGTTGCGCAGGTGCAGGCTCTCGCGGCGCAAACCGCCGAGGTCCAGCTATTGTCCCGCCAGATGCAGGCGGCGGTGTCGCTGATTCGCGCGTTGGGCGGCGGATGGACTGTGCAAGCGATGCCCGACGAAAAGCAGACGCTGCCGTTCGGGCCGCTCGACTACGGCGCGTCGGCAAAGGAGTGAACTACCCTCTCCCATAGGAGTTTCGCAAGTGCCCGACCGCGGCGACGGTCAATAAAGAATTTCGACCGGTGAGTTGAACAAATATCCCACACCGCGTTCGGTTAGGATGAACTGCGGTTGGGACGGATCGATCTCGATCTTGCGACGCAGTCGTAACACCTGAACGTCGATGGACCTGTCGTAGACCTCATTGTCGTAGACGCGACTTGATTCCAGCAGCTGATCCCGAGTGAGAATCCGCTGTGGAGCCGCCACCAGCGCCGCGAGTAGATTGAATTCACGGTTGGTCAAGTCAATACGATGTCCCGGTTGTTTGTTTGCCAGCCGCCTCGTTCGTACGTTGAGTTCGAAGGAGGCAAAGCGGTAGGCGCGGACGTCTCTCTGCTTTGTCTCCGACAGGACCTCCCCTTTGGTTCGCCTCAGCACCGTCCGAACGCGGGCCAGAAGTTCTCGTGGGCTGAACGGCTTGGTGAGGTAGTCGTCCGCGCCGAACTCAAGACCCATGATTCGATCGGCTTCGTCGCGCACGCCGCTCAGGATGATGATGGGAATGGCGGACTCTTCGCGCAACCTTCGGGCAAGCACCATGCCGTCCTCACCCGCAAGGCGCAGATCGAGAACCACCAGATCGATCGAGTGATCGACGAGGATCCCCGTCATCTCCTTGCCGGACGATGTCACGCTCACCCGCAATGCGTTCGATGTGAAGTACTCTTGCAGCAGGTCGCGAATCTGGGGATCGTCATCCACGATCAAGATGTGCGGCGGAATGGTTTCAGGCATGTTCATATTCTCCGTGGCCTGCGGCATCAAGGGTACGAAGTCGCGCCCGAACGCGAGGTAGGCACCGCCGCGTGCATAACACAAGCGGTGCTGTCCTGCGGGGCCGCAGCTTTTGACGCGTCACTGAACGGATACGGGAAGACGTCAGCGGTTTCTCGACCGGTACCCTGGGTCAGCAGCCGACCGAGATTCAATACGGCAGGCGAATACCCTTGGGCGGCCGACTTCAGAAAGAGTGCCCTTGCCTTTCGATGGTCGGGGGCAACACCTAAACCGCTGTCATACATCATCCCTAACTTATTCTGCGCATCCGCATCGCCTGCGTCGGCGGAAATTCTGAGCAATTTCGCAGCTGAGGAATAACTCTGCTGCACGCCGAGACCGTAGAATCTCAACTGAGCAATGTTATTGACGGCCGTGAGAGACCCTTTTGCCGCAGCGAGCCGAAACCAAGAGAGCGCCGCGAAAGCGTCTCGTGGTACCCCGCTGCCCCTCAAATACAAAAGTCCCAGTCGATTCATCGACTCGGCATGGCCCAGCTTGGCCGCGCGGCTGTACCATTCAAAAGCCCGCCGCCCATCGGACTTGAAGCCCGTGCCGTCATCGAGCATCACGCCCATGGCGTACATTTCGCCGGGCTCACGGGTGTCTATGTCCGGGAGGTTTGGCTGGGCTGCGGCCGTGCAAATTTCGGCAGCACCCATCAGTAAACTCACGACGACTGATCGACACAACCCAATCACGGGAGCCTCCGTCTCATTTCGATATGCCTGTTGATCTACGGCCTGCGAAAATGGTAAGGGAGTCGTCAGGATCCGGCGCCTCGGCTACCAGACGGTGGCAAGCGCGCGCCGCCGGGTCTCATATGTGACAAAGTGGCCACGGGTCACATCTGTGACCGGCCGGGAACCAGCGTGGCCAAACTAGCGAAGCGATCCGCGACGGTAACATTTGTGACGCTCGGGCCGCGATCTGGAACCATTCGGCATCCGCGCCCGCCCAGTCTGACTCGCAACCGAACAGGAGAAACCGCGTCGTCACACGTGTCTAGAGGTCGTCACGCGTGTTTCGAGACTCAGGGGCAAGGTCAGCTGACAGGTTCGAGTTAGGGAAGGGTGAAGGCTATGTTGAGAGACTCACTACCGCAGTCGGTCATGCCGCCTGCATTCGAACCAGACACGCGACTCCATGCTGAATCGCACGCCGATCCCAACAAGGCGCGCCAACTCCATCATCGCGCGGCGTCCGAGGCGGCCCACCCGGTCGTCCAGATTTCCCCATCGCAGGCCGTGAGCCGCCGTAGCGCGGCTTGGCCCGGCATGGTTGGCGAGATCGTACAGGCCACCCAACGTGGAAGGATTCAATTCCGCTTCTGTGCACCCGTCCATATGTTGGCAATGTACGAACGCAGCGCGCGACACGAAGGCGGTACGCTCATTCAGGGTCTACCGCAATCGACGCTGTGCGATTGCAGCCGAAAACTCGTCTTCGTGCCGGCCGGCCATGAGTACCACGATTGGCAGGAGCCCCGCACACTTCCGCGCGTGGTCTTTTTCTATTTCGATCCCACCTGGCTCGCGTCCAGACCAGAGCTGAACTGTCTTTCCGGCACGCTTCTTGCGCCGCGGTTATTCTTCGAAGATGGCGCGTTATGGAACACGGCTTTGAAGCTCAGAACATTGATCGAGCGTGGTGGATCAGATCATCGACTCTACGTCGAAGCTCTCGGCATCGTGTTGATGCATGAGTTGGCGCGGCTCAATACGGAAAGAGGTTGTGAGGCGGCTCAAGTTTATGGCGGCCTCGCCGCCTGGCAGCGACGAAAGGCGGTCGATTATATCGAGGAGCACCTGGCCGACGCGATTTCACTTGCCGCGCTCGCACAGCTGGTTCGCCTGAGTCCGAACTATTTCTGTCGGGCCTTCAGTCACTCCTTCGGTATGCCGCCACAACGTTACCATACCCGGCAACGTATTGAACGCGCCAAGACACTATTGGCAAAGCGCGGCGCATCGGTGACCGACGTTGGACTCGCTGTCGGATACAGCGAGGCAAGCGCATTCTCCGCCGCATTTCGCAGGGTGAGTGGACTGACCCCAAGCTCCTATCGCCGTAACCTCGACTAGTCCTGAGGCGCAGCGCATATGAGCGGCGTGGGTTCGCCACGACCAAGCTAACCACCAAGCGAGTTCGAAGGAGGCCAATATGAGCAAACTCAAAACGCTTTACGCATTGCCTGTCATTCTTGTCCTGGCAGGCGCTCTACCCGGATGTGCGGCCTACCGGAAATGTGAAGCCGGCGGGTGTTCCGGCGATGCGAAGATCACGACGAATGTACAGGCGCGGTTCGATCAACATCCGGAATTGGGTCCCCCGAATTTAATCACCGTGCGGACTCTGAATCATGTGGTGTATCTGTCCGGTGAGGTATCTGCGGGGCAGTTCAGGGATGCGGCCGAGTCGGTCGCTCGTGAAGTCCCGGGCGTGGTGCGGGTCGTGAACTCGATCGCCGTGACGCGGTAAACCGTAATTGCGACCAATGCACGCCAAGCGTGAGCAAGCGCTGTGCCGGTCGTGCGACCCGCCAACAATCCAACCCAGTGACCGATCTCGCTGACCGCGTATCGCGAGGGCATCAGTCTGCGCCAAGCGGTGCTACCGCTGCATCTCCATGATGGCGGATGCTGGCAGCATATTCGTGTTGAGATTGGCCATGATCCACAGCGACCCGCTGACGATCAGGGTGACGACCAGGACGCCGAAGGCAAGAGCGATCACATTGTTTGTATTGTCCGGCCCGGTGCCAATGTGCAGGAAGAATACCAAGTGAACCCCCATCTGCGCGATGGCGAGCACGGCAAGCCCGGCCGGTACGCCCGGCTCCCATAACAGGTTGGTTTGCGAGACGATGAAGGAGGCGGCGGTGAGCAGCAACGCGAAGGCGAGCCCCACGGTGTAGGTGGCAAAACTGCCGGAGGGCTCGTGGTCGTCAACGCTGGTTGAGTGGCCGGTCGATGCCGAACGATGTCCTGCGTGTGCTTCCATCAATGCGCTCCCATGAGATAAACCAAAGTCAGCAGCGCCACCCAAATGATGTCGAGTGCGTGCCAGAACAGGCTGAAACAGAGCAACCGGCGGAGCACGAAGTCGCGCGGGCCCCGCACCGCGGTTTGCGCCACCATGAAGCCGAGCCATATCAGACCGACGGTCACGTGCGCACCGTGCAGACCGACGAGGCTGAAAAAGGCCGAGAGGAACGCGCTGCGCGAGGGGCCGGCGCCCTGCGCGACCATGCCCGCGAATTCGCTCAATTCCAAACCTAAAAACGTGGCGCCGAGCACGAACGTGAGCGCAAAGGCAACATAGAAACCACGCAAGTGGCGCCGCTCGACGGCCAGGAGGCCGAGGCCGCAGGTGTAGCTCGAGAACAGCAGACAGAGCGTCTCGATGCCGACATGGCGCAGCTCGAACAGCTCCCGGCCGGAAGGCCCGCCGGCCGTCTGTCCGGATAGCACCGCGTACGCGGCGAACAGTGCCGAGAACATGATGATGTCGGAGAGCAGGAAGATCCAAAATCCGTATGCCACGGTGATTCGAACCGGCGCCGGACCGCCACTGCTGGTCGCCGTCGTCCCGTGTCCAGGGAGATCGGCGGTGCCTATCTGTGCGCTCATGCGGGAGTCACCACTCGCAGCCGCGCACGCTCGGCTGCGGCCAATTGCTCGCCCGACACCTCTTTCTCACCGCGCTCCATCCAGCCAAAGGCGATCAATGTCAGCGCTGCACATGCGAGCCCGAGGATCGCCAGCCACCCGATGTGCCAAATCAGCGCAAAACCCGTGACCACGGCAAAGAAAGCGGTGACAAATCCATTGGGACTGTTGCTGGGCACCTCGATCGCCTCATAATGTTCAGCCGGCACCGCCGGTCCGCCCCGCTTCATGGCCAGGAAGGCGTCCAACGACTGAACTTCAGGTAGCGCGGCGAAGTTGTACTCGGGTGGCGGCGATGCGGTGGACCATTCCAGAGTTCTGCCATTCCAAGGATCGCCGGTGAGGTCGCGGCGACTCTCGCGCGAGCGAATGCTCACCACGAGTTGCGCAATGGTCGCAACGATGCCGCAGAGGATGATGATGGCCCCCACTTCCGCCACGATCATATACGGCTGCCAGCTCGAGTCGGCGTAATGCTGCATACGCCGAGTCATCCCCAAGAGCCCGAGGACATACAGCGGCATGAACGCGAGGTAGAAGCCGATCAGCCAGCACCAGAAGCTCAAGGCACCCAGGCGCTCGTGGAGTGTGAACCCGAATGCCTTCGGAAACCAGTAGGTGTAGCCCGCCATACCGCCGAAAACAACACCGCCGATAATCACGTTGTGGAAGTGCGCCACGAGAAAGAGACTGTTGTGCAGCACGAAGTCGGCCGGCGGCACCGCCAACAGCACACCGGTGAGCCCTCCGATGACAAAGGTCACCATGAACCCGATGGCCCAGAGCACCGGCACCTCGAAGCGGACGCGGCCCTGGTAGAGGGTGAACAGCCAGTTGAACACCTTCACCCCCGTGGGGATGGCGATGATCATGGACATGATGCCGAAGAAGGCGTTGACGTCCGCGCCCGCGCCCATGGTGAAGAAATGATGCAGCCAGACCGTGAAGGACAGCACGCAGATCGCGAGAGTCGCGAGCACCATGGAGCGATAGCCGAACAGCGCCTTGCCGGAGAAGGTGGCGATCACTTCGGAGA
>JAXDQI010000003.1:0-6723 GCA_034667965.1 Gammaproteobacteria bacterium
TGAATGATCCCTTTTCGTTGATGAACGGGATCGCCTCCTGAACCAGATTAATCTGACCCATGAGCTTGCTTCCCAACGAGAACTGCCACTTTTCAGCGGTGAGTTCCGAAAGCGGAGCAAATGCGACCTCACCTGCGGCAATGGCCACGGCATCAAACGAGCCGACGGCTTGATAAAGCCTCCTGACACTTTCGCGGTTCTCGATCTCGACGCGGAAATCGCCCGATTTGCGTCCGACCTTGACTATCTCATGGCCGGCACCCGCCAATGCCTTTTGAACCAGTTCCCCGATCTTTCCGTTTGCGCCAATTAAAACAATTTTCATAAAAACTCCATGCTCGTTTCTGATCTCAGGATCAAGGTCGCCTGGTGTCTCACAAGCTTTGAATCCATCTCTTGAGGCGCTTGGTCTCCGTCACCACGAGATCGGAGTCATGAAAGGAATGAGCCAGGATCGAAACGCCTTGCATGGCGGAAAGCAGGTGCACTGCAAGGCCGTTGGAGTCTTTCCCCTTCCCGAGTGCCCGAAACTGGCTCTCGATCCAGGCCAGGTGTTGAGCGAAGATCTCGGTCGCTCTGGTGGCGACCGAGCCGCCCGTCTTGTGGAGCTCGGAGCAAAACGTCCCGACCGCGCAGCCGCGCTGTGCCAAGAAATCCCTGTTCTCGAAGACGCCTTGGACGCAGGCGCAAAGCCGATCTTTGGGCGATCCTGCTTCGTTCCATCGCTGCCGCTGCGCGGACAGCCGCGCTAGCCTCAGCTCGACGATCGCCTCGCCCATCTCGTCCTTGGTCTTGAAGTAATAATAGACGTTGCCCAGAGGAACCTCGGCTTCGCGCGCGATGTCGGCAAGCGAGGTCGCGCCGAACCCGTTTTGGTACGCCAAGTCCATTGCTGCACTCACCAGCCGCGATCGCTTGTCGATATGTGCCTTAGTCATATTTGCTCATAAGTCAGTCAACCAACTCAATATGACGAGGATAAGGAAACCTGTCAAGCCTCCGGCTTGCTTCTTGCCAGCCGCGGTCCTTGATCTCGAATGCAGGTATGGATGACGAGGATGACGCGCCGAGCTACTCGGGCGCCGGGAGGTCTGGTCCCCCGTTTTGGTCCGGCGGGACCAAAGCGGACATTTCTATGTGGGTATCGCAAATATTGTTCTATTGTTCGCATAATATAGGTCGCTGGCGAGACCAAACTACGATCGCCGGGAGAAGGGCGCGTGAGGGATCTTGCGGATTACTCATTCTCTCCGTTGCGGGACGGCGACTTTGCGCTGTATCGGGGTGCGGGCAAGGCACTGCCGCCGGTCCTGCTCGTCATGGCGAAAAATGCCTCGCTCGCGAGCCTCAATCGACTCGAACACGAATACGCGCTCAGGGTCGACCTGGATGCCGCCTGGGCGGCGCACCCCATCGAACTATCGCGCCACAGCAACCGCTTGGCACTGATGCTCGAGGACCCTGGGGGTGCGGTCCTCGAGCGACTCCTCGGCCGGCCACTGGGAATAACGCAGTTTCTGCGCATCGGGATTTCTCTCGCGTGGGCGCTGCGACAAGTGCATGCGCGCGGACTCATCCATAAGGACATCAAGCCGGCGAATATCCTGGTAGATGTGGCAGGCGGCGGTGTTTGGCTCACCGGGTTTGGCATTGCCTCCCGCTTGCCGCGCGAGCGTCCCAACCCCGAGCCGCCCGACGCGATCGCCGGCACCCTCGCCTACATGGCGCCGGAGCAAACCGGTCGGATGAACCGCTCGGTCGATGCGCGCAGCGACCTCTACTCTCTTGGCGTCACGTTCTACCAGATGCTGACGGGGACGCTGCCCTTTACCGCTGCCGATCCGATGGAATGGGTGCACTGCCATATTGCCAGGCAGCCTGTTCCTCCCGACGAGAGGATCGTGGAAACTCCCAGTGCGCTGTCGGCAATCGTGATGAAACTGCTCGCCAAGACCGCCGAGGAGCGCTACCAGACCGCCGCGGGCGTCGAGGCCGATCTGCGGCGGTGCCTCGCCGAATCGGAGTCGCATGGCCGCATCGATCCGTTTCCGTTGGGCGCGCACGACGCGGCAGACCGGCTGCTAATCCCAGAGCGGCTGTACGGGCGTGAGAGCGAGATCAAGACGCTGCTCGCGGCATTCGACCGCGTTGTGGTCGACGGCACTCCGGAATTGGTGCTCGTGTCCGGCTATTCCGGGATCGGCAAGTCCTCCGTGGTCAACGAGCTGCACAAGTTGCTCGTGCCGTCGCAGGGCCTATTCGCGTCCGGCAAATTCGACCAATACAAACGCGACATTCCGTACGCCACGCTGGCCCAAGCCTTCAAGAGCCTGGTGCGCTCGCTGCTGGGTCAAAGTGAAGCGGAGCTTGGACGGTGGCGTAGCTCCCTTAGCGAGGCGCTCGCCACGAACGGTCAGCTCATCGTGAATGTCGTTCCCGAGCTGGAGCTCATCGTCGGCAAGCAGCCGACGGTCCCAGACCTGGCTCCGGAGGACGCGCGGAACCGATTCCGCACGGTTTTTCGGCGCGTCCTCAGCGTGTTCGCGCGCAAGGAGCACCCGCTCGTGCTGTTTCTTGACGATTTGCAATGGCTGGATACCGAGACGCTCGACTTGCTCGAGCACCTGATGTCGCACTCTGAGGTGCAGCACCTACTGCTGGTCGGGGCCTACCGGGAGAACGAGGTGAGTTCGTCTCACCCGCTGATGCGCATGCTCGAGGCGATCCGCGAGAGCGGTGCGAGGGTTCATAAGATAGAGCTGAAACCCCTCGGGCTCGACGATGTGGGTCAACTCGTCGCCGATGCTCTGCATTGCGAGGCGCAGCGTGCGCGTCCCTTGGCGCAGCTGGTGTACGAGAAGACCGGCGGCAATCCGTTCTTCGCGATTCAGTTCTTCGCCGCGCTGGCTGACGAGGGGCTGGTCACGTTCGACCCGGTCGCGCCAGCTTGGGCCTGGGACATCGATCGCATTCGCGCCAAGAGCTACACCGATAATGTGGTGGACCTGATGACCACCAAGCTCAAGCGTTTCTCCGTTGCGACCCAAGAAGCCCTGAAACAACTGAGCTGCCTCGGCAGCTTCGTCGAGATCGCCATTCTGAACCTGATTCACAGGGAATCAGAGGAGCCGATGCGCACAGCACTCTGGGAAGCTGTGCATGCGGGTCTCGTCGTCGGCCAGGGTAGTGGATACAAGTTCCTACACGACCGGATCCAGCAGGCGGCGTATTCGCTGATTCCCGAAGCGCAGCGTGCCGAAGTTCACTTGAGTATAGGCCGTGTGCTGCTGGCGAGCATGACGGCGGACCAACTCGCCGAGCATCTGTTCGATGTCGCAAGCCAGCTCAATCGGGGCGCCCCACTGCTGATTGATCGCGACGAGAAAGCGCAGGTGGCGACGATCAATCTGCGCGCCGGGCGAAAGGCCAAGGCGTCGACGGCTTATGCGTCGGCGCGCGCGTATTTTGCGGCCGGCATGGCATTGCTCGACGAAAAAGACTGGGGCAACCAGTATGAGTTGACGTACAGCTCATGGCTCGAACGCGCGGAGTGCGAGCTGCTGAGCGGTAACTTCGAGACAGCCGAGCAACTGATAACGGAGCTATCGCAGCGTGGGACGTCTAAGGTCGATCAGGCGGCCGTCTGCCGGCTGAAAATCCAGCTTCATGAGGTGAAGGGCGAATGCGTCCAAGGCGTCGACAGTGCACTCAGGTGTCTGCGCCTGTTCGGCATCGACCTGCCGGCGCAACCCACTTGGGACCAGGTGCAGGCCGAATATGAGGCGGTCTGGAGCAATCTAAAGGGGCGCCCGATCGAGGATCTGATCGACCTACCACTGATGAGCGATCGGGACATACAGGCCGCCATGCAAGTGCTCTCGACGCTGCTGTCCTCGGCCTACTTTACCGACCTCCATTTGAATTGCCTGCACTTGTGCCGAATGTTGAACCTCAGCATGCAGCATGGGGTGAGCGGCGCCTCCGCGCACGCCTGCGGCTGGCTCGGGGTGATCCTCGGTCACGTGTTTCACCGTTATCAGGAGGGTTATCGTTTCGCCAAGCTCGCATGCGATCTTGCCGAAAAGCACGGCTTCATTGCCGACAAAGCAAAGATCCTGGAATCGAGGGGTCTGGCTGCATTCTGGACTCAGCCGGTCGCGAACGCGATCGCTTTCAACCGGGCGGCCCTTCGCGCCGCTACCGAGTCGGGCGATCTGAACTACGCGTGCTACTTCATGCATGAATTCGTCGAATTCCTCCTCCAGGAGAATAGGCCTCTCGAGGAGGTGTGGTACGAGTCGCAGAGGGCCCTGGATTTCGCCCGCAAAGCCAGGTTCCGCGACGTCGCGGACCTCATCGTGAGCCAGCGACACTTCATCGCTACCATGCAGCTACGCACCGCACCCTTCTCTACCTTCAGCGACGCACAGTTGGACGAGGTGGCGTTCGAGGCGCAGCTGACGGGCGACCGGATGCCCATGCTGACCGGCTGGTACTGGATCCTCAAAACGAAGGCGCGGTTCCTCTCAGGGGACTACGCGGGGGCCCTCACGGCAGCCGGTAAGGCCAAGGCGCTGCTGTGGACCACGGTTGGCGAACCCATGGTGCTCGACTACTTCTACTACACCGCGCTGACGGTTGCGGCGTGCTATGAGAAAGCGTCGGTCGACGAGCAGCGAGAGTGGCGGGGCCTTCTGACGGCCCACGTCGAACAACTGCGCGAATGGACCGACAACTATCCACCGACGTTCGCCGACAAACACGCCCTGGTGTCGGCGGAGATCGCGCGCCTCGAAGGGCGAGACTTCGATGCCATGCGTCTCTTTGAGCAGGCCATTCGATCAGCACGCGCGCACGGCTTCGTTCAGTACGAAGGCCTGGCCAATGAGGTGGCCGCACGGTTCTACGCGACGCGCGGCGTCGAGAGCATCACGCGCACCTATCTGCGGAACGCCCGGAACTGCTATTTACGCTGGGGTGCGCTCGGCAAGGTGCGACAGCTCGACCAGCGCGATCCCTGGTTGCACGAGGAGTCGGCCCCGTCTGTGCTGAGCGCGACGATCGATGCACCCGTGGAGCAGCTGGACGTCGGAACAGTGGTCAAGGCTTCGCAGGCCGTGTCGAGCGAGATCGAGCTGGGCAAGCTCATCGAGACGCTGATGAGAATCTCGCTCGAGCATGCGGGGGCCGAGCGGGGCCTGCTCATTCTTTTCACGGACAACGAACCCAGGATCGCGGCGGAGGGTAGAACCGGCGGCGGGCATATTGAGGTGACGCTGCGAAACTCGGCGGTGACGCCGACCGAACTTAGCGAGTCCGTGCTGCACACCGCGGTGCGCACACGCGAGAGCGTGATCCTGGACGACGCCTCGGTCCAAATCCCATTCTCCGCGGACGGATACGTTCGTGAGAAGCACGCCCGGTCCGTGCTCTGCCTTCCGTTGGTCAAACAAGGCAAGCTCGTCGGCGCACTGTATCTCGAGAACAATCTGACGCCGCGCGTGTTCACGTCGGCCAAGCTTACCGTACTCAAGCTGCTTGCCTCGCAGGCGGCTATTTCGTTGGAGAATGTCCAACTCTATGACGAGTTGCGACGCAGCGGGGCCTACCTGACCGAGGCCCAGAAACTCAGTCATACGGGCACGTTTGGTTGGAACCCATACAGCGGGGACATTTACTGGACCGAGGAAACTTTCCGCATCTTTGAGTACGACCCGGCGAGCAGCCCGGCCCTGGAGCTGATTCAACGCCGGGTTCACCCGGACGATGCTGCCGACTTCCGGCAAGTGCTGGAGCGCGCCTCGGAGGATGGGCAGGACTTTGCTCACGAGTATCGATTGCGGATGCCGGATGAAAGGGTCAAACACATTCATGTCGTGGCCCGTGCCGTCCGCGATGAGGTAGGCGAGGTCGACTTCGTCGGTGCGGTGATGGACGTCACTGATCGCAAGAAGGCCGAGCAGAAATTTAAGGATCTACTGGAGGCGGCCCCTGATGCGATGGTCATCGTGGGCCGCAAGGGCGACATTGTGCTGGTTAATTCTCAGACCGAGAAACTCTTCGGTTACCAGCGTAAGGAACTGCTGGGGGAACTTGTGGAGATGTTGGTCCCCGAGCGCTATCGCGCAAATCATCCGGCCCACCGCGAAGGCTTCTTCGCGTATCCGCGCGCGCGATCCATGGGTGCCGGCCTCGAACTCCACGGATTGCGTCGGAATGGAAGCGAATTTCCGGTGGAAATCAGCCTGAGTCCGATCGAGACCGAGGAGGGCACGCTGGTCATGAGCGCGATCCGCGATATCACGGAGCGCAAGCATGCGCAGGCCGAACGCGAGCTGCTCGAGCAGCGGCTGCGTCAGGCGGAGAAGATGGAATCGGTCGGCCGGCTCGCCGCCGGCATCGCGCACGACTTCAACAACGTGCTGGCGGGCGTGTTCGCTTACGGCGAGATGCTCTTCGAGGAGACTCCCGAGCACTCCCCGCTCAAGCGCTATGCGCAGAACGTGCTCACCGGCGCGACGCGTGGCCGCGCGCTCGTCGAGCAGATCTTGGCCTACAGCCGCAGCCAGATCGGCAAGCGCGCACCGATCGACATTGGACGGGTCGTAGCCGAGACGCTCGAACTGCTGCGCGGCTCGCTTCCGGCCGGCATCCGTCTGGAGGCGAGTGCCCCGCAGTTGCCGATGGTGGTGATCGGTGATGCCACTCAGCTGCACCAGGTGG
>JAXDQI010000004.1:0-22156 GCA_034667965.1 Gammaproteobacteria bacterium
CGCGCGTGCCTGCGAAATCGACGTGCTCAAGAGCCCCTCCGACTGGTTGTGGTCCTATCGCCGCTGGCGCTTGCAGAAGCCCTTGTACGGCACCGACTGAAAGCGGATATTCGCGCTGTCGCCCGTGCTCGACGCCCAAGGAGATTCCAATGAAGCTTGATGACAGCCGCCGCAGCGACAATGTCGAGGATGACCGCGGTTCAGGAGGCGGCTTCCGCGGCGTACATCTTGGAATCGTCGGCACCCTGGTGGTCGTCGGTATCGGCTATTTCATGGGTATCAGCCCCTCGACCATGCTCAGCTTGTTGAACGGCGGCGGCGACCGGGCCGTCACCTCCCAGGCGCCGGGGACACCGGTCACCGGTGAGTCGAAAGACCCGCAAGTGGACTTCGTGCGCGCCGTACTGGGCGAAACCGAAGATGTCTGGGGCGCGTATTTCAAGGATCACGGCAAGACCTACACGCCGCCGCATCTGGTCTTGTTCAGCAATTCCGTGAGTTCGGCCTGCGGTCTGGCGAGCTCCGCGTCGGGACCGTTCTATTGCCCCGGGGATCAACGCGTGTACATCGACCTGGCGTTTTACCGGCAGCTGGCGACTCAATTCGGCGCCCCCGGCGACTTTGCGCGCGCTTACGTCATTGCCCACGAAGTCGGGCATCACGTCCAGAACCTCATGGGCATCACCGCCAAGGCTTCGCAGACGGAGGAGCGGGCGGGCAAGGTCGGCGCCAATAAGGTGTCGGTGATGGTGGAGCTGCAGGCCGATTGCTTCGCCGGGGTGTGGGCCGCGCAGGCCGATCAAGCCCGCAAGATTCTGGAGCCGGGCGATTTGGAGGCGGGGCTGCAGGCCGCCTCGTCGGTGGGCGACGATACCTTGCAGAAACGCGAACAAGGCACGGTGGTACCGGATAGCTTCACGCACGGCACCTCGGCGCAGCGCGTGAAGTGGTTTCGCCGCGGCTTCGACGCCGGAACCACCAACAACTGCGACACCTTCGGCGCGGGGGCCGCGCTGTAAGCATGCCCCGGCCTAGGGGCTCGCGGCGGCCAGTTTCTGCTCGAGATGTTTCGCCAGCTCGGCGATGGTCGGGTGGTCGAACAACTCGGTGAGGTCGATGAGTCCGGGAAACTCGCGGTCGATGTTTTCGTGGATCTCGATGAGCTTGAGCGAACTCGCGCCGATCTCGAACAGATTGTCGTTCACGTCGATGCGCTTGCCGGGAAGAGCGCTTTCGCAGATGGACTGCAGCTTCGTTTCCAGATCCGAGCCGCGTACCTGCGCCGTGCCGCCATGGGCGTCGCGCAGGGCCCTGAGTTCGGCCAGCTCCGCGTCGAACTCGCCGTCCACATGCGCCGATTCCAGCAAGTGCCGCTGCACCTTGCCGCTGGTGGTCTTCGGGATGCGCTTGACGGGGATGACCTGCGCCACTTCCAACCCGGTATGCTCGTTGATGAGACGGCTGACCGCCGCCGCGGTGGGTAGAAACTCCGGAAGGGAGCCCCGATGCAGCACGAACATGACCAGCTCTTCGCCCTGCGTGCCGGGTTTCGAAACCCCCGCCGCAACGACCTTGTTGAGATCGAGTCCGGGTGCGCGCGTTGCGATGTTCTCCAGATCATACGGATAATAGTTCTGTCCGTTGATGAAGATGATTTCCTTGGATCTTCCCGCGATATAGAGAGCTCCTTCATGGATGAAGCCCAAATCGCCGGTATCCACCCAGCCGTCGGCGTCGATGACGCGCGCGGTTTCCTCGGGGTCGCCGAAGTAGCCGCGGGTGACGCTGGGACCGCCGATCAAGATGTGGCCCACCCGTCCGTCCGGCAGCTTTTCGCGGGCGTCGTCGACGATGCGCAACGTGGTGTTCGGTACCACGCTTCCCACGCACATGAGTTCCAGCACGTCCCGGTTCTCGACCGGGTTTAACTCGACGCTCGCGCCCACACCCAGCTTGTGCCGGTTGACGCGGATCCAGCGATAGTCCCGGCCGGGTTCGGGAAACGTCACCGCGAGGGATGCCTCCGCCAGTCCGTAAACCGGGAACATGGCATTGTGTTTGAGGCCGGTATACGCCAGCGCCTTCATGAATTGATTGCAGAGGTCGACGGAGATGGGTTCAGCGCCGTTATAGATGGCGCGGACGCTCGACAGGTCGACATCCTCCAGTTTGCGATCGCCCAAAACTTTCAATAGATGCCGATAGCCGAAATTCGGCGAGCACGTGATGGTTGCGCGTTTCTTGGATGCCGTCTGCAGCCACAACACCGGCCGGCGCACGAACAGGTCCGTCGGCATCAGATTGATGTGTACCCGGTTCGTAAACATGATGAGATAAAAGCCGATCAATCCCATGTCGTGAGTCAGCGGCATCCAGCTCAAGCTGACGTCTTGGGTGTTGTACTTGCCCACCGCGGTGGCGCCGGCGATATTCGCGACGAGATTGCCATGGGTCAGCATCACTCCCTTGGGTTCGCTGGTCGATCCCGATGAGAACTGGATGAACGCCAAATCGTCCGCGGAAGGGCGGTGGAGCTTGCCCGGGCGCGAAATGTCGGTAATGGATTCGACCAGGAAACAGCGTGCCTTGAGCTCCTCGAAGAGAGCCGTCTCGCCGGTTTCCCGGGCCAGCGCCGCCAGACGCTCGAGATTCTTGGCATCGGTGTAGAGCAGCGGCTTGCCGATCTTGCGGGCCACGCGCAGCAATTTGTGGCGATGTTCGTCGCTGATGCCGACGGCGAGCGGAACGGGAATGATTCCGCCGCACATGGCCGCCCAGAAGCCGTCGAGAAACTGCTCGTTGTTGTTCAAGAAAATGATCATCTTGTCGCCGCGCCCGGCGCCCATGGCCTGCAGGTGGTACAGGATGCCCAACGCGCGCGCATGGATGTCGCCGTAACTCACACGGCGTTCCGAGTTCTCGCCGTCGACGTACGTGACCGCACGATCGACACTGCGGTTATGTTCCAAAAGCTCGACCAAAGTCGTATGAGTCATCTTACCTCGACATTCATCATCAGGTTGAAGCGCGGGCGCAGATTGATCTGCGCCTCGAGCTCGATGGGATCGTTGCCGGCGCGGGTCAACCGAAAGCGCCTCGACATCATGCTTACGTGCCCCAGCATCTCGAATAGGGCGAGATTTTCACCGATGCAGTGGCGCGGTCCCACCGAGAAGGGGATATAGGCGAATTTGTGCCGTTCCTCCACATCGGGGCCGGCAAATCGTTCGGGACGGAATTCCTCCGGTTCGCTCCAGAACTCGGGATGCCGGTGCAGCAGGTAGGGACTGATGAACACGTCGGTGCGCGGCCCGATCGCGAAGCCGCCCAGCTCGTCGGCCTCGAGGGTGCGCCGAGTGAAGAGCCAACCCGGAGGATAGAGACGCAGCGATTCCTGAATCACCTGGTGAGTGAATGCCAGCGACTCCGCCGCGTCCAGTCCAAGCGGGGTTCCGATCGTGACGGCGTCCGCCTCCGCCTCGAGCTGCGCCGCGATATCGCGGTGCTGACTGATGAGGTGCCAGGTCCAGGTCAGGGCGGCGGCGGTGGTTTCATGCCCGGCGACGATCAGCGTCATCACCTCGTCGATCATTTCCTTGTTGCTCATGGGAGCGTCGTTTTCGCGATCGCGCGCAGCCATCAGCATCTCGAGGAAGTCGAAGCGTTCCGCCGGCTCGCGGCGCCGGCGTTCAATCAGTTCGCCGACCAGCTTGGTGAGCGACCGAAAGCGGAACGCGAATTTCAGATCCCGGTTCTGTTCCTTGGCCACCACCTCGAAGGGGTTGGCGCCCAACTGACGCTCGAGCCGGTCCAGATCAGTGCCGAAGATCGAATGCAGCACGATCTCCAGGGTCAACTCGCTGAGGTCTTCTGTGAGATTGATGGGCTCCCCGGCCGCGGCCCTGGCCGCCCAGCGCGTGGCGTATTTCTCGTTGACGTCATGGATCAGTCCGCCGAAGCGGTCGAGCACCCGGCGGTGGAACGAGGGCTGCATCATGCGCCGCTGGCGCCGCCAAAAGTCGCCCTCGCTGGTCATGATCCCGTTGCCGAGCAGGATCTTCACCCGGTCCATGCCCTCGCCCTTGGTGTAGTTGCGGTGGTTCGACAGCAGCACCCGTTTGACGTCGCGGGGGTGGTTGATGACGTAGTTATAGACGCCGCGGCTCGGCGCGAATATCCGATAGACATCGCCGTATTGAGTGAAACACCGGCGCATCAACGCCAATGATTCTTCGCTCCCGCCGAGATCGAAGCCTTCGGCGGGGCCTGGGGGGATGGCCGTGGTTTGCATGCGTTATTGTAGCGTAGCTGTGGCGCGGCTTCCGGCGTGCAGTTGCGGCGCGGCTTGCGCGGCCGGGCGCTCTTCCCGACAATGCCCGACGTGGAAAACAAACCTGATGGCGGCGAAAAGCCGGGTGATGGCGGGCTTCACAACACGATTTACGAACAACAAACGCGCTCAGGAAGGCGGCTGACCGCCGGCCGGCGGCTTTTGTATCAATCGATCGTGCCCGTCGGGCTGTCGCTGGTGCATCTGGTGTGGCGCTGGTCGCGGGTGGTGAGCGTCGTCGGCGCCGAGCACATTGAACAGGCGCTCAAGCTGGCGCCGTCCTTCATTCCGGTGTATTGGCACCAGCATCAGTTGTTCTGCGTCAAACACTTGCTGGCGCAACGCCACGCGGGCGTGAAGCTGGGGTTCCTCATCAGTCCGTCGGTGGACGGCGAACTCGGCGCGATGCTGGTGCGCAAGATGGGGGGAGTCGTGATTCGCGGCTCCTCTTCGCACACGGGTGCACGGGCGTTGCGGGACTATTACCAAGCCCTTTCGAAGGACAACGTGTCCCCGGCCATCACCCCGGATGGACCGCGTGGACCGCCCTGGAAGTTCAAACCCGGGGCAGTGATGCTCGCGCAATTGTCCCAGCGGCCCATCATTCCCCTGGCCTACGCCGCCTCGCGCGCCTGGCGGATCCAATGGGATCAGTTCGTGATCCCGAAACCATTCGCTCGCATCTCCATCGCCGTGGGAGAACCCGTGTACGTCCCAAAGGGTCTGGACGCGGCCGGGCTCGAGCGTCATCAGGCCGACATGGAATTGCGCCTACAGTCTCTGGCTACCCTAGCAAAAAGAGCGCTGGAAGGACCCGTCAGGCTTATGCCTAATAATACAAGCGGTTAGCTTGTAATCCTTACACGTTGTGCGAGAATCTGTCCATATGTGCCAGTTGCCGAATCCCTGGAAGTGTGTGCCGCATTCTGTTTTTGCATGCAATCGATGGCAAACTCTTGATCCGCAACCGTAATCTCTAATCCCGGGACTCTTGAAGGCGCATGGCGATAGCACCCAACGATCCCCGACACACCGACTTAACGGCCTCGGATATCCTATCGCCGCAAACTTGGCCCCGTCGCGGCATTCGTCCGGCGGTCGGTGTCGGGCTGGATGTCATCTGCACTAAAATCGCTGTCGATTTTCAGGGCATGACGGCGGAGACGGCCACCGACTGCATCATCGCCAATCTCGAACTCCTGCGCGAGGCCACCCGCACCGACGCCGCTTTCCACATCGTGTTGGATGCGGAGGTCGATCACTTCGCCGACGTGCAGGTGGCGCGCGGCATGTTGGCCACCGGCAATCCTGAACAACTGCGCGGCCAGAGCATGGTCTCGTTGCCCTGGCTGAAGGGACGGCTCGCGCCGCTGCGCGTGTCGGAGATCCGCGATACCGCGAAGCCGCGGCCGGACCAGATCGAGGACTCCGCGCTGTGGTGCGAACTGGGCATCGGTTCGGTGTTGATCATCGGCTATGCCATCGCCGGGCGTCCCGCGGGCCTGCTCGGGATTGCCGGCGCGATGCCGCGCGAGACATGGGAAGTGCAGCTGCATCTGCTCATGAAGCTCGTGGGCAGCAGCCTCTCGACCGGACTGGAGCGCATCGAGATTCAACGCACGTTGCGCGACTTGGAAGAGCGCAACGAACTCGCCCTGTACAGCGCCAATGACGGACTCTGGGACTTCGACACCTTCAACAACCGCGTGTACCTCTCGCCGCGCTGGAAGGCCATGCTGGGCTACGACGAAGTCGACGTGGCGCAGACGCCGGATTGGCGAACGTTGGTCCACTCGGACGACATGTCGCGAGTACAGGCGGCGATTCGCGATCATGTGGCCGGCAAGACGCCGATTTTCGAAAGCTTGCATCGCATGCGCCATGCCAGCGGCGAATGGCGTTGGGTCATCAGCCGCGCCAAGGCTCGCGTCGATGAAAAAGGCAGGCTCCTGCGTCTGGTCGGCGTCGAACTCGATATCACCGAGCGCAAGCTTTACGAAGAGGCGCTGTTCCGCGAAAAGGAGAGCGCGCAGATCACCCTGCAAAGCATCGGCGACGGCGTCATCACCACCGATGCCAAGGGCGTCATCGACTATCTAAATCCGGTTGCCGAGGCGCTCACGGGCTGGCGCCTCGAGGATAGCCAGGGGCGGGCGATCGAAGAGATCTTCCGCGCTTTCCATGAGGAAACCTGCGAACCGCTGGAAAATCCGCTGGCCGTGGCCATCCGCCGCACGCGATCCATCAAGTCCGTGCGGCCCATGCTGCTCATCCGCCGCGACGGCAACGAAATTTACGTCGAAAGCACGGCCTCCCCGATTCGCGACGGCAGCGGCGCCGTGTCGGGTGGTGTGTTGGTGTTCCACGACGTGAGCGAAGCGCGCGAACTCAATCGGCGGCTTTCTTACCACGCGAGTCACGACGTGCTCACGGGGCTGGTGAATCGCCGCGAATTCGAGCACCGCATGGAGCGCGCCCTGAAAAGCGCCAAAGCACACGAGACCTCGTATGCGCTGTGCTGCCTGGATCTCGACCAGTTCAAGATCGTCAACGACACCTGCGGACACAGCGCCGGCGATGCCTTGCTCGGACAGGTCGGGGCTCTGCTCAAATCCAAGGTCCGCTGGCGGGACACGCTGGCGCGCCTGGGCGGCGACGAGTTCGGCATATTGCTCGAGAGTTGTTCCCTGGACGAAGCCATGCGCACCGCCGAGTCGCTTCGCGAGGCGGTGCGCAATTTCAAGTTCACGTGGGAAGAGCGCACGTTCCGCCTGGGTGCGAGCATCGGCGTCGTACCGATCTCCGCCGAGAATGCCGACGTGGCGTCGATACTGTCGGCCGCCGACAGCGCCTGCCAGGCGGCCAAGGAAGCCGGCCGCAACCGCGTGCACAGCTTCGAGGAAAACGACATCGATTTGATGCGCCGCCGCCGCGAAATGCAGTGGGCCGCGCGCATCAACAATGCGCTCGAGGAGGGCCGCTTCGAGATCTTCCGGCAGACCATACTGCCGCTGCAGATTCCGGAAACCGGCGCGCATTACGAACTGCTGCTGCGCATGCGCGACGAGCAGGGCAAGATCGTTGCGCCGTATGACTTCATCACCGCGGCCGAGCGCTACGGAATCACCCCTCAGATCGATCGGTGGGTCATCGAGAACGCCTTCCGGTGGCTGGTGTCCGAGGCCGACGAGCGTGAGAAACTCGCGATGTGCTCGATCAATCTGTCGGGCCAAAGCCTGGGAGACGACAAGTTTCTGCCGTACGTCATCGATCAATTCCATCGCAGCGGGTTGGATGCCACCAAGATCTGCTTCGAGATCACCGAGACCGCCGCGATCGCGAGCTTCTCCCAGGCCAATCGCTTCATCCAGGCGCTGAAGGAATTGGGCTGCAAATTCGCGCTCGACGACTTCGGTACCGGCCTGTCATCGTTCGGTTATTTGAAGCACTTCCCGGTGGATTTCCTGAAGATCGACGGCAGTTTCGTCAAGGAGATTCTGCATGATCCCATCGACCGCGAAATGGTCCGATCCATCAACGAAATCGGTCATTTGACCGGCAAGAAGACCATTGCGGAATTTGCCGAGAACCTCGAAATCATCAACATGTTGCGCACGCTCGGAGTCGACTACGCCCAGGGCTATGGCGTGTCGCAGCCGCAGCGGGTACTTAAGGCACTGAACCACGCTTAGGCGGGGTCACCCCACTCGAAACGCATCGACAAATCCACCGCGCGCAGGTGCTTGGTGATGCTTCCCACGGAGACGTAGTCCACGCCCGTCAAGGCGATCGCGCGAATGGTTTCCTTCGTGACGCTGCCCGAGGCTTCCAGTTTCAAGGGACGAGAGGAACCACGGTTGATGGCCACCGCCTCGCGCATGCCCTCGAGCGGAAACTCATCGAGCATGGCGATGTCCGCGCCGGCGGCGATGGCCTGGCGCAACTCCTCCAGATTTTCCACCTCGACCTCGACCGTCACATGGGGTGCCGATGTCCGGGCGCTGGCCACCGCCAAGGCGATCGAGCCTGCCGCCATGATGTGATTTTCCTTGATGAGGATGGCATCGAACAAACCCAGCCGATGATTGTGGCCGCCGCCCACCCTGACGGCATACTTCTGCGCCGAACGGAGCCCGGGTATTGTTTTGCGGGTATCGAGCACCCGGCAAGCGGTATCCTCGATGAGGACCGCGTACGCGTGCGCCGCCGTCGCGGTGGCCGATAGCAGCTGCAGGAAATTGAGTGCCGTCCGTTCGCCGGTGAGGAGCGCGCGAGCCGGGCCTGAGACGGTAAAGAGGATCTGATCGGCAAGCACCGCATCGCCTTCGGCGACTTGCCAGTCGACCCGCACGGCGGCGTCCAACTGGGCGAAGGCGGCGTTGACATAAGGCACGCCGCACAGGATCGCCGCCTCGCGGGTGATGACCGAGGCACGGCCGTTCCGCCCCGCGGGAATCAATGCCGCCGTGAGGTCGCCGCTGCCGATGTCCTCTGCCAGCGCCCGCCCGACCTGGGCGGCCAGATCCTTGGGGTAGGGAATGGGTGAATTCATCGCAAGCGGCGTGGGATCTGTCATGGGGGGCTTGGAGAATAGGAGGCTAGGCCCAATAATTCAACGATGTCCGCGGTACAGCCAGAGTCCCCCTGCGTCAACCTATGCTCCCTGGACGACCGGTACGGGTACTGTGTGGGCTGTTATCGTACAATGGACGAAATAGCCCGCTGGGGCTCCATGAGCCCCGTCGAGCGGTGGGCGGTGTTGCGCCGGGCCGCCGAACGTGCCGGCCAACGCGCGCCTCAGGTAAAGTGACTTTTTTTGGAGATCGATCATGAATGCGATTGATAGAATCAAGAGCCAGCTGGCGGCGGCGCCCGTGGTGCTGTACATGAAGGGGACGCCCGACTTTCCCCAATGCGGTTTCTCGGCGCAGACCGTGGGCGCGCTGCGCGCCAGCAAGGCCAAGTTCGAGCATGTGAACATTTTCGAAGACCCGGAGGTGCGCGAAGCACTCAAAACCTATTCGAATTGGCCGACGTTTCCGCAGCTGTACGTCAACGGCGAACTCGTCGGCGGCTGCGACATCGTTATCGAGATGTACAAGAGCGGCGAGTTGAAACAACTCCTGTCCGAGGCCGGGGTAGTCGCGGCGTAGCGCCCAGCGTAGCGACGCCCGGCGTGCGATGCGGGCAGCGTCAAGGATCGGCGGACGCCTCCGGTTCAATCTCCAGTGGTCCCATGGACGCCAGACGCCTGCGGCTGGCGTCGAATACGTTTTGAAACTGGTTGCACACGATGCAGAAGAGATCGGCCGTGCGCTCCGCGTCGTAGGCGGCCGAGTGGGCTGAGGAGGTGTCCCACTCCAATCCCGCGGCCAGGGTGGCGCGCATCAGGACGGTCTGACCAAACGCGACGCCGCCCAGCGTGGCCGTATCGAAGCTGGTGAACGGGTGAAACGGGTTGCGCTTGATCTGCGTCCGCAGGACCGCGGCATTCAAAAAATTCAAATCGAAAAACGCATTGTGACCGACCAGAACGGCTCTGGTGCAGTCGGCGGCGCGGACGGCATTGCGCACTTCCTTGAAGATACGCTGCAGCGCGTCTTCCTCGGGGATCGCGGGGCGCAGGGGATGATGGGGATCGATTCCATTCACCGCCATGGACGCGGGTTCCATATTGGAGCCGGGGAACGGAGTTACGTGATAGCGAAACGTTTCGCCGCGGGCGAGCGTGCCGTCGCTGCGCAACTCGAGAAATACGGCGGCGATCTCCAGAAGCGCGTCCGTCTGCGAATTGAAGCCGCCGGTTTCGACGTCGACCACCACGGGAAGAAAGCCGCGAAAGCGCGTGGCGAAGGTAATGGGCGCGACCTGCGTCATGAGCGGGCCGTCGGCTCGATGCGCCATGCGACGGTTTCGCCGCCGCGATACGGTACCAGTGTGCCGTCGCCGAAATCGTAAGATACTGGTGGCACCCAAGGCTCCTTGATCAACGTGATGACATCGTCATGGCGCGGCAGACCGTAGAAATCGGCCCCAAAATGGCTGGCAAAGCCTTGGAGTAGATCGAGGCGTCCTCCCTGTTCGAAGGCTTCGGCATACAATTCGACCGCCGCATGCGCCGTGAACATGCCGGCGCAACCGCAGGCATTTTCCTTGGCGTCGCGCTCATGGGGGGCGCTGTCGGTGCCGAGGAAGAATCGCGGATCTCCGCTCAACGCAGCATGCAACATGGCCTCTCGATCCCGTTCGCGCTTCAGTATCGGCAGGCAATAGTAGTGCGGCTTGATGCCGCCGGAGAAAATGGCGTTGCGATTGAGCAGCAGGTGTTGCGGCGTAATGGTCGCCGCCACGCCGGTACGCGCCGTGCGCACGAAATCGGCCGCTCGGGCCGTCGTGATGTGTTCGAACACCACGGGCAGCCTGGGGTAGCGCTCGATCAACGGTATCAGAACCGCATCGATGAAATGCGCTTCCCGATCAAACACGTCGACGTCGGCGCCGGGAGTCTCGCCGTGCAGCAGCAGCGGCATCCCAACTTCCTCCATGCGCGCCAACGTGGCTCTGACCTTACGGATGTCGGTGACGCCCGCATCCGAGTGCGTCGTGGCGCCGGCAGGATAGAGCTTGACGCCGTGCACGAAGCCCGCGGCCTTGGCCTTGTCGATTTCGTGCGGCGGCGTGCCATCCGTCAAATAGAGCGTCATGAGCGGCTCGAATCGCGCGCCGGGCGGCAGCGCCGCCAGGATTCGAGCACGATAGGCCGATGCCTGTGCCGTGGTGGTGACCGGGGGTTTGAGGTTCGGCATCACGATGGCGCGGCCGAAACGTTCGGCGGTGAATTTAACCACCGATTTGAGCGCGGCTCCGTCGCGCAGATGCACGTGCCAGTCGTCGGGCCTCTGAATGGTCACTCGGTTCATGAAGTGCGGGCAAGGCGTTGCGACACCGGGGGCCAGCCTCGTTGCAGCAGGTCGAGCGTGTATCGCACGCCGAATCCGGTGATCTCGGTGGCGATGTGTGCGAGACCGCCCGGCCGCGCCCCGGCGGCGAGGTCCAGGTGCAGCCATGCGATGTTCTTGGGCACGAAACGATTCAAGAACCGAGCGGCAAGAATGTGATCGCCCTTGCCTTCGGTGGTGCACTGCAGAACGTCGGCCACCGTGCTTTCAAGGTCGGTATCGAAGTCGGCATCCATGGGGAAACACCACACCCGTTCGCCGCTGCTGGATCCGGCCGCTTCGATGAGCCCGCGCGCTTCCGGCCGATTGGTGAATGCGCCGCTGTAGCGCTCGGTGAGCGCGTACACGCAGGCTCCGGTCAAGGTGGCGTAGTCGATGATGGCGCGCGGCTTGGTGCTCGCGGCGAGCGACAACGTGTCCGCCAACACCATGCGGCCTTCGGCATCGGTATGAATCACTTGAACGGTTGTGCCGTTATGCGCCCGAACCACGTCCTGAGGTTTGTAGGCCAACGGTCCGGTTCGATTCTCGGTGATCGCCAACCAGCAGTCCACCGCCAAGGGCGATCTCATCATATGCAGCGCGTACAAGCTCCCGACCGCCACGGCGCTGCCTTCCATGTCCATGTGCATGTCGAGCATGCCTTTATGGGTCTTGAGGTTGGTGCCGCCGGTGTCGAAGCAAATACCCTTGCCGACGAGACTCAGCGCGGGCGGCGATGACGTGCGCCGGCCCCGCGTAGCGACGCCCGGCGTGGCGACCCCCGGTCGATACACGAGATGCACGATTCCCGCATCGCGGGTGGCGTTGCCTTGAGAGACGGCGAGAAACGCGCCGGCGCCTAGCCGCTTCAACTGCGCTTCACCGTAGAACTTGAACTCCAACTCCAAGCGGCGCGCGAACTCCTGCAGCAGGCGTTTATAGCCGCCCGCATCCAATGTGTTCGGCGGCAGAGCGGTCAGCCAGCGGGCGAGATTGTTGCCGGCAGCCGTCGCCAAGGTCAGATCGAGAGCGGCGAGCTTGTCCGCTGCCGAAATATCGATCCGGGTGAGAGGGGGGTGCGGCCTGGCATCTGTTTTGAATGTTGCGAATCGAAACGCCGCCGCCTGCAGGGCCGCAACGGTTGCATTGAGCGCGGCCTGCATGACACCACCGTCGCCGCCGTGGGCGTACAGGAGCAGCGACTGCGGTTCGCTCTCGAGCGCGAGCCGCGCGAGCTTTCCCGCGGCATTCAGCCTCTCGAACGTGCTTGCGGCGCCCGCCTGGCAAACGGCGAGAAGCAGCGTTTCCGCGCGCTCACCCACGCGCAGCTGCACCGTGTCGCCGGGTTTGCGTTCCTTCCGCCGGTACAGCGCGCGCAGCAGGCTGCCGTGCGGCACCGCCATCCAATCCCCAGGACTCGGCTCCGCGGGCAGAAAGACGATGGCGCACTCGTATCGGGCAAGTTTCGCCGGAACCGGCCGTGCGCCGATCTGGCGGACTGGAACCAGCAGCGAACTGAAAGGCAAGCGAATCGGCATATCAGTTAAACCGCAAAGGTCGCGAGATCGCCAAGCCGATGCTTGCTTGACCGTGAAAAACCAAACCCCGAAGATAGCGCTGCTAAAATCCCCTGGTAAAATTCTCTGGGGCAGTTCGCGCAACGGCGCTGTAACGTGCCCGCCATCTTAACAGGACACGTGGGTATGTGCATGAGTGCATGCTCAGACAGGCTTCAAGTAAGGCTTAATCTATGACACCGAAATCGCCGTTCGAAGACATCGATCCCACGGAAACGCAGGAATGGCTGGAGTCGATCGACTCTGTGCTCCGCGCACAGGGGCCGGAGCGTGCTCATTTCCTCCTGGAAAAGCTGGTGGACTTTACGCGCCGCTCCGGCACGTACCTGCCGTTCAAGCCGAATACGGCGTACCTCAACACGATCTCCAAGGCGCAGGAGCCCGAGTATCCCGGCGACCGCTCGTTGGAGCGCCGCAACGAGGCCTACCTGCGCTGGAACGCCCTCGCGATGGTGGTGCAGGCCAACCGCGTGAGTTCCGAGTACGGCGGCCACATTGCGAGTTACGCATCGGCAGCGACGCTGTACGAAGTGGGATTCAATCACTTCTGGCGGGCGAAGAGCGACCGCCATCCGGGCGACATGGTTTTCATGCAAGGGCACTCGTCTCCGGGCATCTACGCGCGAGCGTATCTGGAGGGACGCCTCGATGAGAGCCAGTTGCTGCGCTTTCGGCAGGAAGTACGCGGCGGCGGGCTGTCGTCGTATCCCCACCCTTGGTTGATGCCGGACTTCTGGCAATTTCCCACGGTGTCCATGGGCTTGGGTCCCATGACGGCCATATTCCAGGCCAGATTCGTGCGCTACCTGGAACATCGCGGGATCGTCCCGCCGTCCGATCGAAAGGTGTGGGCGTTTTTGGGCGACGGCGAGATGGACGAGCCCGAGTCCATGGGTGCGCTCACCATGCCGGTGCGTGAAAAACTCGATAACCTGATTTTCGTCATCAATTGCAATCTGCAGCGTCTCGACGGCCCGGTGCGCGGCAACGGCAAGATCATTCAGGAACTCGAGGCGGCCTTTCTCGGCGCCGGCTGGAATGTCATCAAGGTTCTGTGGGGCTCGCGATGGGATCCTCTGCTCGAGCGCGACCAGAAGGGATTATTGAAGCGGTTGATGGAGGAATGCGTCGACGGCGAGTATCAGAATTTCAAATCCAAAGGCGGCGCCTACACGCGCGAGAACTTCTTCGGCAAGTATCCCGAGCTGAAAGAGATGGTCGCCAACATGTCCGACGAGGAAATCTGGCGCCTGAACCGCGGCGGCCACGATCCGCAAAAGGTCTACGCGGCCTATGCATCCGCCACGGCGCACAAGGGCGCGCCCACGGTGATTCTGGCCAAGACCGTGAAGGGCTTCGGGCTCGGCAAGGTGGCCGAGGGTCTCAATTCGGCGCATCAACAGAAAAAACTCGGCGATGAGGCGCTGAAGGAAGTGCGCGACCGATTCAACATCCAGATCTCGGACGAGGAGATCAAGGGTTTGACGTTCCGCAAGCCCGCGCCGGACAGCGAGGAAATGAAATATTTACAGGAGCGACGTGCTTCGCTCGGCGGCTACGTGCCGGTGCGCAGTTCAGCGGCGCCCCCGTTGGAGGTGCCGCCGCTCGAAGCCTTCAGCGGCTTGCTCGATGGCAGCGGCGACCGCGAAATTTCCACCACCATGGCGCTGGTGCGAATTCTGACCACCCTGATCAAGGACAAGAACGTGGGCAAGCACATCGTGCCCATCGTCCCGGACGAGGCACGCACCTTCGGCATGGAGGGGATGTTTCGCCAGGTCGGTATCTACTCCTCGGTGGGGCAGCTCTACACGCCGCAGGACGCCGACCAATTGATGTTCTATCGCGAGGACAAGAAGGGCCAGATTCTGGAGGAGGGCATCAACGAGGCGGGAAGCCTGTGTTCCTGGCTGGCGGCGGCGACGGCGTATTCGAATCACGGCGTCAGCATGATTCCTTTTTACATCTACTATTCGATGTTCGGCTTTCAGCGGGTCGGCGATTTCATCTGGGCGGCGGCCGACAGCCAGGCGCGCGGATTCTTGGTGGGCGGCACGGCCGGCCGCACCACGCTGGCCGGCGAAGGCTTGCAGCACCAGGATGGGCACAGTCACTTGCTGGCGAGCACGGTGCCCAATTGCGTGGCTTACGACCCTACATACTCCTACGAACTCGCGGTCATCGTGCAGGACGGATTGCGCCGGATGTATCAAGAACAGGAAAGCGTTTTCTACTACATCACGTGCATGAACGAGAATTATGCACATCCCGCATTGCCCGCGGGCGCCGCGGAAGGCATCTTGAAAGGCATGTACCTGCTGCGTGGCGGCGCAAAGGGCAAAATTCGCGCAACGCTGCTCGGCTCGGGCACGATCTTGCGTGAAGTGCTGGCCGCAGCCGACCTGCTCGAGAAGGATTTTGGCGTTGCGGCCGATGTATTTTCAGCCACGAGCTTCAGCGAGCTGCGCCGCGATGCCCTCGCTGTCGAACGTTGGAACCTCTTGCATCCCGGCGAAAAGCCGCGGCGGACGTACGTGCAGGAAGTGCTCGGCGATCGAACCGGGCCGTTCATTGCGTCGACCGACTATATGAAAACCGTGGCGGACCAGATTCGACAATGGATGCCGGGCCGTTACTCGGTGCTCGGCACGGATGGATTCGGCCGCAGCGATTCGCGCGCAGAGTTGCGGCGCTTCTTCGAGGTGGACCGGCACTACGTGGTGGTCGCGACCCTCAAGGCGTTGGCCGACGACGGCAAGGTGGATGCGAAGGTCGTGACGCAAGCCATGAAGAGCTTCGGCATCGATCCCGAAAAACCCAACCCCCTGACGGTCTAGGCGCACACCGTGGCAACACCAATCGAGGTCTTGGTTCCCGACATCGGCGGCTTCAAGGATGTCAGCGTCATCGAAGTCCATGTGAAGGACGGTCAGCAGATCGAGAAAGAGGCCGCGATGATCACGATCGAGACCGAGAAGGCGGCCATGGACGTTCCGGCGCCTGCGGCGGGCCGGATCACCCAGGTCAAGGTCAAACAGGGCGACAAGGTTGCCGAGGGCTCTTTGATCCTGCTGCTCGAGCCGGCCGGCGCCGAACCCGCTGCCGCTGCGCCGCCTGACGACAGTAAGCCCGCTGCGGCACCGGCGGCCCGTAAAGCCGCGGCGGCGCCGCCGGCCGCGGTTCCGGCAACTGCCACGCCTGCGGCCGCAGCGCCGGCGCCGCCGCGCGATAACGGCAACGAGCCGGCCGCGACCACTACGTCTACGGCTGCGCGAGCCGCTCCCCTCGCCGCTCCGGCGGCGAACGCGATGGTCGCGATCGACGAGGCGGGCTTTTCAAAAGCGTATGCCAGTCCGTCGGTGCGCAAGTTTGCGCGTGAAGTGGGCGCGGATCTCAGCCGCGTTTCCGGCACCGGACCCAAGGAACGCATCACGCACGAGGATGTGAAGGCGTATGTGAAGCGGATTTTGACGGAGCCGTCTTCGGCGGGGCCGGCCGCTGCGGGTTCCGGGCTGCCCAAGGTGGCGGAAGTCGATTTCGCCAAATTCGGGGCGGTCGAGATCAAGCCGTTGTCGAGGATCCAGCGGATCTCGGGGGCACGGCTGCAGGCGAGCTGGATCAACCTGCCGCATGTGACGCAGTACGACGACGCCGACATCACGGACCTGGAGGCGGTCCGTAGGGCGCTCAAGGACAAGGCGGCACAGGAGGGGGTGAAGCTCACGCCGCTGGTGTTCATCATCAAGGCCTGCATCGCGGCGTTGCAGAAGTTCCCCCGCTTCAATGCATCGCTCGACCCGACCGGAGAGAATCTGGTATTCAAGAAGTACTTACATATCGGCTTTGCGGCTGACACCCCGAACGGCTTGGTGGTGCCCGTGATTCGCGATGCCGATCGCAGCGACATTTATCAGCTCGCGCGGTCGCTGGCGGAACTGTCGGAAAGGGCACGGGCCGGCAAGTTGAAGGCCGCGGAGATGCAGGGCGGTTCGTTCACCATCTCGAGCCTCGGCGGCATCGGCGGCACGGCGTTCACCCCCATCATCAATGCGCCCGAAGTCGCTATTTTGGGCGTCGCCAAGTCCAGCCTGAAGCCGGTTTACGACCGTGGCGGCTTCATCCCGCGCCTCATGCTGCCGCTCTGTCTTTCGTACGATCATCGGGTGATCGATGGCGCCGAAGCCGCACGGTTCATCGTGTTTTTGGGCAAGGCCCTGAGCGACGTGAAGGCCCTGTTATGAGCGTGGTCGAAGTACGGGTTCCCGATATGGGCGACTCCAAGGGCGTCAGCGTCGTCGAGGTGCTGGTCACGAAGGGCGCCGCGATCAAAGTTGACGACCCGCTCATCACGCTGGAGTCGGACAAGGCATCCATGGACGTACCGTCACCGGTGGAAGGCGTCGTCGAGTCGATCGCCATCAAGAAGGGCGATGCAGCGGCCGCCGGAACGCTGATCGCCACCGTCACTGTGACTGAGGGGGCAACCGCGGCGTCCGCCTCACCCGAGCCCGCGACCTCGCAGCAGGTCACGGCGCCGGCTCCCGCCGCAGCACCGGCACCCGCGGCGGCACCAGCACCAGCACCGGCGCCCGCGCCGACGGCCACGGCGTCGCAGGCTCCGTCGGGCGCGCTCGACCTGATCGTGCTCGGGTCCGGGCCTGGCGGTTACACCGCCGCGTTCCGCGCGGCGGATCTCGGGCTCAAGGTGACGTTGATCGAACGCTGGCCCGTATTGGGCGGCGTGTGCTTGAACGTGGGTTGCATCCCGTCGAAGGCGTTGCTGCACGCCGCCAAGGTGATCGAGGATGCGCACGACATGGCGGCCAACGGAATCTCGTTCGGCCCTCCGGCCATCGATCTTGATAAATTGCGCGCGTGGAAAAACAAGGTGGTCGGCAGGCTCACCAACGGCATTACGGGTCTCGCCAAGCAGCGCAAAGTGGATGTCATCCGCGGTGAGGCCAAGTTCGTCGGGGCCCACACGTTGGAATTGCAGACGGCCGATGGCCCGCGGCGGCTGGATTTCAAACAATGCATCATCGCCGCCGGCTCCGAGTCGGTCCGCTTGCCGGGGTTTCCGGACGATCCGCGGATCATCGATTCGACCGGCGCGCTCGACCTTCCTCCGGACTGCAAACGCCTCCTGGTCATCGGCGGCGGCATCATCGGTCTTGAAATGGCCTGTGTGTACGATGCCCTGGGCGCCAAGGTGACCGTGGTCGAACTGAGCGACGGTTTGATGCCGGGTACTGATCGTGATCTGATCCGGCCGCTGCAGAAGCGGATCGAAAAGCGCTACGAACGGATTTTGCTCAAGACCAAGGTGGCGAAACTCGAGCCGACCGCCACCGGATTGCGCGCGACCTTCGACGGGCCGGATGCGCCGGACCCGCAGGAATTCGACCGGGTGCTGGTGTCCGTCGGCCGAAGCGCCAACGGCAATGCCATCAATGCCGCCGCGGCCGGCGTGGCCGTGGACAAGCGCGGAATCATCGCCGTCGACAAGCAGATGCGCACCAACGTTGCGCATATTTTCGCCATCGGCGACATCGCCGGCGCGCCAATGCTGGCGCACAAGGCCACGCATGAGGCGAAAGTGGCGGCGGAAGTCGCCGCCGGGCACAAGGCTGCATTCGACGCGCGGTGCATTCCCTCCGTGGCCTACACCGATCCCGAAGTCGCATGGGTGGGCGTCACTGAAACCGAGGCCAAGGAGCGCGGTATCGAATATGGCAAGGGCACGTTTCCGTGGGCCGCCAGCGGCCGTTCTCTCGCCATCAATCGCGACGAAGGGTTTACCAAGCTGCTGTTCGACAAGAAGACGCGCCGCATCATCGGCGGCGGGATCGTCGGCACCAACGCCGGCGAATTGATGGCGGAAGTGGGGCTGGCGATCGAGATGGGCGCGGACGCTGCGGACATAGGACTCACGATTCATGCACATCCCACCCTCTCGGAGACGGTGGCATTTTCCGCGGAGGCATTCGAAGGCACATTGACGGACCTGTACGTTCCCAAGCGGTAGCCCGTCGACTCGGGGGCCGCCGTTCGTTGCGGATGACGCGCCGGAGTGTGACGCAGGCCTCACTCCCTGCGAATTGTAAAGTCGATTTCGCGCGCCTGAGAACGAAGTCGCAGTACTCACACCGTCATCAGCCGTCAACTATCCGGTACGACATAAGGAGTTTGCGTGGCCGAGTTCCTCGTTCTTTTTTCCCTTGCGGCTGTGGGTTCGTTGATGTGCTTATGGGCGGATCTCGTTCTCAAGTTCGTCGCCCGCAAGACACGAAGCGAAGCCGTCGCCACGGACCCGGGGCGCGGAGCATCCGCTGCTTCGGCGCCGCAGGCCGATCCGGTGCTCACCTTCGGATTTACGCTCGCCTGCTACGGAGCCATATCCCTGGCGCTCGTCTCTGCGTTGCCGGGTGCGCTCGCCCTCGAGAGGACCTGCTTGGCGTTCGCGCTGTTGTGCGTGGGCGGACTGCTCAGTGAAATCTCCAGTACCACGACCACCAAGCCGCCGACTCTCGATGCGGACGAAGACGCGCCGGCGCCGCGCGAGCGGCTTTCACCGCGACTTTCGTTGACGTTGACGCTGGTGCTCAATTTGGCTTTTGCCGTCGTCAGTGCCGGCCAAGGGCTCATCCAGATCGTGCCGCCGCCGAAGACCGCGAGCGCGAATCGCACCCAGGAAATGGAGCCCATCATCGTCGTTGCCCGGCGAACGAACGACTCCGCCGATCACCAGCCCGAGGCTCTTTAGTCGCGCTTCAGTTGGCGCCGATTCCGACTTGCGGGGACAGATGCGAAGGCCTATCGTCAATCCGTTGTGCGCGCGAATGCGGCGCCACGGAGTGGCCATGCTCGACTCTCAGGGACTGCACGCGGCAACGCTTCGAAAGGTCTCGAAGCGCCTCATCCCATTCCTGATCATCCTATATGTCACCGCCTACCTGGACCGTGTCAATGTGGGATTTGCGGCATTGGAAATGAACGCGGACCTGAAGTTCAGTTCAGCCGTGTTCGGTTTCGGATCAGGGGTATTTTTTCTCGGCTACTGCCTGTTCGAAGTCCCCAGCAACATCGTACTGGCCAGGTTGGGCGCCAGAATCTGGATCTGCCGAATCATGGTCAGCTGGGGAATCATTGCATCGGCGATGACCCTGGTGAAGACGCCGACACACTTTCATGTATTGCGCTTCCTTCTCGGAGCGGCCGAGGCGGGCTTCTTTCCCGGCGTCATCTTCTATTTGAGCCGGTGGTTCCCGGCCTCCGCGCGCGCGCGGGCGATCGCGTCCTTCATGATCGGGATTCCTCTGTCGGGAATCATTGGCGGGCCGCTTTCGGGATTTCTCCTCAATCTCGATGGCCGCCTCGGACTAGCCGGTTGGCAGTGGCTTTTCCTGATCGAGGGAATTCCGCCCATCGTGCTCGGGTTTGTCGTGTTGTGGTATCTCACCGATGAACCGAGACATGCCAACTGGTTGAGTCCGATCGAACGCGAGTCGCTTGAGAGAGAAATCGCACATGAGTCGCGGGGCTTCAACCGGACTGCCGCTTCCGCAGAGCCGACCACTACCGGCGTTTGGCGAACCCTTCTTCACCCTCGCGCCTGGTCCATGGGCGCGGCACTGTTTTTATCGAATACGGGCTTCTACGGATACCTTATTTGGTCTCCCCAAATCATCAGAAGTCTCACGGGTACGGGACACGTGGGCGCCGGGTTGATATCCGGCGCAATCAACGTTGGGATGGGCATAGCCATGTTTTTCAATGGAGCGCATTCGGATCGGACCCGGGAACGTCGTTGGCATGCGGTGTTGCCGATGCTTGTCATGGCAGCCGGTTTTTTCACGACGGTTCTACTGCCCGAGCGAATTACCGGTCTATTGGGTCTGGCACTGATCGCGATTGGAATCGGGGCCTTCTATCCTCCGTTCTGGTCATTCGCCAGCAATGCCTACACCGGTCCTGCGGCGGCAGCGGCGATCGGCCTCGTCGCGGGCATCGGCAATTCCGGCGGCTTCTTTGGGCCCGCATTGATTGGCATGCTGAAGGACAGCACCGGAACGTACCGGATTTCCTTCCTCGTGCTCGGCGGAATGGCGATGGCATCAGCGGCGTTGACGGCGTGGCTCGTGCGACCGCGAGGGCCATGACATCCCGGGAGATGGTCTCCATGGCCGGCCTATTTTCTCCATGGCCGGCACTATTTGGAGTGCTCGGTGAAAAATGCCCACGTATCCTCGGCCCAATGCGGCGGCAGGGTATGCCCAATCTTGCGGTCGAACGCACATTCGATGTACTCGCTCGAACAGCCATTGTAGGAAACGCACGAATCGGTACGCGAGCTGGATCGTGCGGGCGTTGATTGGGAGGCGCACGAGTTGAGGTATTGAAAGAGTTTCGATGTGGTGGCGAAATCCGGCGGCGGATAGGCCGCATCGCCTTCCTCCGCATGTTGAAAGCGCACCGACGGATGCTTGCGCGTTGGGCAGGGGAGGTTTTGATAGGTCAGGTAGTTCGACGTGTCCTTGAATTCGTCGTTGGTCGAATTGGCCGCGACCGCCCGGATCTCATCGCCGCGGTTGCAGGCGAGTGCGATCGCAAAATCTCCGCCCCAGGAGAAACCGGCGACGAAGATCCTCGACGGGTCGATGCAGTAACCGGCTTCGAGATCCTTGAGCATGTTGTCGAAGAACGGCAGATCGTAGCCCGCGTTGGTGTCGTCCCATCCGATGCCATACTGCTTGTAGCCGATTCCATCCGGAAATACGAAGATGCCTATCGCCGACGCGCCCGCTGCACGCTGCAATCCCCATGAATAACTGACGGCAGAACTGCCCGCCGAGCCGTGAAACACGAATGTCAACGCGTAGGGCCGCGATGCATCGTAATCGGCCGGAACCTCGACCAGGAATGTGCGGGTGTGCTTGTTCCCATCCAGCGTCGAAAGTTTGAGTTTTCCCGTGCCGGCGTGCTTTCCGCAGCCGGCCGATCGCGCTGAATGGTCATTGTCCCGGACTTCGGCACGGGTGCCCGGGGCGCTCAACCAAAGGATGGCGGCAATCGCGCCAATCCCCAGCGCGACGGATCGCAGTCGCCGGCCATTCCCACTGGGACGGGAAGAAGAACTCACGTCCCAATGATGCCACGGCGACCGCGATTCCGCGAGCGGCGCATGATGTACCGGCAGTTTGCGCTTAATTTGATCGGACGCTATTTGCAAGAGCGCATCGCAGCCCCACAATAGGCGCCGCTTAAAGGCAAATCGGTGTCGCCTATGATTACGGTGTATTCGGAAAAGC
>JAXDQI010000005.1:0-4246 GCA_034667965.1 Gammaproteobacteria bacterium
GCGGCGGTTGGGCCGGCGGCACGGTCGGATTGAGCCATGCTCTAGGCCATGCATTAGGTGCTCACTGCGGTGTTGCTCATGGCGAAACGACTGGAGTAGTGCTGCCCGCCGTGATGCGCTGGAATGCGCCGAATAACTCGGGCCGCCAACATCTCATTGCGCAAGCAATGGGCCGCACTGACGGGGACGCCGCGTCTGCGCTGACTGAGTTGATCGTAGGCCTCAATCTTCCGTGTCGGCTACACGAGGTCGGTGTTCAGCGTGACTCCTTCGGCGCAATCGCGGCCAAGGCCATGAACGACCCGCTAACGAAGAACAATCCCCGGCCTGTCACGTCACGCGAAGACATCGAGGCGGTGCTCGAACTGGCATCTTGAACGACAGAGACTCGTTTCCGGCAAGACCTTGATGAGCACATCGCATAGGGTCGGTACGGGGTCTCTATATGAGCCGACTTTGAACGGTGGCGGCTTCCAACGTAAGCGCGCGCACCAGTTCTTGCGGTGCATCTTCGCGCGACGCCCCTCTTGACGGCAGAGCGATGCCATAGGCTCCGAACGCTCTGCCATCACGACGATGGAGCGGCACCGCAAGCGCCGGAAATCCTGGTACGTCAATGCCAGTGACGGCAAACCCTTGGCGCAACACGTGCGATACCGCCTGTTGTGCTATTCGTCCTACGGAATCCGGAACAGCCTTGGATACCCTCCGAAAAAGAGCGTCGCGCTCCGTATCCGGCAGCATGGCAAGCAGCATCAGTCCCAGCGCCGTCTCGAAGAGTGACAAGCGCTGCCCTGAGGTGAATTCGGCCATTGGGGGCCATGACGGATGGGCGGCCGCAACGGTCAATGCATTGGTTCCGTCAAGGATGGCGATAGCGGTCGACATCCCGGTCAGCTTGCTGATGCGCTCACAGGATGGCTGCAGTAATTCTACGATCGGAGTTGATGATAGGTACGCGGCCGCGAGCGTAACGACCTTGGGCGTTAGTTCAAATTGCCGCCCGGTTGATGACACGTAGCCAAGGTCGGAGAGCGTAATCAATATTCGCCGAACGCTCGGTTCGGTATGTCTACCAGACGCGCCATCTCGCTCAAGGACACTCGGTGACGATCACTAAAGGCATGGAGAATCGCGAGCCCGCGAGCAAGCGCTTCGACATAGTCACCACCCCGCTTTGGGCGCAGCGCGCGCCGCTCACTATCCGATTTTCGCATCCGAGGCACGAAATGGTCATACCAAAGGCTTGATCGACATACAATCGTTGGCTAGACAGGTATTCGCCGAGGTTATTGCGCTTTAGGAATGTCGCGGCGGCAGCTGAAAAGACGCCGAGGGCAGCGGTCCAACGGCACGTGATCCCAAGACGAACGGCGGCCTTAAGGGTGAAAAAATGAGCCAACTGTCGAAGCTTTTCGAGCCGTTGCAAATCGGCCCGCTGACGATATCAAATCGCATCATGATGTCGGCCATGTCCGCCGGACCAAAGGTCGATGAGAAGCTCGAGATAACCGACCAAATCATCGCGTACTACGTCGAAAGAGCGCGGACGGCGCCCGGCATGATGGCAATTGGTGCGACGGCAGTGGTGCCGAACCCGTTGCGCCGCGGCATTCGACTGTTCGACGAGGCTATGCTGCCCTCGCTCACTCGATTGGTGGAGGCCGTGCACCGCTATGACACGCGGTTCGGTGCCCAGCTTTTCAATCCTGGTGGCACAGGGGGCGGGCCGATTGAATTGATCTCGCCTTCCGGCATCTCATCCAACGTGCGAGACGCCCGTGAGTCTGGGCGCGGCACACGAAAGCAGAACAATAGGCCGCTTAGCATCGAAGAGATTCCAACAGTGGTAGGACATTACGCGAACGGTGCCCGGATGGCCGAGCGTGCTGGCTTCGATTTTGTCGAGATCCACGCGGGCCACGGCTATCTCATAAGCAATTTCATGACCCCACTGTTCAATCGCCGGACCGACCGGTACGGGGGCTCCCTCCAAAATCGCGCAAGGCTCCTGCTCGAGATTATTGAGGCGGTGAAGGGCGCGGTGGGCGGTCGCCTGGCGGTGGGTGTGAAATTCAATGGCGACGATTTCATCGGGAAGGATGGCTGGACGTTGAACGAGACGCGGCAGCTCGCGCCAATGCTTGAGGCCGCCGGCGCGGATTATCTTACTCTCACCGCGGGACTGGTCGGTTCACCGCGTTTGACCATACCCCCACTATACGAGCCGCTTGGGTGCTATCTCGAACTGGCCGAGGCGGTAAAGCCGCTTGTGAAGATCCCCGTTGCAGCAGTGGGTCGGATCAAGAGCCCGATCATGGCTCATGACCTCATCGTCCAGAAGAAGGTGGATTTCGTCGTATTGGGCCGTGCGTTCATCGCTGATCCAGAATTTCTCGCCAAGACACGCGCCGGGCAATTGGACGAAATTCGACCGTGTCTGGCTGAATGTCGTGGTTGCGCCGACGAGCATATCCAACGCGGTGGATTGACGACGTGTGTCGTCAATCCTCGCATGTCCCGCGAATTCGATCTCATCGATGTCGAGGGTGTGGCGAAGTCGGCGCCCAAGCACGTCCTGGTCGTGGGTGGAGGCCTCGCCGGGCTTGAGGCGGCGCGGTGTGCCGCTTTCTCTGGACATCGAGTGACTCTATGCGAACGCGGCGATCGGCTCGGCGGTCAGTTACTTTTGGCGGCAAAGATGCCGGCTCGATCGGAGCTTGCCGATATCCTGCCCTGGTACATTCGGCAGCTCAATAAGTACGGAGTTGACGTGCGGCTGTCGGTCGACGTGGACAGGGCGCTGATTGAGCAGATGAAGGTCGACACCGTGATCGTCGCGACCGGCAGTTCGCCGGAGGTGCCACAGCACCTCATCAACATCGTGATGAACGTGGCCAACATCAAAGTGTACATGCTTGATGATATGATCAGAGACGACAACTTCACTGGCACGAAGGTGTTGGTCATCGGCGGCAACCAGAATGGTATCCTAGCTAGCGACTGGCTGGCTGAGCGCGGCGCGGAGGTCTGGGTAGCCGAAGCGCACGGACACTTCGGCGAGAAGCTCGCCGGCCACGACCGCTGGTACTTGTTGAACCGGCTCGCCAAAAAGCCAGTTCATCGCATAAAGAACGTGCGGGGGATTGAGGTAGGCGGCAACGATGACGTCTGGTTGGTGACTGACGAAGGGACTCAGAACCTACCCGGCATCGACACCATTGTCTTCGCCTCGGACCGCCGCGCTGACCGTGGGTTGGCGGAGGTGGCGGAAAAGTTGAGCCTCGACACCTACGTTGTCGGCGACGCGCACGACGCGGAGTCGGAAAGCGCCAGCACGATCTTGGCGACGATCCAGCAGGCGTACGATGTCGCCCGCCGAATCTGATATGAGAGGCCGCGTTCGTGGCGGAGGCGCGTCAGTGGCGTCCGTTCTATTGCTTCGGAATTTTTGCTTGCCGAGCAATTTCGTCGTATCGCTTTGTCTCATTCGCAAGCATCGCCGCGAACTGGCTGGGGGTGGTTGACGACGTATCGAGAGACAATTGCGCGTACAGCCGTTGAATCTCGGCTGAGGCCAACGCCGGCGGAATGGCTTGTGCGAGCTTATCGATGATGGACGGTGGCGTTTCTGCGGGTGCCAGTAGACCAATCCACCCATCGAATACGAAGTCTTTGTAGCCGAGCTCAATCATCGTCGGCACATCGTGCAAGTTAGACATGCGCGTCGCACTGAAAACGGAAAGTGCTCTGACCCGACCAGATCGCACCATCTCTGACACAGATCCGAGGGAGTCGGGTGTCATTGAAATGTTACCTCCCAGCAGGTCGTTCATTGCGTCGGCGGGCCCCTTATATGGAACCGCCGTGAGTTCGATGTTTGCGAGTTGTTTGAAGCGCTCCATCGACAATTGATAGAGGGTCGCCGACTGCCCGAAAGTATATCTGCCTGGCTCGACCTTTGCTTTCGTGACGACGTCAGCAATTGATTGAAATGGCGAATCCTTGGCCACAGCGAGCAGCAGCCTCGTATTGGCGATCAGGCTTACCGGCGCAAAATCCTTGAGTACATTGTACGGAAGCGATTTGATTACGGCGGGCGGTACCACCGTGGTTGATGCACTGACGACAACAAAGGAATAGCCGTCAGGCTTGCTCTGCGCGACCGCAGACATCCCGATCTGACCGGCGGCGCCAGGCCGATTTTCGACCACCACCGGCTGGCCGAGTGACTTGGCGAGCTGCT
>JAXDQI010000006.1:0-2648 GCA_034667965.1 Gammaproteobacteria bacterium
TTGTTCACGATCACTGGGAAGAAGTGTATCTGATGTCCGGTGACTTGATCGTTGGGAACGATGCCCAGGGCCGTGGCGGCGAACGGTTCGAGGCGCCGACCTATGCGTGCCGGCCGCCGGGCGCCTACCACGGTCCGTTCAAATCGACCCGCGGCTGCACGCTTTTTGAGATACATTATTACGACGAAAGCAAGAGATAGACGGATAGGACGGCTTGCCGTGACATCGAGTGAAGCTGGTGCGCCCGACGAGCGACGGGTTTTGATCGCGGGCGGCGGGCCGGTAGGGCTTTTGTGCGCTTGGCTGCTCGGACGCCGCGGCATTCCGGTGGTGCTGTTCGACGAGAACGATGGCCCACGGGCTGACCCACGCGCCGCCACCACCCATCCGGCGACGCTTGATCTCCTCGAAGAAGACGGCCTCGCTGACGACATGGCCCGGGTGGGCCTGGTGGCGCCGATATTCCAGTTCTGGGACCGGCCGAGCGCCTCGCTCGTTGCCGCATTCGATCACGTCGTGCTCAAGAACGATACCCGCCATCCCTTTGTGGTGCAGTGCGAACAGTTCAAGACCGCCAAGCTGCTGTTGGATCGGTTGCGCCGTATTGGAAATGTCGAGATGCATTTCGCGCATGCGGTCGTCGATGTCGCGCAGACGGCGCACACGGTGAGCGTCGATGTACGCGGGCCAAACGGCCTCATGCGCCACACCGGCGGCTATCTCATCGGTGCCGATGGCGGGCGTTCGACGGTGCGCAAGCAATGCGGCATCGCGTTCGAAGGCTTCACTTGGCCGGAACGCTTTATCGTCTTTACCACGCCTTACGACTTTGAGAAGAACCGCGGCTATTGCCCGCGCAGCTATTTCGCCGATCCCGGCTCCTGGTGCAATTGCTTCAAGGTGTCGGCCGATGGCCCACCGGGCCTGTGGCGCACCGTGTTTCCTACCGACCCAGAACTGCCGGAGGCCGACCTCACGAACGATAGGGCCGCCCAGGCGCTGATGCAGAAGTTCTTCCCCTCCGCGGACGCCTACGAGGTCGTGCATCGTAATCTCTATGTGACCCACCAGCGGGTTGCGGCGACCTTCCGCAAGGGGCGGGCGCTGCTTGCCGGCGACGCCGCCCATGTCAACAATCCGATTGGCGGCATGGGGCTCAATGGCGGCATCCAGGATGGCGTGAACCTGTGCGAGAAGCTGACACGAATTTTGCTTGATGGTGCGCCTGACCTTTTGCTTGATCTTTATGATTTGCAGCGCCGCACAGTTGCCATCGAATTCGTGCAGGAGCAGTCGATTGCCAACAAGAAACGGTTGGAAGCAAGCGATCCTGACGTGCGAAAACGCAACCTTGACGAGTTGCGGGCTATTGCGGCGGATCCGGGACGCTCGCGCCGGTTTCTGTTGCGCACCGCCATGATCGAGAGCCAGCGCCGTGCTGCATCACTTGAATTGGCGGGGACATAGGACCCGCGGAGAACCAGATGAGCGGCCCCGACTTCTCGACGGCACCACGCGTGCGTCCCTTTGTGTCGCAGACTGCACGCTTTGCGAGTGGGGCTGACACGCCAAGCGCCTTCCTCGAATCATGCCTGGCTGAACTTGAGGCCCGCGAACCCAGGGTTGGCGCTTTTGTGACACTGAGCCTCGATGCGGCCCGTGCGGCTGCCGGACGCTCGAGCGCGCGGTGGCACTCCGGCACGCCGCTATCGGCGATCGACGGCATGCCGATCGGCGTGAAGGACATTATCGAGACCGCCGACATGCCGACCCAGATGGGCTCGCCGCTGTTTGCGGGCTGGCACTCGTATAAAGACGCGGCTTGCGTCTCGGCATTGCGCTCGGCCGGCGCCGTCATTGTTGGCAAGACCGTGACGACGGAATTCGCGGCTTCCGAACCGCGCGGTACCCGCAATCCCTGGAACCTTGGCCACACGCCAGGTGGTTCGTCGAGCGGTTCGGCGGCCGGCGTTGCCTGCGGCATGATCAGTGCCGGCCTCGGTACGCAGGTGATTGGCTCGACCATCCGGCCCGCGAGCTTCTGCGGCACCTATGGGTTCAAGCCCACTGTTGGTGCGCTCAACCGGCAGGGCTGCCACGACTACCAGAGCCAGAGCTGTACCGGCGTGCTTGCAGCGACCCTCGAAGATACTTGGCAGGTCGCCTATGAGATCGCGTTGCGCGTTGGCGGTGATGCCGGGCGCAACGGGTTGGCGGGGCCTGGCCGGGCACCCGTGGCAACGAGGCCCAAGCGCATCGCCTTCATCGAAACTCCCGGGTGGTCCGCAACGAGCGATGCCGCCAAACTTTGCCTTGAAGGCGCGCTCGCGCGGCTTGGCGCGGCCGGCATTGAAATCCGCACGCGCGAAGACGACGAAGACGTGGCAGCAGTTGAAAGCGAAATCACAGAGGCTTTTGCGCTGTCGAACCGCATCAATGCGTGGGAAATGCGCTGGTTCATCCGCGGTTGTGTTGAGCGCGATGCCAGCAAGCTCAGCCGAAATATTTTGGAGCGTCACGCGCAAAGCGATGCAATGACGCTTACGGATTATCGCACGGGGCTCAAGGAGCGTGCGCGAATCCGCGCCGTTTACGCGGAATTGGCCGATTCCTGCGATGCCTGCGTGACGCTGTCGGCATCTGGCGCG
>JAXDQI010000007.1:0-38703 GCA_034667965.1 Gammaproteobacteria bacterium
AGTTGGGGCAAATGAAAAGAATGCTCGTCAACGCAGTTCAAGAAGAAGAACTGCGAGTCGCACTCGTCGATGGTCAGAAACTATACGATCTATCGATTGAGATCCCGTCACGGGAACAGAAAAAATCCAATATCTATAAAGGCCGCATAACGCGCGTCGAGCCCAGCCTCGAGGCCGCGTTCGTGGAGTATGGCGCGCAGCGTCATGGCTTCCTGCCGTTGAAGGAAGTATCCAAGGAATACTTCCGGTCGCAGCCGGCAGCCGGTGGCCGGCTGAACATCAAGGATCTCTTGCAGGAGGGCCAAGAGCTGATCGTGCAAGTGGAAAAAGAGGAACGCGGCAACAAGGGCGCGGCTCTCACCACCTTCATCAGCCTGGCCGGCCGCTTCCTCGTGCTCATGCCGAACAACCCGCGCGCGGGCGGCGTGTCACGGCGGATCGAAGGGGAAGACCGCGACCAGATGCGCGAAGCCATGAACGCGCTCCAGATCCCGGACGGCATGGGTGCGATCGTGCGCACCGCCGGGGTGGGCCGCACCACCGAAGAGCTGCAGTGGGATTTGAACAATTTGAAGACGGCCTGGGACGCGATCGTCGCCGCAAACGACGGGCGCCCGGCACCCTTTCTGATTTTTCAGGAGAGCGATGCCGTCACCCGCGGTCTGCGCGACTATTTCTCGGACGACGTCGGGGAGTGCCTGATCGACCAACCGGAGGCCTTCCAGAAAGCTCTGGAATACATGCAGCGCTTCATGCCGCCGGATGCGCAGCGCAAGCTCAAGCTGTATCAGGATCCCGTGCCTCTGTTCACGCGGTACCAGATCGAAAGCCAGATCGAATCGGCATATTCACACAAGGTGACCCTGCCCTCGGGCGGCAGTCTCGTGATCGATCACACCGAAGCGCTGGTGTCGATCGACATCAATTCCGCGCGGAGCACGCGCGGCGGCGACATCGAGGCGACCGCCCGCAACACCAATCTCGAAGCCGCCGAGGAAATCGCACGGCAGCTTCGGCTACGGGACATCGGCGGATTGATCGTCATCGATTTCATCGATATGGAATCGACGGCCAACCAACGAGCCGTGGAGGACATGCTGCGCGATGCGGTCAAGATGGATCGCGCGCGCATTCAGCTGGGCCGCCTCTCGCGGTTCGGGCTGCTCGAACTCTCGCGCCAGCGTCTCAGGCCCGCGTTGAGCGAGACGACGCATATCAACTGTCCGCGCTGTAGCGGCCTGGGCACCATCCGCGGCGTGGAATCCATGTCGCTGTCCTTGCTGCGATTGATCGGCGAGGAGGCGCGCAAAGAGCGCACCGGCCGGGTGATCGCGCAGGTGCCGGTCGATGTGGCCACCTACCTGATGAATGAAAAGCGCGATTGGCTCAATCAAATCGAGTCGCGGGACAAGGTATCCCTGGTCATCGTACCCAATCCGCACTTGCAAACCCCTGCGTATACCCTGCGCCGGATCCGCGACGACGAAAAGGAGCTGCCGGAGAACACGACGGTCAGCTATCAGCTCGCCGACCAACCCGTTGTGGACGATTCCAACATCGGCAGCCGCGACAAAAAGCCCCAGAGCGAGGCACCGCTGGTGCCCAGCATTCTTCCCGCTTCGGCGGCCCCCATGATTCCCATTCCGGTGCCCGAAGCGCCTCCCGCCGCCGCCGCCCCGGCTCCCGTGGCGATCGCTCGAGAAGGAGCATTGGTGCGCCTTTGGAGATGGCTGTTCGGTACTCCATCCGCCACTGCGAAAGCCAGGGCCGAATCACAAGCGACGCCGGCGCCGCGCGATCGACCGGCGCCCCGCGACACGCGGCCCGATCGAAACCGAAGCGGCAGCGGAGGCGACCGAGACCGCGATCGTTATCGCGACCGGGATCGGAGCCGCCGGGACGGACCGGGGCGCGATGGCCAGGGCCGCGGCGCGCCCGGGCGCGACAGTCCGCGTGACGCCGGCCGCGATCCGCGGCGCGACCGTCCGGACCGCGATTCCGCACGCCCGGGAAATGTTCCGGGTCGCGACAGCCAGGGGCGCACGCCCGGGCGCGATGACGGGCCGCGCAATGACGGCCCGCGCAGCGACACTGCGCCTCGCCAGGAAGGGCCGCGAAACGACGCGCCCCGCACGGATCAACCGCCGCGCTCTGACAACGTCGCTCGTGGCAACGACCCAACTCGGACAGGCGATCGCGACGCGAGCGGGGAGCAGCGGCCCAGCGGCGAGCGGACCGGACGCAGCAGACGTCGGCGTGGACGTGGTCGGCGTGATGGAGGCGAGAACCCCGCCAATGGACAGCCAAACAGCAATGACTCGGCAGCTGAAGGCGGTGGCAACACCGCCGGCCGGCCGGAGTTCGCTCCGCGGTCGGATTCACCCCCGCAGTCCGAAGCCGCGTCGCGTTCCGATGCCGCACCTCATCATCCCGAGGCTGTAGGCCCTTCTGAAGCGCCCCCGCGGTCGGAAACTACACCCCGGACCGAATCGGCGGCCGCCTTCGAACGTGCTCCTTCGTTGCCGACGCCGCCTGCGGCCCGCGAGGTGGCGCAGACGCCGGCCGGGAACGACAGCAAGTATGTGGTGTGGTCCTCCGCTCCAAGCGATGTGCCGCGCAGCGGACCCGACGACCGGTAAGCCCGCGTCGGGAATTCGGGTTGATACGTTGCGCGCGAACCTATACGGGGTTCGCGCGCAATCGCACGACCAAGCCCAGACTGACGACGACCAACGCTGCAGCGGATCCACGCAGTGCGGCAATGGCGAAATTCCCGACCATGAGCGCGAGCGAGTGCCCAAAACCATGCGACGTGCGGCGCATGACCAGAAATAAGCCTGTGAGAAGGGACGCGGTCACGGCATAAGCCAAGATCCAGATGTATCGCTCCGCGCGACGAAGCGTTCGAGCCGGCGCCTCCTCCGTGGCGGAATCCCGGCGCAGTCCGTAGATGACGACGAAAAGCACGACAGCCAGTCCGATGAGCGAGCTGCCATCCTGCAGCAAGCGGGCCCCCATCAGTCGATGACCCGCGAAGTCGACGATGGGTTCATCCAGCGACGGAATCATGCGCACTCCCCGCGCCCCCTCGTGCGTAAACGCATCCCACACCAAGTGGGTAATGGCGCCCGCCAAAATCCCACACGCTCCCAAAACCCACTGTCTGAGGCTCCCGAGGTCGGCGGGCGCGGCCAACGGCTGCCACCGCGAATACGTGTGATCGGGGAGTACCTCCATGACCGCTGTCTTGATCATCCGTTGAAAGATCCAGAATGTCGCGAGGCCCACCGGCAGACAGAAGGTCAGCAAGGCGATGGCACTATGAGTCTCGATTCTCGCGGGTCTCCACGGCATCAGAAAGCCGAAATCGGGAACCATGCTGCCGATGATGGTCGCCGAGAGCAACCGCCACCGCGCAAGCGGCCGGGAGAACGGCACCACGGCGGCGACGTGGGAAATAGTGAATGGCATCAAATACCTTCGTTGTCATCGAACCGTCATAGTACAGCCCTATAAATTGCGCAGCACATCACAAGATTAAAATCGAGACACAGAGCCATGGCCAACGCCGATATTGCCAACCACCTGCCTCGATCCTCGCCGGTCGCCGGGCAGAAACCGAATCCCCTGTTCAATATCCTCGCCGGCGTCGTCATCGCGGCGGGCATCATATATGCTGGATACCACTTGGCGGATGACTTATCGGTGGTCCGCGACACGCACGTTTACCCCTATGTGCTGCTGGGCATCGCGCTCTTCGTCGCCCTCGGATTTGAATTCGTCAATGGCTTTCACGACACCGCCAATGCGGTGGCCACCGTCATCTATACCCACTCCCTCTCCCCTAATCTGGCGGTCGTCTGGTCCGGCTGCTTCAACTTTTTGGGTGTGCTCGTTTCGACGGGCGCCGTCGCGTTCGGGATCGTGTCGCTGCTGCCCGTGGAGCTCATCCTGCAAGTGGGAAGTGGAGCGGGCTTCGCCATGGTGTTCGCGCTGTTGATTGCGGCCATTCTTTGGAATCTGGGAACATGGTACTTCGGACTGCCGTCTTCGAGTTCTCATACGCTGATCGGTTCCATCATCGGCGTCGGCCTCATGAACCAGCTCATGGCCGCGAGCCCCACCGGCACGAGCGGCGTCGATTGGAGCCAGGCCACCAAGATCGGCTGGACCTTGCTGGTATCACCGCTGATTGGATTCAGCGTGGCCTTCCTGTTGCTAAGCCTCCTCAAGGCCGTGATCAAGGTCCCCGCGTTGTACAAGGAACCCGAGGGAAACAAGCCGCCACCGCTCTGGATCCGCGGATTGCTGATCCTGACCTGCACCGGCGTGAGCTTCTTTCACGGCGGCAACGATGGACAGAAAGGCATGGGACTCATCATGCTGATCCTGATCGGAACCGTGCCCACCGCGTATGCGCTGAATCGAACCATGCACGAGGGCGACGTGACCGCGTTCGTCTCCGTATCTGCGCAGGCGCAAGCCGCGTTCGGACGCTACAGCAGCGGCGCGGCTCCGGCAGACCCGCATGCCGCGGTGCTCGGAATGGTGCGTGACCGCTCCGTCAGCCCTCAATCGCTGCCCGCCTTAGGCGCGCTGGCGGGCTCCATTGCGGCGCAAGTCGAGAGCTACCACTCGCTCGCGAAGGTTCCGCCCGAATCGATGGTCAACATCCGCAACGACATGTATCTGGTCAGCGAAGGATTGCGCTTTCTGGGCAAGTCGAAGACCGTATCAGTCTCTGCGGATGACAAGAAGATGCTGGGCAGCTACAAGAAGCAGCTGGACAACGCCACCAAGTTCATCCCGACCTGGGTGAAGGTCGCGGTTGCCATCGCGCTCGGCCTCGGCACGATGATCGGTTGGAAACGTATCGTCGTGACGGTCGGAGAACGGATCGGCAAGACGCACCTGACGTATGCCCAAGGAGCTTCGGCGGAGCTGGTCGCGATGGCGACGATCGGCGCCGCCGAATTGTACGGCCTCCCCGTCAGCACGACCCATGTGCTGTCCTCGGGTGTCGCGGGAACCATGGTCGCCAATAGTTCAGGTCTGCAATGGGCAACAGTGCGCAATCTGTTGATGGCGTGGGTGCTCACGCTGCCGGTCTCGATCGCCCTCGCCGGCTGTCTGTATTGGCTGCTGCGAACGTTCCTTTAGTCAGCCGGCTCTGCGCAGCTCCGCCACGAGTCCGCGCGCCGCCAGCGTGGTCAGGTCGAGGACGCGCTCGAAAGCGCTTACATCGCCGTAGTACGGATCGGGGACCTCGACGCACGAATCCACCGCATACTCCATGAAAAGGCGCAGCCGTGCCGTCGACACCGCCGGCCGAAGCGAGGTCAGGTCGCGCAAATTTTGACGATCCATGGCCAGGATCAGATCGAACTTCAAAAAATCACCCGGATCGACCCGTCGCGCGCGCAAGCCGCTCAAATCGATGCCGCGTCGCAGGGCGGCGTGCTGACTGCGCCGATCCGGCGGTGCGCCGACGTGATAGTCCGCGGTGCCGGCGGAGTCGACTTCGACGTTCAACCCCGGCGCCTCCCCGGCTATCACATGCCGCAAGACACCCTCCGCCGTGGGGCTGCGGCAAATGTTTCCCAGGCAGACCATGAGGATTCGTATTTTTTCTTTGTGATTCAATAGTTTAAGCCTATTTTACCGGCGCCCTGAAGCTTACCAAAACCTACCAATGCGCGCTAATAGATTCATTTTTAAGCATCCGACGAAACCAGGGGATATCTCGGTGCCGCATCCGAAAGCGGATCTCGGCACGGGGTTGGTTCACAAGCTACCTAAACAGGCGGGGCTCAAATGAAATTCACGATGGCGATTGAACCGGGAACGAAAAAGACTGCATTCGGAATCGTCGTGCCGGATCTGCCGGGATGCTTCAGCGCTGGCGATACGGTCGAGGAAGCATTCGACAATGCCCGCGAGATCATTGACGCCTTCTGTCAGATTCTCGCGGAGGAAGGCAAGGATTTGCCGGTGCCGAAATCGATGAGCAAATGGCGGGCCGATTAGGAATACAAGGGCTGGACTTGGGGTATCGTTGAGGTTGCCGTCGAAAAATACTTCGGCCCTGCGGAGAAGATCAACATCACGATTCCCGCACTGACGCTCAAGCGGATCGATGAGTACGCGGTGAAGAATGGCGAGTCGCGCTCGGGTTTCCTGGTGCGCGCTGCCGAAGAATCGATGAGGAAGGCGGGGTAACAGCCCCCTGCGCGATCCGCTGGTGTCATGTCACTTCCTGCGGCTGTATATTGTCGGTGATGCATGCCCGAATCCTCATAGCCGACGACAACCGCGATGCGGCCGACAGCATGGGCATGCTGTTGGAGCTTGGCGGGCATGAGGTCATCGTAGCCCATTCGGGAAATCAGGCGCTGGAACTGGGCAGGCAGCACCGTCCCGATGTCGTCATACTCGATATTGGAATGCCGGATATCAACGGCTACGAGGTTGCCCGTACGGCCAGGAACGAGGACTGGGGCAAAAGCGCCTACATGATCGCCCTCACCGGCTGGGGACAAGCCGATGACAAGGAAAGGGCTCGCATCGCCGGGTTCGATCGACATCTGACCAAGCCCGTCGACCCGGACTTGGTGGAGGAAGTACTCAAGGGATACCTGGTCGGGAAGCAGGGCTGATCCGCCTACGAGCGACCATGCGCCGACTCGATCATGGCAATCGCGGCTAGGACATGTTCGGCGGTGCTTCCCGTCGGGGTGCCGTCCAGGATTCCCGCCGCCACCTCCGGATAGAATTCCTCCCAACGACCCGGCTCGATCGTGAGTGGATGGTGTTGATTGTCGACATCTATTCGGTCGGCGTGCATCAATGGAAGGCGGCTTCGAAAGGCCGGATCGCGCGGTTGTTCTCCGCCGCGAAGCGCCGCTTCGTACGGATCGACTCCGACGGTGACGTAGCTTCCGAGGGTGCCATGGGCTGCGAATCGGGGCCGCGCGCCGGCGACCGAGGTGGACGCCGACAGGATGCATCTCATGCGCCCGTACCACAACGTCATTTCGAAATAATCATCGACGGCGGCGCCCGGGCGCTGCCTGCCTAAGTCCGCGGTCCAACGATCGGGCGCTCCGAACAGTTGCAGCGCCTGATCGATCAAATGCGGTCCAAGGTCCCAAAGCAAGCCGGCGCCCGGCCCCGGCCCGTAGCGCCAGCCCGGAGTCAACACCTTCTTGAAACGGTCCCAGCGCGATTCGAACAGCAACACCTCGCCTAGTTCCTCGTTTTGCAACACCCGTTTGAGCGCGAGGAAATCCCCGTCGAGCCGCCGATTCTGAAACACGCTCAATAACAGGCCACGGGAGCGGGCGAGCGCGATCAGTTCGCCGGCCTCGGCGGTGGAAAGCACGAAGGGCTTGTCGATGACTACATGCTTGCCCGCCTCGAGAGCGGCGCGGCCGAGCCGGTATTGAGTATCGTTCGGCGATGCGACCACGACCAGGTCGACATCGGCGGAGGAGCACGCGGCGACCGGATCCGCCACGCAGCGCGGCGCATCGCGCCGCAAATTCAGACCCTGCGGGCGGCTGGTAGCGACCAGAACGATGCGGAAAAGCCCGGTAGCCTCGAGCAGGGGACCGTGAAAATACGCGCCGGACAAACCGTGTCCGATGAGACCGACGCGTATCGGCGGGCGAGAAGGCAATGAGCCGGATGACGATGACATGGCGTTCCAGCAATCCTGTCGCGTCACAGTGTTCATTGCAATACCCCTATTGCGATGGTTGGCGCACCCCCTCGTCCGGCCCGCGGCTGGCGCGCCGTTCGGCCAGGAACCAGTATGAAAAACCCGCGATCTCGGGCACAATCGCCCCTATGTAATTTGCGTAATCGATTACGCAAACATCAAACCTTAGGAACCCTTGTGATGCCCAACCCGCGCCCAGCGCCGAATCTTGCCTCCCCCGGTTACCAATCGGGCTTCTGCAACGAATTTTCTTCGGAGGCGGTCGCCGGTGCATTGCCCGTCGGCGTCAATTCGCCGCAAAAGGTGCCGTTAGGGCTCTATGCGGAACAACTCTCCGGAACCGCATTCACGGTGCCGCGCCGCGACTCGAGGCGTTCATGGCTGTATCGGATACGGCCTTCGGCGCTGCACGGAGAATTTTCCCGCGTCGACAATGGGATGCTCGGCGGCCCCTACTGCGCTCCGACGCCCAATCGCCTGCGTTGGGACCCGCTTCCACTTCCTTCCAATCCAACCGATTTCGTCGCCGGCCTGCTCACCATCGGAAGCTCCGGCGCCGCCGAAAATCCGGCCGGGGCCACAATCCATATCTATCGGGCCAACCTTTCCATGCAGAGGGTATTCTTCGATGCCGACGGCGAAATTCTGATCGTCCCCGAACAGGGACTCTTGAGGATTGCAACGGAATTCGGGCTGCTCGAGGTGGGGCCGGGTGAGATTGCAGTGGTTCCCCGGGGCATCAAGTTCCGGGTCGAACTCACCGATGGACCGGTGCGCGGCTATGTGTGTGAAAATCACGGAGCCCCATTCAGGCTTCCGGACTTGGGACCGGTTGGGGCCAACGGATTGGCGAACCCTCGCGATTTTCTCGCGCCCACGGCGTGGTTCGAGGAGCGCGATGTACCCACCGAGGTCGTACAGAAATTTCAAGGTAATCTGTGGTCGACCGTGCTGGGACATTCGCCCCTCGACGTGGTCGCCTGGCATGGCAACCACGTTCCCTACAAATACGATCTGGCGAAATTCAACACCATGGGATCGGTGAGCTTCGATCATCCGGATCCCTCATTGGGCACGGTGATCACTTCGCCGACCAACACCCCCGGCCTTGCCAACGTCGACTTCGTCGTTTTCCCATCTCGCTGGCAAGTGGCCGAAAACACGTTCCGACCGCCGTGGTTCCATCGAAACTACATGAACGAGTACATGGGGCTGGTGCGTGGTGTGTATGACGCGAAGTCGACGGGGTTCCTGCCCGGAGGCGGGTCGCTTCACAGCTGCATGAGCGCCCACGGACCGGACGCCGACACGACGCGACGCGCCATCGGCGCCACGCTCAAGCCGGAAAAGCCGGCGGATACCTTGGCCTTCATGTTCGAAACCAGCAGCATCCTGTGTCCGTCGCAGAACGCCATGCAGCTCGAGCAACGGCAGCGCGACTACGATTCCTGCTGGGATGGATTGGAAAAAACATTCGTGCGCACGGGACGATGATGGACACCACCCATGACCTCCGCCTTCACTGCTGGGTGGCGTCAGCGAACGGCCACGATCAATTTCCCATCCAGAATCTTCCCATCGGCATTTTCGCGCCCTTGGACGGACGGCGGCGCGGCGGCATCGCCATCGGCGACTCCATCCTGGACGTGGGCGGCCTGCTGGCCGGCGGCGTACTTACGGGCGACGCCGAGATTGCAGCTTCGGCCGCATCCGGCGACACCTTGAATCCGCTCCTGGCGCTGGGCGGCCCATTCCGTCTGGCCCTGCGGCGCAGAATCTCCGAACTCCTCAGCGCCGCCGACGCCGAGACGCATTTGCGCAAGTTCCTGTACGCGGCCAAGGACTGCGTACTGCACGTGCCGGCCGATATCGGCGATTACACGGATTTCTATGCAGGCATCCATCACGCCACGGCCGTGGGCACGCTGTTTCGCCCCGACGCGCCCCTGCTTCCGAATTACAAGCACCTTCCCATTGCCTATCATGGCCGTTCGTCGTCGATTCGTGGCTCTGGCGTGCCGGTGCGCCGGCCACGCGGACAGGTGAAGAGGCCCGATGCCCTGGTCCCCTCATATGAGCCCACTCAGCGCCTGGATTTCGAATTGGAACTCGGTATCTGGGTGGGACCGGGGTCGGGTCTGGGCGTGCCCGTTCCCATCGCGCAGGCGCATGAGCACATTGCCGGCTTTTGCCTGTTGAACGATTGGTCCGCCCGGGACATTCAGGCCTGGGAGTATCAGCCCCTGGGGCCGTTTCTCGCGAAGAATTTCATGACGACGATCTCGCCGTGGATCGTCACCCCCGAGGCGCTGGAACCGTTTCGAATTCAGCAGCCGCCGCGGCCGACCGGCGACCCCCGGCCATTGCCGCACCTGTGGGATGAATCGGATCAAGCCCGGGGCGCCATCGATCTCACTCTGGAAGTGAGCCTGGGTACCGAAACCATGCGGCGCAGCGGCAGGGAGCCTGAGCGCATCACCGCGACCAACTCGCACCACTTGTACTGGACGGCTGCTCAAATGCTCGCTCATCACACCAGCGGAGGCTGCAACCTGCGCGCCGGCGACTTGTTCGGCTCGGGTACCATCTCGGCCGCGCGCGACGGAAGCGGCAGCCTGCTCGAACTCAGCAAGGGAGGTGGCGAGCCGATTCTCTTGTCCAACGGCGAACGGCGAACCTTTCTGCTCGACGGCGACGAGATCATCATCAAAGCCCGTGCTCATCGGGCGGGATTCGCATCGATCGGTTTCGGCGAGTGTCGAGGAATCGTTGCCGCGAATTAGCAGCCCAGCACAGGCTCGTTCCCCCAAAGCGGCGCAGAGCGACGGCCGGCGCCAATCCGTTCGCGCGGTGGCACTCGGGGCGTCTTTGTTGAGCATGCTCGGGAAGTTTGGAGGCGACGCCACGCTGTCGGAGCTCGCGGCGGCGGCGCACCTTCCCTTGAGCAAGGCGCACCGGTATCTAAGGGCACTCATCGGCAGCGCATTCGTAGAGCAAGACGTTGCGACGGGAAATTACCGCTTCGGCAGCGAAGCGCTCGCCTTGGGCCTTGCTGCACTCGCCGGCATTGACTTGGTCGCCCTCGCGACGCCGCTCATTGCGGATTTGAGCACACAGGTAAATGAAACCATCGTGTTGTCGATTTGGGCCAATCACGGCGCCACGGTCGTCCACGTCAAAGAGCCGCCCCGGCGGGTCACGGTCGTCACTCGCATCGGTTCCGTATTGCCGCTCCTCACCTCGGCCACCGGTCTGGTGTTTTCCGCGTATCTTCCCGCGGAGGAGATCAACACCATGAAATCCGCTGAAATCGACGCCATGGCGCACGGCAAAGGCGCCGCGAAGCAGGCGGCCGCCGCGCTCGACAAACGCCTGCGCAACGTGCGCGCCAGCGGCGTCGCGGCGGTCCAAAGTCTGTTCTTTCCGGGCATCGACGCGATTGCCGCCCCCGCCTTTGCCGCTACCGGCCGGATAGCGGCGGTCATTACGGTGCTTGGACCCACGACCAGCTTCGACGCATCGACAGACGGCAGAATCGCGCGCGCCGTCACCTCGACCGCCGCACTGTTGAGCACCCGATTGGGCTACGTGTCCCGATGATCGGGCAGCGCGCGAACTCGGCGGTCGACGGCCTCGCGAACCCGCTCCAAATCCTCCGGCGTATCCACGCCCGCCGGCGGCGCTTCGGCCAGCGCGACCAAGTGAATGCTCATGCCGTACTCGAGCGCGCGTAGCTGTTCCAGTTTCTCCGTCATCTCCAAAAAGGTCGGCGGACGGGTCGCGAACTCGAGCAGACTTCGCACGCGATACGCATAGATGCCGATATGGCGCCACGCGCCGTCGAACAGGACAGGCCTGCCTTCGTATACATCTTCACGCGGCCAGGGCACGGGTGCGCGGCTGAAATACAAGGCCCGCCCGTCGAGTCCGCGCAGCGCCTTGACGCAGCTCGGGTTGAGGAACTCCTTGAGGCTCTCAATCGGCGCGATCGCCGTGGCAATGTCGACCGCCGGCCGCGCTTCGAGCGCAGCCGCGATCTCGGAAATCACGGTCGGCGGCATCATGGGTTCATCGCCTTGCAAGTTGACGACGATATCGCCGGCTGCCAAGCCGCGAGCCTGCACCACTTCGGCGATTCGATCGGTTCCGGATGCATGACGAGGCGACGTCAGAACGCAATCGGCGCCGAACTTCAGGGCCGCCTGCAATATTCGCTCATCGTCGGTCGCCACGATGACGGATGCCGCACCGCTGTTGCATGCGCTTTCCCACACCCACTGAATCAGCGGCCGGTTCGCCACCGGCAGCAGCGGCTTCCCGGGCAGACGGGCGGCTGCGTAGCGCGCGGGAATGACGACGTGAAACACGCAAGCGGCCCGGTAGTCAGCGCCCGAGCAGAGGATCGTCCAACCCAAGCACCCGAGCCTCCTCGGGGAGCATCACCGGGATTCCGTCGCGGACGCCATAGGCCAACCGGTCGGGACGGCAAATCAGTTCCATCGCCGCGCCGCTCCCCGAGGCGCGCAGCGGCCCCTTGCAAATCGGGCACACCAACAGGTCGAGTAGCCGCTTATCCATGGATCGGTCCTTGCGACGCTTGATCGCGTTTTTCGATCTTCCTGAGAACGATGTCCAGCAATGTATCCGCCTCGCCGCCGTCGAAGCATGCGCTCACGGGTACGTACCAATGCCGTGCACCGGCAAATTGCGCGCATTTTACGGCATCCTTCTCTGTCATGAGCACGGACTTGTCGTCGCCGAACTCGATGTCTTCGGGAGTCAGATGCGCGTGGTCGGCAAGCGGGCGGCCCATGACTTCGATCCCGCGCGATCGCAGCATGTTGAAAAACCGTTCGGGGTTGCCGATGCCGGCGACGGCATGGACCGACGTTCCCGCAAACGCGCGGAGCGGTTGCACCGCCCCGCCGCGCAACGCCACCGCAGTCTTCGCCTCCAGACGCATACTGAGCGCTCCCTGCCGCAAAGCGCGGCCGCCGTTGACGACGATGGCATCCGCGGCCCTCAACCGGCCCGGTGCCTCGCGCAGCGGCCCCGCGGGCAGCAGCCAGCCGTTACCGAAGCGGCGGTCGCCGTCGATCACGACCACCTCGCAATCCCGTGCCAGTGCATAGTGTTGCAGGCCGTCGTCGCTCACGATGACGTTGCAACCGTCGCCGGCCAACAACTGGGCGGCCGCCGGGCGATCGCGTCCGATCGCCACCGGAGCCCCGGTGCGCCGGGCCAGCAGAATGGATTCATCTCCCACCACGTTGGGATCGTCGTCCGCCCCGATGCGGCGCACGTCTCGCGATGACCCTCCATAGCCGCGGGTAACGATACCGGGCTTGTAGCCCCGTTCGGCCAGGTGCGCGACCAGCCAACAGACGAGGGGGGTCTTACCGGTGCCCCCCACGCTCACATTGCCGACCACCACGACCGGACACGAGACGCGCGACGCCTTACGTAGATGGTGGGCGTAAAGAAAACGCCGCGACCCGGACACCGCCCCGTACGTCAGCGACAAGGGCACCAACCACCACGGCGGCGCCGCGCGGTCGTACCAAATGCTATTGAGCCAGGATTGAACCGACATGGCCACGCGAACTACTCAGACAGGCTCCTGGTCGTTGAACTGCATCCCGTGCAACGCGGCATACAGGCCGCCGAGCGACAGCAGCTCTTGATGATTACCCATCTCGACGATGCGCCCCTCGTCCAGCACGATGATTCGATCGGCCCCTTCGACGGTCGACAGCCGGTGCGCGATCACCAAGGTGGTCCGCCCTTGCATGAGGAGGGAAAGTTCCTGCTGTACGCGGCGTTCGGACTCATTGTCGAGTGCCGCAGTCGCTTCGTCCAGGATGAGAACGGGCGAGTCCTTCAGGAGCGCGCGCGCAATTGAAATCCGCTGCCGTTGTCCGCCGGATAGATTCTGGCCTCTGTCATTTAGAAGCGTATCGAAGCCCTGGGGCTGAAGCGCGACGAACTCCATGACATTGGCGGCGCGCGCCGCTGCTTCGACCTGCGCCTGCGACTTGCCCTGCGCATTGAACGCGATATTGTTGCGGATGGTGTCGTTGAAGAGCACGACGTCCTGGCTCACGAAGCTCACCTGCGAGCGCAGGTCCGTCAAGCGATATTCACGGACGTCGACTCCGTCCAGCAGCACTGTACCCTCTTGAACGTCGTAGAAGCGCGGGACCAGTCCGACGAGCGTCGTCTTGCCGCTGCCCGATCGTCCCACGATGGCCACCGTCTCGCCGGGACGCACGTGGAAGCTCACATCGCGCAGTACCGAGCCCTTGTCGTCGCCATACATGAACGACACATTGCGGAATTCGATCTCCCCGCGTGCGCGCGTGAGGGCTCGTGTGCCGCCGCTGCCCTCGGTCGGCTCATCCAGCAGCGCAAAGACGCTTTGACCGGCGGCGATTCCCTGCTGCAGGGGTCCGCCGACATTGACCAGACTGCGCAGCGACGACGGAATGAGCATCAACGCCGTGAGAAACGCCCAGAAGTCGTCGACCTGCATGCCCTTCGCGAATACCAGGCGAATGGCAACGTAGAGAACGCCGCCGAGCGCCATCGCGGCGATGCTCTGCACGACAGGGTTGGTCAATGACTTGGCGCGCGCCAATTTCATGTTGGAGGCCCGGTTGAGCTCGTTGGCGGTCTCGAAGCGGTCGGTTTGGTGGTCCTCAGCATTGAAAATCTTGATCAGCCGATGGGCGTCGATCGCCTCCTTGGCGACGCGGGTGATGTCGCCCATCGAACTCTGAATTCTGGTGCTGTAGCGGCGGAATCTGCGGTTCGCGATCTGCATCAACCACCCGATCACAGGCGCCGCGACGATGCAGAACAACGCGAGCTGCCAGTTGATGTAGAACATATAACCGGCCAGCACCAGGATGGTCAGGCTATCGCCGATCAGGGATATGGATGCGACGGTGGCGGCGTCCGCCACCTGCTCGACGTTGTAGGTCAGCTTGGACAACAGTTGGCCGGACTGCTGGCGATCGAGATAAGCGGTGGGTAGCCGGAGGTAGTGCGAAAAAACATCGCGTCTCAGTCCTTTGATGACCTGCCTGCCCACCCAAGTGGGGTAATAATTGGACATGTAGTCGCCGATGCCGCGGAACACGAAAAGGACCACGACGCCGATCGGCACGGTCCAGACCACAGCAGGATTCTTGGTCACGAACGCGTCCCTCAAGAAGGTCTTGATCAAGTAGACCAAGCCGCCCTGTGTCGCCGAGAAGAGGACCATTCCGAGCAATCCGATCAGGAATACGCCGGTGTACGGTTTCGCGTATCGAAGAAGTCGCCGATATATCGACCAGGAGTTGCCGTCGTGTTTCGAATGCCCAACGCTCGCGGTCGGGATCGCGCTCAAGGGGATTCGCCCTCGTGCACGGTCGCGATGTTGAGCTGCGCAAAACCGAGTTTCCCGGCAACATCCATCGCAGTAACCACTGCTTGGTGGGTGGTGCGGGCATCCGCCCGAATCGTGAGTGGTCCACGCTCCGTTCCGGCTTCCTTGATGAGGGCGGCGCGCAAGGTCTCCGGGCTGGCGTTGATGAGGGTGCGTTCGTTGACCCGGTAGCCGCCCTCTGCGGTGATCGTGACCACCAAGGGCTCCCGCGAACCGCGCGGCAACGGAATCTGGCTGGCTTGCGGCAGCTGGACCTTGACCCGCCCCTCTTGTTGAAACGTCGTCGACACCATGAAAAAGATGAGCAATACCAGCAGGACGTCGATGAGCGAGATCAAATTGATCTCCGGATCCTCACGATGGCGCGGCCGCAGATTCACGATCAGGCGCTTGCCGCTTCGACGTTGCTGCGTTCGTCCAATGCATCCACGAGCTTCATGGCTTCCTTTTCCATGCGGATGACCAGACGCTCAACTTTGCCGCGCAGAAAGCGATAGGCGATCAACGAAGGAATGGCGACCGTCAGGCCCGCCGCGGTGGTGATGAGCGCTTCGCCGATGCCGCCCGACAACGTCCTCGGGTCGCCGAGGCCGTTCGCCGTAATGGCGTTGAATGCATGAATGATGCCGGCCACCGTGCCGAGCAAACCCAGCAACGGGGCGACCGAGGCAATCGTTCCGAGTGTGTTTAGAAACCGCTCCAGTTCATGGATCACGTGCCGCCCGCCGTCCTCGAGCCGCTCGACCATCAACGCACGCGGTCTGTTCCGATTGGCGAGTCCGATGGCCAAGAGCTTGCCCAGAGGCGAATTCTGCTCCAATGCGATGATCAGCTTCTCGCTGAGCTGGTCCGCCTCGATCCAATTCCAGACCTTTTGCGATAGATCACGCGGAATGACCCGGCTGCTTTGCAAGGTCCACAGCCGCTCCAATATGATCGCGACTGCGGCAATGGAGCACAGAATGATCGGCCACATGAAGCCGCCGCCGGCGCGGATGATCTCCCACATTGCGTCCTCTTTCGTAACTTTTCGACCAGCCGGCATGATACTTGAGCGCCGACGACGGAGATACCGCCATCGACCGACCACGTCACTGTTTTGCAGCGTCGGCGCGTGAGGTTCCCCCCGAATCGTCGGAAGCGGGATAATATCGCTTCCGGGGAGCTGACCTTAAATTCATGCAAAGCTGGCTCAAAAGCATCACACCGGCGCGCCATGCGCTGGAGAAACGCTGGTACCTCAGGCCCTTCGCCGCGCTGGTGGTCGACCGGGGTTGCTGGGCTTTCAAGCGGACCCGAGTCATCAACGCATTCGCGCTGGGCCTGCTGATCGCATTCGTGCCTCCCACGCCGCTGTTGCCGCTGCATCTCACCTTGTGCCTGGTGCTCGGCATACTCTTTCGCTTGAACTTACCGGTGCTGCTCGCGACCGTATTCGTCAGCAACCCGGTAACCTGGTTTCCGCAGGTGGCATGCTCCATCTGGGTGGGCGCCAAACTCATGGGATTGAACCTCATGCCCATGCTCCACGGCCTGAGCCATCGGAGCTTTCGGGCACAAATTGACCAGCTCTGGGAACCGCTGCTGCTCGGCGCCCTCGTACTCGGCATTTGCGCCGCAGCCGCGGGTTACCTGCTCGCGCAGTGCGTATGGCGCGGGCGGGTGATCTATCGCCTGCACCGACGCCGCGCGCGTTTAAACGTACACGGCCGCGCGCTCGACTAGCACTCCATCCACCAAGGTCAAGACGCGGTCGAGGCGCCCGGCCAGCCGTTCATCGTGGGTCACGATCACCAGGCTGGTCTTGAGTTCACGATTCAGTTCCAGCATCAGTTCGAACACCTGCGCGGCATTCACGCCGTCGAGGTTCCCGGTGGGTTCATCGGCCAGCACCAGCCGGGGCCGGGTGACCAGCGCCCGTGCGACCGCCGCCCGTTGGCGCTCACCGCCGGAGAGCTGTGACGGGCGATGGCTGAGCCGAGCCGCCAATCCCACCCGGGTCAATATCGCCGCGGCAGCTTCGCGGGCTGCCGCAGGACTCGTGCGCCTGACCAACAAGGGCATCGCCACGTTTTCAAGAGCCGTGAATTCGGGCAGCAAATGATGGAACTGGTAGACGAAACCGACGGCCCTATTGCGCAGAAGGCCGCGCTCCCTGTCGTCCAGTTGATTCATCGCGCCGCCCGCGATGTGCACCGAGCCGCGGGTGGGCAAGTCCAGGCCGCCGAGCAATTGCAGCAGCGTCGTCTTGCCGGACCCGGACGCACCTACGATCGCGATGCGTTCGCCCGCCCGGACGGCGATGGACGCACCGCGCAATACCTGAAGCGTGACCCCGCCCTGCGTGAACTCCTTGACCAGCCCCACGCCTTCGAGCACGTTATCGTCGGTATCGGTCATGTGGATTCGGTCCTCAATCATTGCGCAGGGATTCGGCGGGCAACAGGCGCGCCGCGCGCCAGGCCGGATACAGGGTCGACAGACACGCCAGCACGAAGGCGAATGCGCAGATCTTGATGACGTCCGAAGGTCGCACGTGCGCCGGGAGATCGCTCATGAAGTAGACGCGTGCGTCCAGGAATTTGAATCCGACGACGTCCTCCAGCCCGTGCACGAGAGCCTGCAAGTTGACCGCGATCAGAACGCCCAGGAAGACGCCCAGCGCGATACCCAGTAGTCCGATGAGACTTCCCTGGACGACGAAGATGGTCAATATGCTGCGCGGCGAAGAGCCGAAGGTGCGTAATATCGCGATGTCGCGACGTTTGCTCTTCACTACCATCACCATGGTGGACACGATGTTGAATGCGGCGACGGCGACGACCGCGGACAGCATGATGAACAGGATGCGCTTCGTAATTTCGATCGAGCGGAAGAAATTCGCATGTTGCGTGGTCCAATCCTCGACAAGGTAGCTGCCTCCAAGCGCGGCGGCCGAATCGCGCACGACCCGCGGCGCGGCGTACATGTCCGTCACGTTCAGACGGATTCCGGTAATGTCGTCGCCCATGCGCGCCAGCTTGGCGACGTCCTGCATGGCGACGAGGGCGATGCGGCGATCGTACTCGTACATGCCCACGGCAATGATTCCGACCACCTCGAACGCCCGCATGCGCGGCAAAACGCCCACCGGCGTGACGTCTCCCTGTGCGACGATCACGACCACGCGATCCCCCACCTTTGCGCCGAGTTCCTCCGCCAGGTCCTTGCCCAATATCACGCGGTACTTGCCGGGAAGGAGATCGCCCAGATGACCGCTCAGCAAATGCGGCGTCAGGTCCGCGACCTTGCGCTCCGCATCCGGCAAAACGCCGCGCAGCAAAATCCCGGCGGACTTGGCACCGTGGGTCACCATCCCCTGCTCCTCGATGTAGGGTGCCGCGGCCGTCACCCCCGGAAACCGCGCGAGCTTCTCTTGCTGCGGCCGCCAGTCGGAGAGCCGGCCGTCGAGGCCGGATATCGTGGCGTGGGCGGTGAGGCTCAAGATTCGCGTGCGCAACTCTTCCTCAAAGCCGTTCATGACGGACAACACCACGATGAGCACCGCGACGCCGAGCGCGAGGCCGATCATGGCGATGCCCGCAATCAACGAAACGAACCCGGGTCGTGGAGCGGCGCGCAGATACCGCAGTCCTAAGAACCCCTCATACCAGTAGCGATTCATTCGTAACGCAACGCTTCGGCAGGTTGGGTCTTGGCAGCCTGCAGCGCCGGATAAATTGTGGCCACGAAGGTCAGCAGCAATGCCGAAACGGCGATGATGATGACATCGACGGAGCGGGTCTCGCTGGGAATGGTCGAAATGTAGTACACGTCCGGATCCATGATGTGAAGGTCCAGCGCTTGTTCCAGAAACGGGACATTCAAGGCAACACAGAGTCCGAGCACGACGCCGATGGCGGTACCGATCCAACCGATCAGCACTCCCTGCGTCATGAACACCCCAAGCACAGCGCGCGGACTCATGCCGAGAGTGCGCAGTATGGCGATGTCGGTGCGCTTGTCGCTGACGACCATCACCAGGGTGGCCGCGATATTGAACACCGCGACGGCGACGATCAACATCAGGATCAACGCCATCATGGTTTTCTCGATGCGTATGGCGCGAAAATACGCCTCGTTGTCTTCGGTCCAGTCGCGTAGCCGCAGGCCGGGCGTGAGCCGCGATACGGCCACCCGTGCGAGCGCCGGCGCCTTCAGCACGTCGTCGAACTTGAGCCGGATGCCCGTCGGACCGGCGAGTCCGCGAAGCGCCTCCGCGTCCTGCAGATTGACGAGCGCCAGCGCACTGTCGTGCTCCTGGAGTCCGACTTCGAAGATTCCCGAGACGTAGAATTCGCGCAAGACGGGCACTATCCCGCCCTCGAGGCTTCCCGACTCCCGCGTGCCGGCCGCCCCGCCTATCGCGGCCCGGCCGTTTCCCGGCGTCATGACGGTGATGGTATCGCCCACTCCCACCTCGAGTTGGTAGGCCAGCATCCGGCCGAGAATGATTCGATTCGCGCCCGGTTCCAGGTCGCTGAGTTTGCCCTCGCGCATGGAGTCGGCAATCGTCGACACCTGCGTCTCCATGCCGGGATCGATGCCCCGAACGACCGCTCCGCTCATGGCCGGCTGCCGGCTCAGCATCGCATCGGTGTCGAGATAGGGAGCGGCTCCGACCAGCTCCGGCGCGCCGCTCAGTTGTTGGATCCGCTGCCGCCAGTCGGGGATCGCCGCTCCGCCCGCGTTCAAACTGGCGTGGGCCGACAAGCTGAGCAGGCGGTCCCGCAGTTCGGACCCTAGGCCGTTCATGACGGACAGGACGACGATCAGGATCGCCACGCCCAGAGCCACTCCGAGCAGCGACACCCACGTGATGAACGAGACGAAGAAGCTATGTTCGCGGGCCAGCGAATAGCGCAGACCCACGAAGACTGGAACGGGCTGGAACATTCGCGGCCTAGAAATACAACACAGTCAAAAATGCAACATAATCAGATTGTTAAGTCGGTCAAGTATTGCGGCCCGGGGGCGGTGTTATCATTTGGGCTGCGATCCCGCATTTTACGCTAACAAATGAGGTGTGCCATGGACTATCGAAACCGGATGGTTGCCGCGGTCCTCGCCACAGGACTCTCCGGGTTTTTGGGGCTTGCAGGCCCTGTCAGGGCCGAAACCATTGCAGTCGGGAACGGCATTGCCGTCAAGGAATCGGATGTCGCCACACCTGCCCGCGGCATGACCATGGACCAGGTATCGACGAAGTTCGGCGCCCCGGCCGCAAAGACCCCGGCGGTGGGCAATCCGCCAATCTCTCGCTGGGAATACCCTGGGTTCGTGGTGTATTTCGAACACGAGCACGTGATTCACAGCGTGGTTGCGAATTCCTGAGACGAATCGCGTAACATTCCCCTCGTAGAACCCCACGCCCACCGCGACTTAAGGTCGCGGCGGGCTTCTTTTGTTGTCTTTTTGCGAAGAAATGCCCTTAACCGATCCTGGCCTTCCCACTGCTGATTCGCCTCGCGTCAAGTGGGGCAAATTGTACGGGGCCGCAACCGCCTTGATCCTGGCGGAAGCGGCGGTGAAGGCGTCGGGCCCGCTGATCGTCATTGCCCAGAGTTCGCGCGACGCCGAGCAGCTGAGCGAAGAAATCGCATTCTTCGCCGGCGCCGGGCTGCCTATCAGGGTGTTTCCGGACCTCGAGACGCTGCCCTACGATGGCTTTTCCGCCCACCCGGACATCACCTCCGCCCGGCTCGCGACGCTCGCCGAACTGCCCCGCGCACGGAAGGGTGTGTGGCTGGTGGCGGTCGACACGCTGCTGCAGAGGCTGGCCCCCCGCAGCTTCGTCGAAGCCCACTCGCTCAAGGTGCATGTGGGCGAAACGCTCGATCTGGACGCGCTGCGGGAGCGCTTGACGCTGGCCGGATATGCCGCGGTGACTCAGGTCGTGGCGCACGGCGAATTCGCGGTGCGCGGTTCGCTGCTCGACGTGTTCCCCATGGGTTCGGACAATCCCTATCGCATCGACATGCTGGACCGGGATGTCGAGTCCATCCGCCATTTCGACCCGGACACACAGCGGTCGGGCGACAAATTGGAGCGGATCCAACTGCTGCCCGCGCGCGAAACTCCACTCAATCCGGACGCGGTTCGGGAATTCCGCCGTCGCTACCGCCTGCGGTTCCCGGGCGATCTCAGCGAGCAAGCCGTGTATCGCGACGTGAGCTTAGGCCAGGCGCCGGGGGGCATCGAGTTCTTTCTGCCGCTGTTCTTCGACCGCACTTCGCATCTGTTCGAATATCTGCCGCCGAGCAGCATCCTGGTCGATATGAACGAAGCCGGTGCGGCGGCCGATACGGCATGGAACGGCATCGTCGACCGGCACGAACAATTGCGGCACGATCGGCATCGGCCGATTTTGGATCCGTCGGAACTATACTTGTCGCCGGCGGAATTTCGCACCGAAGCCGCCGCGTGGCGGCAGATCGATCTGCGGACCTTCGAATGGCCCCCCGAAACCGCGGGACCCGTTCAGAATTTCTCCAGCGCGGCGCCTGCCTCGGTACGCATCGACGCACGGGCCGAACAACCGGCGGCGGAACTTGAAGCGTACCTCGCCGCCGGCCACCCGCGAGTGTTGCTCGCCGCGGAATCCGCGGGACGACGCGAATTGTTGCTCGACTTGCTGCGCGGCCGCGGCATTCAAGCGAAGGTGTTCGACACATTCGCGAGCTTCATCGCCGCGGGCCAGAAGCTCGGCGTCACCGTGTCTTCCGCGGTGTCGGGATTGCGCCTGGAATCTCCTCCGTTGGAGATTCTCACCGAGTCGCAACTGTTCGGCGATCGTGCCCGGCAGGAGCGCCGGCGGCGGCGCGCCGAGCGCGACCCGGCGAAGATTCTCAAGGAGCTTTCCGATCTACGGATCGGCGCGCCGGTGGTTCATGAATCGTACGGCGTCGGACGCTACGTCGGCTTGCAGACCATGGATGTGGCCGGCTACACCGGCGAGTTTCTCGTACTCGACTATGCCGACGGCGACAAACTGTACGTGCCCGTCCAGGCCCTGCACCTCGTCTCGCGTTACACGGGCGCGCCTGCGGAGACCGCTCCGCTGCACAAGCTGGGCGGCGAACAATGGCAGAAAGCGCGCCGCAAGGCGGCGCAACGCATCCGCGACGTAGCCGCAGAACTCCTTGACCTGTACTCCCGTCGCGCGGCGCGGCAAGGCACCCGGATGGTGTCCGGCGAGGGTGAATATCGAGCCTTTCAGGCAGGATTCCGCTTTGAAGAGACGGCCGATCAAGCCTCGGCCATCGAACAGGTGCTGACCGATCTCAAGTCCGACAAGCCCATGGACCGGGTGATTTGCGGCGATGTGGGCTTCGGCAAGACGGAAGTAGCGCTGCGCGCCGCATTCGTCGCGGTTCAGGCCGGCAAACAGGTCGCCGTGCTGGTGCCCACGACCCTGCTCGCACAACAACATTTTACGACGTTCACGGATCGATTCGCCGATTGGCCGGTTCGCGTCGAGAGCCTCTCGCGATTCCGGACCAACAAGGAAGCTGAATCGGTGATCGCGGGCGTGGCCCTCGGGTCCGTCGACATCGTCATCGCGACCCAACGCCTGTTGCAGGGCAAGGTCCGGTTCAAGGATCTGGGTCTGGTCGTGATCGACGAAGAACACCGCTTCGGCGTACGCGACAAGGAAAAGCTCAAGGCCCTGCGCGCCGAAGTCGACGTGCTGACGCTTACGGCCACGCCGATTCCGCGAACCCTGAACATGGCCATGGGTGGACTACGCGATCTGTCGCTCATCACGACTCCGCCGGCCGAGCGTCTGGCGGTAAAGACATTCGTCCTCGAATGGAACGAAACCGTGGTACGGGAAGCCGCCATGCGCGAGATTCGTCGCGGCGGACAGATTTATTTCGTCCATAACACCATCGAGACCATCGAGAAGACCGCGCAGGCCATTCGCGAACTCGTGCCTGAGGCGAACGTCGCGGTGGGGCATGGCCAAATGCGCGAACGCGAACTGGAACAGCTCATGCTGGATTTCTATCATCGCCGCTTCAACGTATTGGTTTGCACCACCATCATCGAAAGCGGCATCGACGTGCCAACGGCCAACACCATCGTCATCGATCGCGCCGATCGCTTCGGGCTTGCCCAGATTCACCAGCTGCGCGGCCGCGTGGGACGCTCGCACCACCGAGCCTATGCGTATCTGATCACCCCGCCGCGTAAGGCGATGACCGCGGATGCGGTGAAGCGGCTGGAGGCGCTCGAGTCGCTCGAGGAACTCGGAGCAGGATTCACACTCGCCACTCACGACCTCGAGATCCGCGGCGCCGGCGAACTCTTGGGGGATGAACAAAGCGGGCAAATCGAGGAGATCGGCTACAACCTCTACATGGAACTGCTGGAACGCGCGGTCGCCGCGCTGAAGTCGGGCAAGCAGGCGGATCTTGAACGGCCGATGGATGCCGGCCCCGAGGTGGAATTACATCTGCCGGCGCTGATCCCCGAGGATTACGTTCCCGATGTCCATCTGCGTTTGGTACTGTACAAGCGCATTGCCGGCACGCAAACGCGGGAGGAACTCGACGAGCTGCGGGTCGAAATGATCGACCGCTTCGGGCCGATGCCAAACTACGCGCTGTCCCTGTTCCGCTGCGCGCAGATCAAGCTTCGCGCGGCGGAACTCGGCATCAGGAAAATAGATGCCGGGGCCGCCAGCGGCTACATCATTTTTGAGGAAGACAACAAGATCGATGCCAAACGCGTGTTGAAACTGGTGCAGGGCAAACCCAAGGATTACCGGCTCGACGGCCCGCTCAAACTTCGGTTCACGCATGACGCGAGAACCGAAGAAAACCTCTTCACGAGGATCGAGCTGTTGGTGGAACTCCTCTCGTAACCGGGAGCCTGCTCCTACTGGATTGCGCCCAGAAAGTCAGTTTTGCCGATTTCCACTCCGCTCTTGCGCAGCAACGCATAGACCATGCTTTCGTGGAAATAAAAATTGGGCAGCACGAAATCCGTGAGATAGGACAGCGCCGTGAACTTCCAGGCGCCGTTGGGAAACTTGATTTCGATGGTGCGTCCCGCAGCACTGTCGACTTGTGCCGCGGTCACCGTCTTGAGAAAATCCGCGGTTTTCGCGATCCGCTGCTTGAGTTCATCCAACGTGGTCTCAGTGTCTTCGTGCTTGGGAATCTCGACGGCGGCAAGCCTGGCGGCCGCGCCTTTGGCCGTGTCGCAGGCGATCTGTACCTGACGCACGAGCGGATGCATGTCGGGGTATAAACGGAGCTGTGTCAGTACGACAGAATCGTACTTCTTGGCGGCGGCATGTGCGGCGGCTTTATCCAGGATCGCGGATAAGTTGCTCAAGCCCCGGCTGAGCGCGGGAATAGAAATTTCATACACGGAAATCGACATCTCAAATCTCCTCGAGTTCGCATCGGGCCGACACTGTAGCGAAAGCGGCGTCGAATGAGTAATAATTTAGCCAAATGGAGTTCCATATGGTGCCGTTCTCGGAAGCCTGCGAGCGCAATAAGGGGCCTATTCTCGACGTTTTGCGCTCCGTTTTTGCGGATCGCTCGAACGTCTTGGAAATCGGCAGCGGAACGGGCCAGCATGCCGTTCATTTTGCAACGCATCTTGAACACCTGGCCTGGCATCCGACTGAGCGGCTGAGTGCCTTGCCGGAGCTGACGGCGCGCATCCAGGCGGAGGGCGGGCGAAATTTGCGGCAGCCCATGGTGCTCGACGTCCGGCAGTCGGTCTGGCCGCTGCGTTCCGTGGATGCCGTGTTCACGGCAAACACTCTGCACATCCTATCGTGGCCGGAGGTGACCGCCATGTTTCAAGGCATCGGCGGCACGCTCACTTCCGGCGGCGTCGTCTGCATCTACGGCCCGTTCAAATACGCGGGTCGCTACACCTCCCCCAGCAACCTCGAGTTCGACCGCCTCTTGCAGGAGCGTGACCCCGAGTCCGGAATACGCGAGATTCACGACCTGACCGAGCTTGCGTCGGGCTTCGGACTGAGGCTGGAGGCCGATCACGATCTTCCTGCCTACAACCGGTTGCTCGTCTTCATGAAGGAGCCCGCATGAAGGAGCCGGCATCAGCGCCTCGCCGGCGCGCCGTGGGACCTATGATTTTGACATGAGCGCCCCGGTTGGTCCGGGGCGCTCCTTCGATCGAACTCGAATGATTTATTCGGCGATCACTATTTTGTTGTGGACCGAGGTGACGCCCTCCGTGTCCTTGGCGAGCATCGCCGCCAAGTCGCTGGCATCCTTCGTGGGTGCCTTACCGCTCAGCACCACCATGCCTTGATTGTCGGTATCGACCTTGATGTCCGTCAAGGTGGCCATGTGCTTGGCGGCCAGCTTCGCCTTCACTTTCGCCGTGATGGCGGAGTCCTTCACGAAAGTGCCCGGATGCGATCGATCAGCCGTTCTATCGGTATCCGACTTGTAGTCGTTGGCCATCGCGACGGGCAGAGAGAACGCAGCCGCGGCGATGAGGCCTGTCATAATGAGTTTCTTCATACTTTTTTCTCCTTCAAAATGCGTTGACTCGCAGGGCGAGTGTTGTTGACGGCCTCTCGGCCTCAAATGCACACCCATGATCGTTTAGGGGCTGTTGAACGTCTGTAGGAGAGGCGTGGGACAGCGCGACAGTGCTGTCCCACAGTCGTTAGGACTCGTCTCGCGGGGAAAACTTGAACTTCTCGCCGGCAACGGCCACCTGCCCCATCAGGCCGCCCTTGGCGATCACGAAGGTCACCATGCCCTTCACATATTGCCCGCGGGTGGTAGCGTCGTTCTTTCCACCGCTTGCCGCGGCATCGGTGCCATTGGTCCCGGCGCTGGCCGAAGCGCCGGCGGTGATCGCCACGACACTGGCGTCCGCCCCGAACTCGAATGATCCGGATCTGAATTCATCGAGGGCCCGCTTGTCCTCAAAGAAGATTATCTGGCTGAAGGATTTGCCGCCCGCCTGCAGGCCGACGCTGAGCTGGGTCATCGTGACGTTGCCCTCCCATTTGCCGTGTACGTAGACACGGCCCTTCCCATGTGCGCCACCGACCACGAAGGCTCCCGCGCCCACCGTCGGAAACACCGCGTAGGCATAGCTCTTGTCGAAAAAAGTCGCGCTCGCCCCGGAATGTTTGAAGAGGGCTATGGTCTCCTGATACTTGGTCGCCGCGTACGCTGAACCGGCCGCCAGCGACATCATTGCGCATGCCGCCAAAACACGCTTCATCAGTCTCATAGTCCGTTTCCTCAATGAAAAGAACTCAGACCATACGGCGCTCGATGGAAAATATCTGTAGGGAAGGATGCCGAAGCCGAGGCATGAATTCCGACAGGAGAGATCGCGTCGCCCGCGGCGCGGTTGCCGCGGGCGACCTTCCCCGCTTAAGGCGCTAACCGAGACTCTTCTCGGCGAATTCCCAGTTGATCAACTTGTCGAGCACGGCGTTGACGTAGTCCACGCGCTTGTTCTGATAGTCGAGGTAATAGGCATGCTCCCAGACATCGACGGTCAACAAGGGCTTCACCCCTTGGGTAATCGGTGTCTCGGCGTTGGGTGTTTTGACGATTTTGAGTTTGCCGGCGTCGGCCACCAACCATGCCCAACCGCTGCCGAACTGCGCCACCGCCGCGGCCGACAGCTCCTTTTTGCAGGCGTCCACGCTGCCGAAAGACGCTTCGATTTTCTGCTTGAGCACCGACGGGGGTTCACCGCCGCCCTTGGCGCGCAAACTATTCCAATAAAAGGTGTGATTCCAAGCCTGCGCGGCATTGTTGAAGATTCCCGCCTTGTCGGCCTTGCCCGCCGTCGCGCCGACGATCTTTTCGAGCGTCATATCGGCGTACTCCGTTCCGGCGATCAGCTTGTTCAGCGTGTCGACATAGGTCTTATGATGCTTACCGTAATGGAAGGCGACGGTATTCGCGGAAATGACCGGCTCCAGCGCGTTCTCCACCCACGGGAGGGGTGGCAGCGCAATGGAACCCAATGCGGATGCGCTCGCCGATGAAGATGCAGCCGCCGATGAAGACGCATTTGCCATTGAAACTCCTTGATGTTTCTCGACTTGATGGAAGCCCGACACCGGGACCAGGGAACCACGGATTTTATAGGTGCGCGGGAACTCTCGATCGAGGCGGCGAGCGGTTGCGAACGTAGGTGCCTTCCGACACGGCTTACTTAAAAACGGACACCGCCCGCAAATCTCCATGCGTCCTGGCCGGAGAAGTTTTGATACGGATCGTAAGCCAGCCGAAGAAACCACCGGGGCCAGTCATAATTGACGCTGAAACCCCACGCCGCCACCGGTCCGACGTCGCTCAATCCGCTCTTACGCAGGAGGTCGACGGTCACGTGCGAGTCGCCGTTGGGAATCTGCGCGTTCAGGTGCCAATCACGCTGTCCGGTGTGAAAACGATTATCCGCAATGACGAAAACCGCCCAGCTGATACCCCCGTCCCCTTGGTGGCCGCCGCCCAGCGTCACGGCATCGTTCGGGTCGAAGTTGAGGTTGAAATATGGCCTGGCATCGGTGCGCCCCAAGCCGGCGATCCCGTACCACGAGCCTCCCATCTGGAGATTGAGGCTGGCCCCGGCAAATCCCCGCGTTGCCAGTTGCACGGAGGGCAGCACCTGCAAATACTTTGCCACCTGAACGGTGGTGTCGGCCCCAAGGCGAACCTGAGTGCCGAACCGGGCATCGGTGTAAATGCCCAGCCACCCGTCCGCGCCTGCGTCGCGCCACCGTAGGTTCACGTCGGTACCGAGATATGCGGCGTACATATACTCGCCCATCGTGAGCTTCCACGGGTGGTCGTCCCCGGGATTTCCCGCCGCAAATGATGCGGCGCTCCAAAACGGCATCCCCACCCATACCAGCAGTGGCCACCACGGCGCCCGTGCAGGTGCAGTACGGGGCGACGGCATCTCGACGCAGCGTCCTTTTTTTGTAATAGTCGCCCCCATGCGTAATTTTAAGTCCTTGGTACTCTCGGCGGCGGCGATCTTGTCCTTCGCGGTGCAAGCGCCGGCCGTCGCTGCGCTCCCCGACATCTATCCAGATCCGGGGAGGGCCAAAGCGGATCTCGCCGCCGCTCTGCAAACCGCCGCCGCAAACCATCGGCGCGTCATCGTGGACTTCGGCGGCAATTGGTGCACGGACTGCCATGTGTTGGACGGCTACTTCCACGATCCCGCCAACAGACCTCTTCTCGAGGCCGACTTTCTCCTGGTGCACGTCAATATCGGGCAGCGGGATCAGAATCTCGATCTCGCGGACCGCTATCATATCCCGCTGAACAAAGGGGTCCCCGCCCTCGCCGTGCTCGACAGCGACGGCAAGCTTCTTTTCAGCCAGAGGACGGGGGAATTCGAAGCCATGCGTCGCATGCAATCGAGCACGGTCACCGAGTTCCTCACCCGGTGGAAACCGGCCACGCCTTAGTTAGGCCCGCGATGAAGCCGATCAAGGATCGAAGGCCGGTAACTCAGGCGGCCTGGTTGCGGCCTGATTGCTTCGCGAGCTTCAAATGCCGCTGCGATTTCTCGATCAACATCGTCGGTTCGTCCTGATTACCCGGAACCGCCGCGCTGACGCCGACGCTCACGCTCACGTACCGCAGCACGGCTGAACGCGGGTGATGGATCCGCAGTTCGCGCACGCGCTCAGCCATCGTCTGTCCCAACTGCATCGCCTGTTCGTTCGAGAGCCCGGGAGCGAACGCCATCAGGCTGCCGCCGTCGATGCGCGCCGTGACGTCGCTCGCGCGCCGTAGGCACCCCGAAACGCAATGGGACACGCGCCGTATGGCGGAATCGCCGGCGGCGCGGCCAAACGTCGCGTTGTACAAATCCAGCGCATCGATGTCGATGGCGAACACCGCAATGCTGCGGTTCTCGCGCTGCGCTATCGCCCAGTCTCGTTTCAACAGTTCCTCTAGGTAAGGGAGCGTATATAGACCCGTCAAGCGGTCGTCCCGTACGGCAACCACGGTGGGTTGGTGGGCACCGCTCATCGCATCCCTCGAGAGTTTGGGATCGATGCGCAGCCGCTCGCCCGCATCGCGATGATGTCCTGCAAAATGCGTGATTCTGCCCTCCCCATCGCGCAACGGCAGCACCGTCATCTCGTTCCAGAAAACCGTTCCATCCTTCCGGTAATTGCGCAGCAGGACGCGGCAGGATTCGCCTTTGGCGAGCGCCTCGCGGAGTCGATGCCGGGCGTCCTGTTCGCGGTCGTCGGCCTGCAGCAGCCGCAGGTTCCTGCCGATGAGATCGGCGCTCGAATAGCCGGTCAACGACTCGAAACCGGGATTCACGTACACGACGGGATGCTCCGGATTTCCAGCGTCCACGAGCACAACACCTTCGGGGGAACATTCGAGCAACCGCCGGTAGAAATCCACGTCGAAGCCCGTCACGACTGCCCCTCCGTCAACACCAGCGGAGGCGCGGACGCCAGATTCACGACGCGCTGTACGGTATCCAGCCAATGCGGATCGGCGGTCAACCCTACGGGCGCCTCGCCGCGGGCGCGCATTCTCACCAGGCGTGCCTGCGACGCGGGCGCCGCAAGGTCCGGCTTGAACTCATCCAGCACCGTCCTCACAGCCGCCCGATCATTGCAGATCGGAAGCACGTCGCAGCCGGCCGCCAGCCCGAGTCGCGCCCGCTCCACGACGTCGCCGAATGCGACGGCACCCGCCATCGAGAGGTCGTCGGCGAACACGCAGCCGTGAAAGCCCAACTGCCCGCGCAGAATGTCCGTGATCCAACGCCTCGACAGGCTGGCCGGCAAGTCGTCGATGGCGGGATAGACGACGTGGGCAGCCATGATCCCGGGGAGATTATTCTCGATGAGCATCCGGTAGGGCCGGAGGTCATCGTCCATGTCGACAAAGTCGCGCCGGTCCACGGGCAGAGCCACGTGCGAATCGGCCACCACAGCGCCGTGACCGGGAAAATGCTTGGCGACCGCCGCCATGCCTGCCTCGCGCATGCCCATGAGGTAGGCCGCCGCCAGCGCAGCAACGGTCTCGGGATTTCGATGGAACGAGCGATCGCCGATGATCTCGCTTACGCCGTAGTCGAGATCGACGCAGGGTGCGAAACTGAAGTCGATCCCCACGCTTCGTAACTCGCTGGCCATGAGCCAGGCGACGGAGCGGGTCAACGTCAAGGCGTCGTGGCGGTCCTCGTCGAACCGTCGGCCCAAAGGCCGCGAGGGCGGGAGCTTGGTGAACCCCTCCCGAAAGCGCTGTACGCGACCGCCTTCGTGGTCGACCGCGATCATGAGATGCGGACTCCGTACCGCCCGAATGGCCGCGGTCAGGGCTCCAAGCTGGTCCGGATTTCGATAGTTGCGGGTAAACAGCAGGACACTGCCGACCAGGGGGTGACCCAGGACATCGACGTCTTCTGGACTCAATTCGGTCCCTGAAATATCGACCATGAGCGGGCCCAGGCTCATACGCCTCGCTCGAAGACCGCGATCGATTCGACATGCGTCGTATGCGGAAACATATCCATCACCCCTGCACCGGTCAGCTTGAACCCTTGGGCACCCACCAAGATCCCAGCATCCCGCGCCAAACTCCCTGGATGACACGAAATATACACGAGGCGGCGCGGTCGCCAATGTGGCATACGTTCCAGGATTTCAGCGGCCCCCGCCCTTGGAGGGTCCAAAAGCACCAAATCGTAGCGATCCTGGGCCCATGCTCCGACTCGGGCAGGCTCGAAGAGGTTGTCCGCATGAAAGCTCGCATTGACGATCCCATTGCGCGCGGCGTTGGCTCGGGCCTTGGTCACCAAGGCCGCGTCGCCCTCCACCCCCACCACCCGCAGGGCGCGCTTCCCCAAGCTCAACGTAAAATTACCCAGCCCGCAAAAGAGATCCAGGACCGAGTCGGTCGAGGTCGGCTCCAGGAGTTCCATGGCTCTCTTCACCATCGAGACATTGATATCCCGGTTGACTTGGATGAAGTCGACCGCTCCGAACTCGAGCGTGACGCGATTCTCATCGACTGAATAGGAAAGTGCGGCGTACCCCTCATGCAAGGGCCTGACCGTGTCGAGCCCACCGCGCTGCAGAAAGATCTGCACGGCGTGCCGGCGGCCGAATGCCTCCAGTTTCTCGAGATCTTGCGGGGTCGGCACGTCCATCACCCGGAATACCAGTGCCGCCGAATTGTCGCCCGGGACCCCAGGGTCGCCCGCGGCGACTTCGACTTGTGGGATCTGATCGCGCAACGACAGGGTCTCGACCAGGGTGGCCAGGTGCTCCGGTAGTCCGGCGAACCGCTCGAGAAGTACCTCGCAGCGGCGAATGTCCGCGATATACGGCTTCTCACGTTCGCGAAACCCGGCGAGTACCCGACCCTTCTTGTGAACATACTTCACGCCCAACCGGGCGCGCCTTCGATAGGCCCATTCCGGGCCCTCGAGCGGCGCAAACACACGTTCCGGCGTCACCCGGCCGATGCGTTCGAGGTTGTCGAGCAACTGCCGCTGCTTGGCGGCCAATTGCGCCGCCGGCGCCAGATGCTGCAGTGAACAGCCACCGCAGATCCCATAATGCGCGCATCTGGGTATGACGCGGTCCGGCGATGCCCGGAGCACATCGACCAAACCTGCCTCGTCCAGTTGCCTGCGCCGTTTGAATACGCGGAAGCGCACGCGCTCCCCAGGCAATGCGCCCTCGATGAATATCGCCTTACCCTCCACCCGGGCGATCCCCCGGCCGTCGTGCGCGAGGTCCACGACATCAGCCTCCTGAATCTCGCCGAGCTTCAAATCGCGGGCCATGCAGCGGCAAACTCTTTCCAATGCGCCCCGCCCGAATCCGTCAGTAGTTTCCGGACTCGCGCGATTTCGCCGGAGTGCTCCGCGGCATTCAAGTGGCCGCGCAGCAGCTGGAAGCGCAGGTAGACGAGATATGTATTCAGGACGTCCGTCTCGCAATAATCGCGGATCCGGGCAAGTCCCCCCTGCAGGTACACCTGCCAGACCTGGGAACCGTGCATGCCAACCTTTCCCGGAAAACCCAGCAGTGTCGCCACAGCGTCCAGACTCGCGCGCCCGCGGCCCTGGAATCCGGATAGCACGTCCATCAAATCAACGTGCCGCCAATGGAAGCGGCTCAGGTAGTTGCTGTATCTGAAGCTGCTATCGCCATCCCCGGTTTCCCAGTAGCGGGCCGCGGTCACGCTGTGCAGAAGACTGCGGTAGTGCAGTACCGGCAAGTCGAAGCCGGCACCGTTCCACGACACCAGATCCGGAGTGAATTTTTCCAGACCATCGAAAAAGCGCTCTATCAGGTCCTTTTCCGACGAGCCCTCCTCCCCGAGGCTCCACACCTTCAGCGTGTCCCGGGACCGCATCACCACCGAGATCGCGACCACCCGATGCTGTTCGTGGGATAGGAAATCACTGCCCGTCTCCTGCCGCCTTTTTGTGAACATGACCTCGGCCACTTGTTCGTCGGACAGGCCGTCGAGTCCGTGAATACGGCGGCCCAGATCCGTATCGGGCACGGTTTCGATGTCAAAAACCAGGGTATTCATTTCGGAAAGGTCAAGGCGCGCCGGCAGGGCGCCGCATCAGAACCGCGACAGCCACCACCAGGCCGGCCTCGTCGGTCAGCGTCACGTGCCCGTCGCCGATGCCGAGACCATCACGCACCCGCGCGCCGCGTTCGGAGTACACCACTTCGGGCTTGCCCCAGGAATTCTGGACGATGCCGACGTCGCGTATCCACACACCGTGCGCAAATCCGGTCCCCATGGCCTTCACGATGGCCTCCTTCGCGGCGAATCGCATGGCCAGAAAACGCACCGGCCGCGCGGTTCGCTCGAGCTGAACCCGTTCCTCGGGCATCAACAAATGGCCGACGAACCGCTCGCCGTGTTTCTTGAACACCCGCTCTATTCGATCCACTTTCAGCACATCGATTCCGATTCCGAATATCATCGCCGCGCCGCGCGCATCAAGTCCTTCATGTCGCGCACGGCCTTCGGCAGCCCGTCGAATATCGCGCGCGCCACGATGGCGTGCCCGATGTTCAACTCGACGATTTCGGGGATCGCCGCAATCGGTTCCACGTTGTGATAGTTGAGCCCGTGTCCCGCATTGACCGTGATCCCGAGCGAGGCCGCCAGTTTCGCAGCGCCTCGCAAGCGTTCGAACTCACGTGCTCGAGCCGCCCCGCCGGCGTCCGCATAGGTTCCGGTATGCAGTTCCACCACGGGAGCTCCGACACGCTGCGCCGCCTCCACCTGAGCGGCGTCCGGGTCGATGAACAGGGACACGCGGATTCCCGACGATCCCAGCGCCCGGCACGCCTCCGCCACGCGCTCGAGCTGGCCGGCAACGTCGAGGCCACCTTCGGTGGTGATTTCCCGGCGCGATTCGGGCACCAGGCAGCAGTCCTGGGGCAAGACGCGCCGCGCGATGCCGATCATCTCGTCGGTAACCGCCATCTCCAGGTTCATCCGGGTTTGCAGAGCCTCGCGCATCACGGTGACGTCGCGGTCCTGAATGTGCCGCCGGTCCTCGCGTAGATGGAGGGTGATGCTGTCCGCTCCCGCCTGCTCGGCCAGCAGCGCGGCCTGCACCGGATCGGGATATTTTCCGCGGCGCGCCTGCCGCAAGGTCGCCACATGATCGATGTTGACACCGAGCGCGATGCCCGTGCCGGCCGGATTGGGTCCGCTCACATCTCCTCTCCCTGCTGCAATCGGGCGTCCCGCTGCCTCGACTGCCGCGTCTGCCGTAGCGCCAACATGACCTCGCGCGATTTCAAGGAGCGGCCGTCGAGGCAGGAATCGATGGCCGCACGCAGCACGCGCTTGGCGTCCCGCAACGAACGCGCGTCCCCAAAGTCCTCCGCCTCGAGATCCGTCAAGGACCGTCCATACACGGCGCCCGGGGATTCGGCGACGCAGGCCTGCGGGCCGCGTTCCGCCGCTACACGGTAATAGCGATCGGCTTCGACCGGCAGGCCGTCATCCGTCGTCGTCAGCTGCAGTCCATACCCCAGGTCATTCAGCAGTCGCTTCTCGAAACGCCGCAAAACCGCCTCTTCGCCTTCGCCCGCGCACAGCGCCTCGATGCAAGCCGCATACGAGAAAAAAATTCCAGGGTGCGGATCCCAGCGCTCCGTGAGCTTGAGAAGCAGCTCATTCAAATAGAAGCCGCTCATGAGTCGCTCTTTCCTCAAGTTGGTCGGAATGCCGTCGATTTCCGCCCCACTCAAGGCGCAGGCCTCGGTCTTGCCGGACCAGGACAGGAGCAGGCGCTGAAACGGCCGGAGGATGCCCTTGAGTGTGGATTTCGCGCCGGACGCGCCGCGTGCGAATAAGGTCAACCTGCCGTGTTCCGCGGTGAACACTTCGAGAATCCTACCGGTGTCCCGATAGGCGTACTGGTGCAGGATATAGGCTGGGGCCAACGACACGCGCCGCCCAATACTGTTCCCGGAGGTGTTGATGGCGTCGCCCTCAGTCAGTTACCGGTGCCCATGCTCTTGCATCACAGGCTATCGTAGCCGAATTGCCGCAGAGCCATTTCACTGTCGGCCCAATTCTCCTTGACCTTCACCCAGAGCTCCAGATGCACCGAGCGCTGCCATAAATCGTTGAGCTCGATTCGCGCGAGCCGTCCGATTTCCTTGAGCCGCTCGCCCCCTTGTCCGATGACGATGGCCTTTTGTCCGGCGCGCTCCACCCAGATCACCGCATTGATCATGATCCGGTTGTCCTCGTCGGCGAACCGTTCGATCTGTACGTTGATGCCGTAGGGCAATTCCTCGCGAAGTTTGAGCGTCAGTTTCTCGCGCACCACCTCGGCTGCGTGAAACGGCTCGTCGCGATCCGTCAGGACGTCCGCAGCGAACAGCGGCGGGGACAACGGCAGACGCGACCCGACCACATCGACCAACCGGACCAGATTGTCGGATTCGAGGGCCGAGATCGGCACGATACCGGATGCCGGTACGCGCTCCGTCATCTCCTCGAGAAACGGCAGGAGTTTCTCCTTCGGGAATACCCGATCGACTTTGTTGATGACCAGGAACAAGGGCTGCTTGAGACCGCGTACGCGCTCCCACACCCAGCGGTCCTCGTCCGTGAAGTTCATCGCCTCGATGACGAACAAAATGACATCCGCATCCTGCGAGGAGGATATCGCCACGCGGTTCATATACTGGTTCATGACGCGGCGGGTCGATTCATGCAGCCCCGGCGTGTCGATGAGTACGAGCTGGGCCTCGGGACGGGTCACGACGCCCAAGATGCGATGGCGCGTGGTTTGCGGCTTGGCGGTCACGATGGTCACCTTGCGGCCCACCAGCGCATTGACCAAGGTCGATTTGCCCACATTGGGCCGGCCCACGATGGCCACATGGCCGGCGCGAAAGGTGGGCAGGTTCACGAGGATTTACGCATGTCGGGAGGCCGACCATCCGGCGGCAATATCTCAGCGGGCAGAAGCTCCAATAGCTTCGCCGCCGCCAATTGTTCGGCGCGACGACGGCTGCCGCCCTCGCCCACCGCCGCCAATTCGAAGATCGGTACCTCGCACATCACCGTGAACGATTGAGCGTGGGCATCGCCCGTAACCGCGGTCAGGGTGTATACGGGCAGCGCGAGTCCGTGCGCCTGCAGAGCTTCCTGTAGCCGCGTCTTGGGATCTTTCAGCAGATGTGCCGCCGGCAGGCCCGATATCCGCGGCCCCATGATGCGCTGGACCACTGCTGCCGCCGATTCGAATCCGGAATCGAGAAAAATCGCGCCCAAAATGGCCTCCAAGGTATCCGCCAGAATCGACGCTCGGCGGAAGCCGCCGGATTTCAGTTCGCCCTGCCCCAGCCGCAGATGCTCACCCAGACCCAGCTGCTGGGCAACCTGCGCCAAGGTCTCGCCGTTGACGAGCGTCGCCCGCAAGCGGGACAAAGCCCCCTCGTCGGCGTCGGGGTTGGCGTCGTACAGCAGTCGCGCGACGCTGCAATTGAGAATCGAATCGCCCAGAAACTCCAGGCGCTCATTATGGTCTGCGCCGGCGCTGCGGTGGGTCAATGCCGCATGGCACAGTGAGGGTTGCACGAACGTATAGCCGAACGAACTTTCCACCCAGCTCAGGATTCCGTCGGATATGTGCGGGGGAATCACTGCACCTTCACGGTCTTGTCGAAATGCACCGACAGCGACACATTGTCGATGTAGGGCGCCGCATCGTCATAGGCCACGTGCAAGGAGACGCCGCCCTCGTTCTTGACGATTTCCACTTCTTTCGCCTCGACGGTGGAAATGTCTTCGATCTGCCAGTGCTTCTCAAGCGAACGCCGGATGGCGCCCGGGTCCGGATTGTCGCTTTTGAGCTCGGATGCCGTGGCGTCCATGCTGCGAGCGACCTTCATGTAGTTCAGGTAGAGCGGCACCAATCGCAGTCCGGCGTAGCCGATGAGGCCCACCAGCGCGAGAATGCAAAGGAGCCCGATGAACGTCATTCCGCGTTGACGGCCGCGCATGACGGGTCGGCGGTGGCTTGTCAATTGATTCAGGCGCATGGAATCCTCCTTAATCTGTCGCTATTGAATCGCAGTTCCGATCCGCCTCCAGAGAGGTCCGTCACGAGTATCGAGATTAAGCCAGATTCTCACCGCTTTACCGACCAAATTCCGCTCGGGGACGAATCCCGGCGCGTCGGGCTCGTCCAGCCAGCGACTGTCCTTGCTGTTATTGCGGTTGTCGCCCATGAAGAAGTAGTGACCTGCCGGCACCACCCACTCACCCTCCTTGACGCCCCCGTTGGCGAACATGACGAGGTGACGCTTGGCCCCCAGCGTCTCGGTGGCCGTCGCGACCCCGGTATAGTTCCACATGTCCTGCTTCGGACCGGCATACGCGGGGCCCGGCTGCTGCGGCATGGGTACATCGTTGACATAGAGCTGATTCGCCGAATTGACCCGGATCCGGTCGCCCGGCAGTCCAACCAAACGTTTGATGTAATTGATCTTCGGATTGGGCGGCAACCGAAAAACAATCACGTCGCCGCGCTGCGGCGAACCGGTCGGTATCAGCAGCGTATTGCTGACCGGGAGCCGCAGACCGTACGAATATTTGCTGACGAAGATGAAGTCCCCGTCGAACAGGGTCGGCATCATCGAATCCGAGGGAATGCGAAACGGTTCGAACAAGAACGACCGGATCACCAACACCAACACGATGACCGGAAAGAATGAGCGGGCATATTCGACGGCGACAGGTTCGCGCACCCGCTCTGCCGGCGTGCCGGCGGAAGCCGCGGCGAGATTGCGCCGACGGGCGAAGAACAGCCGGTCCAGACCCCAGATCACGCCCGAGACGGCGCCCACCACCACTAGCATCAAGCTGAAGTCGACCGCTTCGTAGCGAAACAGCCGCCAGAGCATGCCGAGCGCCAGCACGACGAGCGCATAGCCCGCCGCCTTCGGCAGCAACGGCTCTTCGATGCTGGTGGCACTCGGATCCCGTCGCGGCCGCAGCACCCAGCCGTCGATGAGAATCACCAGCACGCAAGCCAGGCTCGCACACAATAAAACGATGAACACGGTATCGCCGTCACTCACGAAAGACTCCCAACTTTATGTATTCTTGAGGGTAGAACTAAGGCAGCATCAACTCGACTTCTTGCCGACTTGCAGGACGGCCAGAAACGCCTCCTGCGGAATTTCAACCTGCCCGACCTGCTTCATGCGTTTCTTGCCGGCCTTTTGCTTCTCGAGCAGCTTGCGCTTGCGCGTGATATCGCCGCCGTAGCACTTGGCGAGCACGTTCTTGCGCATCGCCTTGACGCTGGCGCGCGCGATGATGTGGGCGCCGATCGCCGCCTGCACGGCGATGTCGAACATCTGCCGCGGGATGAGCTCCTGCATCTTGTCGACCAGCTCCCGGCCTCGCGCATAGGAGTTGTCGCGGTGGACGATGAGCGACAATGCATCCACGGGATCGCCGTTGATGAGGACGTCGAGCTTGACCAGCGGTGCCGCTTGAAAATGGCTGAACTCGTAGTCGAACGAGGCGTAGCCGCGGCTCGCCGATTTGAGGCGGTCGAAGAAATCGAGCACCACTTCGGCCAGCGGCAGTTCGTATTGCAACGACACCTGGCTCCCGAGGAACAGCATTTTCTTCTGCATGCCGCGCTTTTCACTGCACAGCGTGAGCACGGCGCCCACGTGCTCGGGTGGCACCAGGATATTCGCGATGATGATCGGCTCGCGCAGCTCGGAGATCCGGTCCTGGGGCGGCAGTTTGGTGGGATTGTCGACGTTGGTCACGGTGCCGTCCGTGAGCAGCACTTCGTAGATGACGGTCGGCGCGCTGGTGATGAGGTCCAAATCATATTCGCGCTCGAGCCGCTCCTGGACGATGTCCATGTGCAGCAGTCCCAAGAACCCGCAGCGAAATCCGAACCCCAGCGCGGTCGACACTTCAGGTTCGAAGTGCAGCGCCGAATCGTTCAATTTGAG
>JAXDQI010000008.1:0-15324 GCA_034667965.1 Gammaproteobacteria bacterium
TTCTCACGAAACCTACGCCGTGGCGTCGGGCTGTTCTGATGCCCGCGATGCTGCCCGAGGCGTTGCAAACACCCAGGCAAAGTCCCAATGCCCAGTGGACTTCGGCGTGCACCCCGAAATACACCAGGGCCCCGGCATTGGTCGCGACATTGATGAGGCGGGCAGCCGCGGATGCGTGCAGGAAATCGAACCCGTGCACCCGTATGAACAGCAGCATCAAGAAACTTCCGGTGCCGGGACCGAAGAATCCATCATAGAGCCCGATGACGAAGATCCCCGCCGATGCGAGAACGCTGCGGCGGCGGCTCAAGATAGCGGGCCGATGGACCGCGCCGAGATCCTTGCGCCACAGCACGTAGGCCAGCACACCCACCAGCATGATGGGCACCAACGGGCGGAATACCGCCGCCGGTACCCTGCTGACCAAACTGGCGCCGGCCAGCGCGGCCAAGAACGCCAGAACGGCGGCGGGCAGCAGCGAGCGCCACGGAATCCGCACGAATCGCGCATAACGGTAAACGGCGCTGCCGGTGCCGCAGATGCTGGCCAGCTTGTTGGTGCCGAGCAGCTCTTGGGGAGCGACATTCGGATATCCCGCCAGAAGCGCCGGAACCTGAATCAAGCCGCCGCCGCCGACGATGGAATCGACGAATCCGGCGAGAAATGCGGCGCCGAGCATGAAAGCCAGAGTGGATAGGCCGCCTATCGCGATTGCGGCCAGGACGCGACTCCCAGGATCTGGCGCAACGGCGGTACGCCGCCCGGCCGTTCGCCGGCGGCGTCGAACCAATGTTCGATGAGACTGAAGGATATCGACTGATTGGGAGGCAAGAGCGGCACCCCGGCCGCCACTTCAGAACGTGCGAACCATCGGGCATCTTCCAATTCGTCGTCGCGCAGCTCGATGGTGTGGGTCACCGCGTGCGCGGTGAATCCCAACATGAGGGATGAGGGAAAGGGCCAGGGCTGCGACGAGTGATATTCGATGGCGTCGACCTTGACCCCCGTTTCCTCGAATACTTCGCGCGCCACGGCATCTTCCAGCGATTCTCCAGGTTCCACGAAGCCCGCGATGGTGGAATACCGGCCGATCGGCCAGGACGCCTGCCGGCCCAGCAGCGCGCGCTCGCCGTCGCTCACCAGTACGATGATGGCAGGGTCCAGCCTCGGGAACTGTTCATGGCGGCATCCGGGATTGGTGCACACGAGAACATGCCCGCCCCTGGCCGGGAGCGTCTTGGTTCCGCAACTTCCGCAGAAGCGGTGGCGACGCCGCCACGAGATCATCGCACGAGCATAGCCCAGCAAGCCGGCCTCGTCGGGCGGCAGGAGCGATGCGACCAAACGGAGATCCTCGAAGCGCGCGCCGTCGGCGAATTGCGGTGGATCGATGCCTTCGAACTCGTAGGCAAAGAAGTTCGTATCGGCGACGCGGCCCAATAGAACCAGCGCATCCGGATCCTGCCGTCCGCCCGCGATCTCGCCGAGCGTCGGAAACGCGGCGCGCGGCGTTTCGCCATGGGCGATGAGACTGCGCGAATTCCATACGGGTACCACACGGCTTCCTGCATCGGCGAGAGCACTCGCGAACCACGCCGCATCGTGGCGCAGGTGAGCAACCCGATCCACGTAGGGACCCGCGAATACGTTTCTTCTCTGCATGCCCGGATTCTAGCAGGGCGCGGCGCATTCGATGGCTTCCGCGGCCGCGTTGAAATCCCCCGATTCGCAATTGCCGCAGCCCAGCCGGCGTTTTGCAAGCAGGTCGCGCAAACGCACGCCCCCGCACGCGTTGCAACGGGCCACGCCGAGTTCGTCGCGGCGGGAAAGCGCCATCAGCAAGAACCATGCGTGTTCGAAGGAAATGCTCGCGGGCGTGTGAAACTCCACGTAGGCCTCGTACGCCTGACAGAGCAGCATTCCCGACTCGAGAGACCCGACCCGGTATCGGGACTCGAGTTCCAGATCCGAGCCGCGCAGCAGGCCGCAAACGACGAACAAGCTCGTCAACTGGGAGGCATGGAAATTCAATTCGGCACTCTTGAAGAAGTAGGCGGCCTGCCGCGGAGACTTGCCGCGGTGCCTTAGGACCCGCCGGGCGGCCTGATCCAGACAATAGCTGCGGTACAACTTCCGGATGCGATCATCGCTGAGTCCGGTCCACTGCCGAATGGTAAAGGTACGCGCCTCGTGGTGTATCAATCGCAGTGCTAGATCCAGCCGCTCGCGGTCCCGCGTATATCGATCATCGGACACTCTCATGGTCGGCTCCTTCGATTGTGCAATTCGTGTGATTCAGCCTCAAAAAGAATTTGACAGAAATTAATCACAAAGTTAGCGTATTTGCAAAGGGGTACAAGCTCGCACGCCGCTGCGTTCACGCAGGAATGCGAGAAATTCCCGAATCCGGGGTGTTGGCGCGGGTTACGTAGCGGGGCGTTTATGCTGGATGCACACGTCGGAACTTGGCTGCGAGCGGCGCATTTTTCTGCCGAAATGCAGGGATCCGTGCGCGAACTGAACCACCGCTTTCTTGACCTCGTCGTGGGACAGTCCGGCGGCTGGAACACGCCGGGACGGGGGTTATCCGCAGCGTTGTCCGCCGGGGTCGCTCCCTTGTCCGCGGTCCAGAAGTCCGCGGCGGCGAACTGTCCCTACGCCTTGTTCGATCTGCGCTTTCACGACGACGGCTATTGGCGGACGCGCCTGCGAGCCGCGGCTGCGGGCGGCGTCGCCGAGGGGATGGCCGTGGACGGGAACACACTGGAGTTCGTCCGGCTGGCGCTGTTCTTTGCGTGGCACGTCGCATCCACCACCACGCTTGCCGCGCAACTGCTGCTCGGCATGCATGAGGCCACGGCAGCCGCATTCCGGGAGGCAACCATCGACCGCCTCCCCTCCCTGGCCGAATCGGGAGCCGGCCACCTGACCGCAAGATGGAACAACTGCGCCGCTTACTGGAGCGCCTTGACCGGAGCCGCTTCCCGGCCGAATCCGGCAAACCTGCGCAGGATTCAGCTGTATGGATTGCAACTTGCCGCGGCGGCGCGCCTGAGCTCGAGCACCTTCAGTGACGATCCAAAGCCGTGGGAACATCGCGTCGAGTTGCGGGGGGTGCCTCGCGAGGTTTAGTCTACGCGGCTCTTATGCAAGCCCTCGCCCTGCGCCAGCTCACCAAGGTCTACAAAAACGGCATCAAAGCGCTCAAAGGCATCGACCTCGAAGTGGCCGAAGGCGATTTCTTCGCGCTGCTCGGCCCCAATGGCGCCGGCAAGACCACCGCGATCGGCATCGTCACATCGCTCGTCAACAAAACCAGCGGTGCCGTCGCGGTCTTCGGGCACGACATGGACCGCGAACTCGAGACGGCGAAGTCCTGCATCGGCGTGGTGCCGCAGGAGGTGAATTTCAACATGTTCGAGTCGGTGTTCACCATCGTCGTGAACCAGGCCGGCTTCTACGGGATTCCGCGACCCCTGGCCAGACAACGCGCCGAGAAATATCTGAAGCAGCTGCAATTGTGGGAGCGCCGTAATTCGATAGCGCGATCTCTTTCCGGTGGCATGAAGCGCCGTCTCATGATCGCCCGCGCGCTGATGCACGAGCCGCGATTGTTGATACTGGACGAACCGACCGCGGGGGTGGACATCGAAATTCGCCGCTCGATGTGGGAGTTCCTGCGGGATCTGAACGCGCGGGGAACGACCATCATCCTGACCACCCATTACCTGGAGGAGGCCGAAAATCTGTGCCGCAACATCGCGATCATCGAGGGAGGGCGCATCATCGAGCGCGATTCCATGATGAATGTGCTGCGTAAATTGCAGACTGAAATCTTCGTCCTCAATCTGGGCAATTCACTGTCCGAGCCGCCGGACATTCCGGGATTCCGCGCCACGCTCGCCGACGACCATACGCTCGAGGTCGAAGTGTCGAAGGGACAGAATTTGAATGAAATCTTCGCGCGGCTCTCGGCGCAGGGCATCGAAGTCAACAGCATGCGGAACAAGGTGAATCGGCTGGAAGAACTCTTCGTTCGCCTGGTCGACGTCAGCGCCCGCGCCGCCGTCGCGGCCACGAAGAATTCTGATGCGGGCTCCTAATACCATGGCGGCCGCATCCCGTGCGCGCGCCGAGTGGGTGGGATTCTCGACCATCATCATTCGGGAGTTCAACCGGATCGTACGCATCTGGGGACAGACCATCGTCCCGCCGGTCGTGACTGCGACGCTGTATTTCGTGATCTTCGGCAGCCTTATCGGTAGGCGGGTGGGCCAGGTCGGCGGCTATGAGTACATGCAGTTCATCGCCCCCGGGCTCATCATGATGACCGTCATCACCAATTCCTACGGCAACGTCGTATCGTCCTTTTTCGGCGCCAAATTCGGCAAGCATCTCGAGGAACTCCTGGTGTCGCCGATGCCGAACTGGCTGATATTGAGCGGATATATCGCCGGCGGCATGTTGCGCGGGCTGCTGGTCGGCTCCGTCGTAACCCTGGTTGCGTTCTTTTTCACCCGGCTCCAAGTGGCGCACCCGTTTGCGATCGTTTCCGCCGTGCTGCTCACCAGCGCGGTATTTTCACTCGGCGGATTCATCAACGCCTTGTTTGCGAAGAACTTCGATCAAATATCCTGGTTCCCAACGTTCGTGCTGGCGCCGCTCACGTATCTCGGCGGCGTATTCTATTCGACCAATATGCTCCCCAACTGGGCCCACGTTGCGGCGCACGTCAATCCCATTCTGTACATGGTGAGTGCTTTCCGTTACGGCTTTTTGGGCACGACGGACGTCGATCTGCGCTTGGCGTACGGAATCATGATTGGAGCTGTCACCTCGATGTTCGTATTGGCGGTGACTCTTTTGAACCGGGGCACCGGCATACGCGATTGAGGAGATGAGCATGCTGGAGGTGTCTACCCGCCGATGCGGCGCCTTGCTGACGGGAGCGCTTGCGACACTGATCGCCGCCGCGGAGCCGGGTGGCGGCACGGACGCGTTGCTGGGTTTTTCAGCCCGGACCGCAGCCGAACAGCGGAGGCTCGAACAGCGCTTCGACGCTGACCTGGCCCCGGCGGAACTTCGTTCGTGGATGGAGCAGCTGACCAGGGCTCCCAACCATGTCGGCAGCGCTCACGACAAGGCGAACGCGGAATTCATTTTGAAGAAATTCCGCGAATGGGGGTGGGATGCCTCCATCGAGGAATTCACCGTTCTATATCCGACCCCGCGCCAGGAGGCCGTGGAATTGATCGCGCCCACGCATTTTGCCGCCAAGCTGCGTGAGCCGCCGGTGAAAGGAGATGGGACCTCGGAGAAAACCCAAGACGAGCTGCCGCCCTACAATGTGTACGGCGCGGACGGCGATGTCACCGCCGAACTGGTCTACGTCAATCAGGGAATGCCGGACGATTACGCGGAGCTCGAGCGGCGCAATCTGAGCGTCAAAGGCCGGATCGTCATCGCTCGCTACGGCGGCGGATGGCGCGGACTCAAGCCGAAGCTCGCGTACGAGCACGGCGCCGTCGGCTGTTTGATTTATTCGGATCCCCGTGATGACGGTTATGGGGTCGGCGACGCTTATCCGCGAGGTGGCTATCGTCCCCGTGACGGTGTGCAGCGCGGCTCGGTCCAGGATTTGACCTTGTACAGCGGCGACCCGCTCACGCCGGGCGCCGGTTCGACGCCGGGGGTCAAACGACTGGCCGTGAAAGACGCCAGGACCATCTTGAAAATCCCGGTGCTGCCGATCTCCTACGCGGACGCTGAACCCCTGCTCGCCGCGCTCGGCGGGGCGGTGGCGCCGGCCACGTGGCGCGGCGCCTTGCCGCTCACTTACCACCTCGGGCCTGGGCCGGCGCGGGTCCATCTCAAGGTGCTTTCTGATTGGCATCAGAAGCCCGTCTACGATGTCATAGCAAGAATTCCCGGCACCGAAGAACCTGATCATTGGATCATTCGCGGCAATCATCATGATGCCTGGGTGTTCGGCGCCGCCGACCCGTTCTCGGGACACGTGGCGCTGATGGCCGAAGCAAAGGCGATCGGCAAGCTCGTCAAGGAAGGCTGGAAGCCGCGGCGCACCTTGGTCTACGCGAGTTGGGACGGAGAAGAGCCGGGACTGCTCGGTTCGACCGAATGGGTCGAAGCCCACGCCGCGGAACTGAAGGCAAAGGCGGTGCTTTATATCAACTCCGATATGAACAGCCGCGGCACGCTGGATTTGGAAGGCAGCCACTCTTTGCAGCATTTCGTCAACGAGGCGGCCCGCGACGTGAAAGACCCCGAGACCGGCGCTTCCGTGCAGACGCGGGCGCTGGCGGCTCGACGAGTTGCGGGATATGAAGCCGGCCACGGTGTCGACGCGGGCGCCGAATTGCCGCTGGGCGCGCTGGGGTCCGGCTCGGACTACACACCATTCCTCCAGCATCTGGGCGTGAATTCCTTGAACGTGGAGTTCCACGGCGAAGCGGACTACGGGGTTTACCACTCGGCCTACGACTCGTTCGATCATTTTCGGCGGTTCGTCGACCCGACGTTCGAATACGGGGTCGCGCTGGCGCAGGTGACGGGCAGGATCGTACTGCGTGCGGCGCAAGCGGATATTCTCCCCGCGCTCGAAAGCGATTTCGCGAGCGCCGTGGCCGGCTACGACGACGAGTTGCACAAGCTGATCGACGGCATGCGCACGAGGTCCGGCGAACTCTCCAAGTTGTTGGACGATCGGGCATTTGTACTCGCCATGGATCCGCGGGTGCCGCGCTCTGCGCCGCCGCGCGTGGACGAGGTTCCGTACCTGAGCTTCGCCGATCTCGACAATGCCGTCGAACGACTCCGGGTGAGCGCCGGCGCCTTCGACGCGAGGTACAAACGCCTGGCGGCCGACGAAGATGCACCGAATCAGGGCCGGCTCAACGCGGCGCTGGCGGGACTCGAGCAAACTCTGGCCGACCCACACGGACTACCCGGCCGCGAGTGGTACCAGCATATGATTTACGCCCCGGGAATGCATACGGGCTACGGCGTGAAGACGCTCCCGGGAATTCGCGAAGCCATCGAGGAGCGGCGTTGGGACGAGGCCAATCAATACATTGGGGTGGTCGCCCGCGCACTGAACGCCTACAGTGCTCGTCTGGATCGCGCGGTATCGGGGCCGTAGCAGGAGCCTGTCTGAGTATTCTACGCGGCTCACGTAGAATACTCAGACAGGCTCCCAGTCGTGTATCGTGCCGGGCGGGTTTTGGATAATTTGAAGGAGATCACTGATGACCGAAGAAAAGCAGCAGAAATTTACGGCCAAGGTGCGTCGCGGTCTCGTGTGGATACACACGGTCGCAAGCGCGGAACTAGCCAAGAAAAAGGCTGAAGCTACGGGTGTGAGAATCGAGGGTTTTACCGCCAGCGAACTTGCCGATGTGGAATCTGCGCTGACATGGATTGCCCAGAACAAGGAAGCGCCGGGTTCGGAGCCCGCCTGAAGTCGGATACGGTCTGTACAGACATGGTCTGTACGGACCTAAGCCTATAAGGACTTGGGATCGTACGGACCGCGGTAAAATAGCCTCATGGCGCGCAAACGTGCATTAGTCGTCGACGACTCGAAGTCGGCCCGCGTGATCTTGAGCCGCATGCTCGAGAAGTACGACGTCGAAGTCGACATGGCCGAGTCCGCCGAGCAGGCCATCGAATACCTGAACAGCAACCGGCCCGACGCAATCTTCATGGACCATCTCATGCCCGGCATGGATGGATTGCAAGCCGTGAAGGCCATCAAGAGCAACGCGCTGACGGCGACCATTCCGATCATGATGTACACCTCGCAAGAAGGGGAGTTGTACGTGGGTCAGGCGCGGGCGCTGGGCGCGATGGGGGTACTCCCGAAACAGGTGCGTCCCGTCGACGTGTCGAAAGTGCTGTACGAATTGCACCTGCTCCCGGATCGCCGAGATACTGCCGAATCCGCGCTGGCGCCGGTGGAAATCGATGGGGAGGCCATCCGCGGCAGCGAGGTCGCGGGGTCTTCGGCGGGGCGGCCGTCTGCCGTGGCCGCCGGAATCGGCGACATGCGGCCGCCGCCCGCGGACTGGCCACGCCGCATGGAAGCGATCATCAAGGAACAGTCGGCGGATATTCGCCGGTTCATCGTGGCCAGCCTCGACAGCTTTGCGGCGAGAATCGTCAGCGATGTTCGCGAAACCATTTCCGCGCCGCCACTGGAGCCGCCACTGCCGCCCGTTGCCGCTCCGAAGCGGCAAGACTGGCCCTGGGCCGCCGCCCTCCTGGTAGTCTCGATAATCGCAGCCACATGCGCGGTCTTTTGGGCTTTGAGCCGCGAAGAGCTTGCAAAATCCCGCGCCGAATTCGCGGCGCAGGCAACCGCAACCACGGAGCTGCAACGCTCGAGTCAGGAACTGGCGACGACGGTCAAAGATCTGACGGCCGCCTTGGCGGCGGGCGCGGCGCTGACCGTATCGGGAGGCATGGCGGCATCGCGGCTCGAGCCGGTTCCTTACGGCGAAATACCATTTGATCGAAGCCGTCTCGAGGTCCTTCGCGACTTTCTGGTGAAACTCGAATCCCAGGGATTTCACGGCGTGGTGAAGATCACCAGCGCGGCCGGGTTGTTTTGTCTCAGCGGCAATCCTGCCGACGGCTTCGCGCCGGCGAGTTCGGTCTTGCCTGTCGGCAAATGCGATCTCGTCGGCAATCCGTACGAAGAATCGCTGACGGGACAGCCACGTCAGTCGCTGGCTTTCGCCAACTTGGTCGCCGGTGTGCGCCAGCGGACCGCGGGCGCAATCAGTGTCGTCATCGAGAATCTCGGGAGCGCGCGACCCGCCTCCCCTTATCCGCAGCGCACCGAGGCGCTCACGGCGGGCGAGTGGAACCGAGCGGCCGCGTTCAACAATCGCGTCGAGTTCGTGGCGGAACCCAGTCCCTAGGAATTAGAACGCGATCCTGAAGAACATCTCCGGTCCCTTGGCGCTGAAGTCGAACACACCCGACTTGGAACTCTTGGTGGACGTGATTTTCGCACTGAAGTCCGTATAACCGACGGCGAACGATACATTGGGACGATAGCGATACAGCACGTCCAATTCATAGATGCCAAGGGTTCCATCCAGATTGCTGATGTTCACCTTCAGGTATTGTGCGCGCCCGTCAATATAGAACCGCTTGCTCACGACCCAGGTCGCGTCGATTCCGAGCGTCGGTATGGGGCCGGCCTCATCTTCGTTTTGAATGATATGGCGCGTCGGCGTCTGGACCCGGGCCTCGGCCGAGACATCCGTGGCGTGCACGCCGAGCGTTCCCGCGATTTCGAGCGTCTCGCTGTGCCAGAACGAGTAACCGTAGGTGATCCCAAGGGACCGCAGGCTCAATTTCGTCTGTAGCGGATCGCCGGGCAGCAGAGTCACGTCCCGGAATGCGATCGGAGCCCCCGTGAGAGTGGTGTTGCCGGACCGGTCCAACGTGAAATAGTCGAAGCTCAACCGCTGACGCTCGGCGACGCGGATCATAGCCTGGAATTTAGGTTCGAAATCCGACGCGTCCAGACCGAATTGCCGCTCACCATTGATGGTCGTGCCCCGCACCCCCGCAGAGCTATCGGATCGAAGATTCGTGGCAGAGGATACGTGCATGGCGCCGAGCGATATCCGAACACGCTCGTCCGTCGGACTGAAATAGGTGTCGTCAGCGTGAGCGGGTAATGCCGCCAGCGCAGCCAGCGCAGCCAGCAAGGCCAGCGAGGCTTGAGTTGCGATCGTTCCATGCGTGGTGACCATCAGGTTCTCCTCAATATCAACTGATCCGTCTGCGCCCGCCTGGGCCGAGCACCCAAGGACGGGGCGATGCGCGACAACACGTGCTCGGCCGCCGCCCTCCAGCCGGTGAGTTTGCCGCCGTAGATGCCCAAGACGCGCGGCCGTGGATCACGGTCGGTGGTGAAAATGGTCTCCCGCGACCGGTCGAATGCGGTCTGGGATGCGGCAGGCAGGACACGCAAACCCGCGAACCGTCGCACGATGTGCGTACGGTTCATCGAACGGACGGCGGGGAAGTAATGCGCGGCCACGGTGAGCAGGTAATCCTCCTCCTCCGGCAGCGGGTGTACCTTGTCCGGATCGCCGGTGTAAGGCGTTTCGGTGGTGCCGATGAGCGTCGCGCCCTGCCAGGGCATCACGAAGACCGCACGGCCGTCGTTGGGGCTTTCGACGTAATAGATCCCGGCGGTTACGTGCAGCGGCAACACGATATGGGCGCCCTGCACCAGGTCGACGTCGGGCACCCCGATCGCGGGATGCACGGCACGGGCGACCCGGGTCGCCCAGGGTCCGGCGGCGTTGACGAGCACGCGCGCCCGCGCTTCGACGGCGGTGCCGTTGCGTTCGAAGGTCACATCGACGCCGTCATCCCGCAGAGCCGCCTCTCGGAAGTCCGCGGGCATGGCCAGTTCACCGCCGAATTCCTGCGCCGATCGCACCACCGCGCGAGTCAATTCGGCATCGTCGGTTTGCGCATCGTGATAGCGGATGACAGCCTCGAGCCCTTGCGTATCCAGCCCGTCGAGCGCGGCCCACTCGCGCATCGGGACCGTCCCGAATCGTGTGCCGGCATTGAACCCGCCGAGCAGCGCGTACATCCCGAGCCCAAGCTTGAGCTGCCAGGGACGGCGACGCGTTTCGCGGTAGACGGGAATGAAAAAAGGCTTCAGTTCGACCAGATCGGCGGCAATTCGCAGGAGGATGGCGCGCTCACGCAGGCTTTCGCGCACGAGCGCAAATTGACCGGACTCGAGATAGCGAAGCCCGCCATGAATCAGTTTGCTGGAGCGGCTGGACGTGCCGCTCGCAAGCTCGCGCTGCTCGATGAGCAAGCCGCTGTAACCGGCGGCCGCGGCTGCCTGCAGCACGCCGGCCCCATGTATGCCGCCGCCGACGACGATCACATCGTATTCTTTCATTTCTTTTTCAACAGGCGCGAATTGCCGGAAGCCTAGGATGCGGGAATAAGCGCGAACACACAAAAAGTCCCGTGTTGTCGCCAATCGAGAACAGCGACATGGCGAGCGGCTGCCGGGGCACAACGGCTAACGCCCTTCGCGTTTCTCCTCGAATTCGACGACGGGAGTGCCCGACGTAACCTCGATCTCGCCATCGACGATGGCGCCTTTGGCTATGGCGATGGTGCGTGCACTGACGCGGCCTCGGATCACCGCGGTGTAGCCGATCTCGAGTTTGTCTTTGACGATCAATCCGCCGGTGATTCTACCCGCAACGATGGCCTGATCGGCGTGAACCGTGCCATGCCAGTTTGCGGTGACGGCAAGGTGGAGAATGCCGTCCAGTTCTCCGTCGCCGTGAATTTCGCCGGAAACCACGAAATGACCCTTGCCCCGGATATTACCGACGATAACGGTGTCGGCGCCTATCACGGTCGGCGTCGGCGACGTGAGCAGCGGCGCGGACAATGCCGCACGCTCCAGAAATCGACGCATAGGTTCGCTCATCACCGTGTAGATAACCTATTCGGCGGAGCGGTGCTGTGACGAGCTTGGCGTCGCCGACACCGGAGGAAAATCGCAGTAGAATGACGGGCGACGTCAATTTTTCCAATGAACTAGGGGAGTCGAGTTGGACAAAATGATCAATCGGAAACTGGTTGTGGGATTATGTGCGGTATTGCTCGTTTTGGCCGGTTGCAGTCGCCAACAGAGCGACTGGCAGAAGACCCGGGAAGCCAACACGGCGGATGCCTACGAGCAGTTCCTGAAGAAATATCCCAGCGGTGAGTTCACGGCCCAGGCGGAGGCACGAGTCAAGGAATTGTACGAGGAGCGGGATTGGCAGAAGGCGCGCGACGCGGATACGCCCGAGGCGTACCAGGCCTTCTTGAAACAATACCCGGAAGGTAAATGGACGGAGGAAGCGCGCATCCGCGTCGAGAACTTCACGCTGGCCCAGGCGCCCTCGGGAGCGGCCGCCGGAGCCGCCCCGGGCGCTGACTCCGCGGAAAAACCGGGCCCGCCTGCCCCCGCTTCGGGTGCGAAACAGACGCCCGAGCCGGCCGCGCGACCGGCCGCAACGCCGCCGTCCAACGCCGCCGCCGCGCCCAAGGGGGGGGCTAAAGCGCCATCGACCGCGGGATCCTTCGGTGTACAGCTAGGGGCGTTCAAAGCAGGGCCGGACGCGGCGCACAAGCGCTGGACCCATCTGCAGAAGGAATATCCCGCTCTCTTGGGGGATCTGTCTTCCACAGTGCTGCCCACAAAAACGGCGGACGGGCACCTTTATCGGTTGCAGGCGATCGGAATGACCGAGAAGCGTGCGCGGGAGCTCTGCAGCTCGTTGAAGGCGAAGTCGCAGGCTTGCGTCGTGGTTCCACCCCGGCAGGGTTAGCCCGCTTTTGCGGGGCTGCGAACGCCGAATGTCACCTCGGTGACAAATGTTGTCACTTCAGACCGCCGCGGGCGTCGGTAACCTATTGAATTGATGGATCCTGCCGATTGGCATGGGGCTTGCTTCATTGTTATCGTTTCTCTCTGTTTGTTGTAATTGGCGCCGCGATCAAGCTTCCCCCGCTCGCGGCGCCTTTTTTTTGAGTGCTCGATCATTCGTGGATGTTCAAGCGGTCCAGGAGGAACGCGAATTCCATTGCGGTTTCGCGGTAGCGCTGATACCGCCCCGACTTCCCGCCGTGACCGGCCTCCATGTCGACGCGCAGCAACAGAGGATTGCGGTCGGTCTTGAGTGCTCGCAACTTGGCGACCCACTTTGCCGGTTCGTAGTACTGCACCTGGCTGTCCCACAGGCCGGTCGTCACCAGCATGGCGGGATAAGCCTGCGCTCGGACGTTGTCGTAGGGCGAGTAGGACAGCATGTAATCGTAGGACGTGCCGTCGCTCGGGTTTCCCCACTCGTCGTATTCGTTGGTGGTGAGTGGAATGCTGTCGTCCAACATGGTGGTGACGACGTCGACAAAAGGGACCTGGGCAACGATGCCCCGGTAATCCTGCGGACTGATGTTGGCGATGGCGCCCATCAGCAGTCCGCCGGCGCTGCCGCCCATCGCGAACACCTTTTCCTTGTGCGCGTAACCCCGCGACACGAGAAAATGAGTGACGTCGATGAAGTCGGCGAATGAGTTTTTCTTCTGAAGGAGGCGTCCGTCGTCGTACCACGCTCTGCCCATCTCCTGGCCGCCGCGGATATGTGCGATCGCGTAAACGAAGCCTCGATCGATCAAACTGAATCGCGCCGACGAGAAACCGGGGTCCGTGGACAATCCATACGATCCATACGCGTATTGCAGCAACGGAGATGAGCCGTCACGGACGAAGTCCCTGCGGTGGATCAGCGATACGGGAATCCGCTTGCCGTCGCGGGCGGGTGCGAACAGCAGTTCGGTTTCGTAATTCGACGGATCGAAATCGCCCAGCACCAGGTCACGCTTGAGCAGCGTCTTCTCGCCGGTCCGCATGTTGTAGTCGTACACGGTCGTGGGTGTTGCCAGCGACGAGTAGCTGTAGCGGAGGATCTCGGAATCGATTTCCGGATTGGCGGAAATGAACATCGTATAGGCGGCCTCATCGCTGGCGATGAAGAAGGGCTGGGTTGCGGCGGCCGCGGCGCCCGCCGGGGCGGCGCCGGAATAGGTCAGGGGTTGGATACCGATTTTCCGCAGGCCGCCGGTGCGCACTGACAAGGCAATGAACTGCCCGAAGACCTCGAAATCCTCGATGTACGTGTCGTCGCGGTGCGCAACGATGTCCCGCCACTCGCTTTGCGAGGCCTCCTTGCCGATCGGCACCCACATCAGCCGGAAATTCCGGGCCTGCCAATTGGTGCGGATGATGAAACGATCGTGCAGGTGCTCGACCTCGTACTCGTGCGCGCGCCGGCCGGGCAGGAACACCTTGAACGACAGGGTCGGATCGCTCGCGTCCGCGTAACGCCACTCCGAAGTCAACGTCCCTTCCATGTGGATGAAGAGGAAGCGGTCGGACTTGGATTTCGAGATCCCGGTGTACAGCGTCAAGTCGGTCTGTTCGTGGATCAGGGCATCCATTGCGGGATCCGAGCCCAGGACGTGCTTCTTGACGCGCAGCCCGAGGAGGGTCTCCGGGTCCTTCTCGATGTACAGCAGCGTCCGATTGTCATTTGCCCAAGCCACGTCGGGCTCCACGTCGCTTATGGTGTCGGCCAGGATCTCGCCGGTACGGAGATTTTTGAAGCGCAGGACGTACCGGCGCCTTCCGACGGTGTCTTCACAAAAGGCCAGCCACTCGGCGTCGGGCGAGACGTCGATATCGCCGATCTGGTAGTACTCATGGCCCACGCTAAGTTCATTGGCATCCAGCATGATTTGTTCGGGCGCATCGAGCGAGCCCTTGCGCCGCGCAAAGATTGGGTGCTCCCTGCCGGGTTCGAATCGGATGTAGTACCAGTAGCCGTTCTTGCGGTAGGGGACGGTGGAATCGTCCTGTTTCAGGCGCGCAATGATCTCGGTGTAAATCCGGTCTTCGAGCGGTTTGACGGGCGCGAGGTGCTGCGCGTGGTAGGCATTCTCGGCACTCAGATATGCCAGGACTTCGGGATTGGTGCGTTCGTCGTCCCGCAGCCAGTAGTAAGGATCCAGGCGTTCGCCGTGAGGCGACGACACGGTGTGCTCGCGCACCGCGGCGATGGGGGGCTTCAATGGCGGAATCGGCATGGATCTTGTCCTCGGGCGAGGCCGGAGTATAGTCAATATGGGCGGCGGTTCAGTTGTAGGACACGGCTGATATAGGGGGCGTTCGTATGCAAACAGTGAATCAATTGCTAAAGGCCAAGGGCGGCCAGATTTTCTCCGTGGGGCCCGCCGATTCGGTTCTGCACGCCATCGAAATCATGGCCACCCGTCATGTCGGGGCGCTTCTGGTGATGGGCGAGGATGGCCTGGTGGGCATCATTTCGGAGCGCGACTACGCTCGAAAGGTCATTTTGAAGAAACGCTCGTCGCATGACACCCCCGTAGGCGACATCATGACTGCGAATCCGGTGGCCGTTAAGTCGGATGCGACGGTGCACCAATGCATGGAAATCATGACGGAAGGCCGCTTCCGCCATCTTCCAGTGGTCGACTCCGGCCGGGTGGTTGGAATGTTGTCCATCGGAGACCTGGTCAAGGCCGTGATCGCGGACCAGAGCCAAAAGATCGAACAATTAGAGCGCTATATCGCCGGTTGACGATGATGGCCACCTAGGTATCATAGGTCCATACCTAGGCATGTCCAGCGGCGATTGCCCACCCGGCGCGCAAATTTGAGCGCCTAGAACCGAG
>JAXDQI010000009.1:0-2546 GCA_034667965.1 Gammaproteobacteria bacterium
CCTGACCGAACCGGTTGGCGGCTCGGATCCGGCCTCGACCAGAACCTCGGCTCGTTACGATCCCCACACCAACGAATGGGTCGTCAACGGCGAGAAGATCTTCATCACTTACGCGCAAGGCTGCGACGCCGTTCTGCTGCTCGCGCGCATGTTTCATCCGCATCGGCCGCAGCAGCTGTCGACCTTTCTCGTCGAGAAAGGAACGCCGGGTTTTGCCGTCGGCAGGCAGATCCGGAAAATGGGAATTCGCTGGGAAGACACCGCCGCTTTGTCGTTTTCGGACTGCCGGATCCCGGCCCTCAATCATATCGACGGCGACCTGAAGAAGACGCTGCAGTCCTTTAGCGAGTCGCGACCGGTGGTCGCTGCCTATGCTCTCGGCGTGTCGCGTGCCGCCTTGGATTTCACCTGGGAGAGGTTGCGCGAGGTCGGCATCGAGCCGGATTACAACGCGTCGCTGGCCCGGCAACCGGCGGCGGCGGATCGGCTGATGCGGCTGGAGGCGGAATGGGAAGCAACCTGGCTTTCGGTGGTGCGGGCGAAATGGATCGAACAACGCGAAGGCCCGGGGAAAATCGATTCCTCGGTCGCCAAGGCGATGGGAGGGCAACTGGCGCGCAAGGTAACACAGGCCTGCATCGAGGTTCTGGGGGCTCGTGGCCTTTCGGCGGATCACCTGCCGGAAAAATGGTTCCGCGACGCCCGCATCTTCGACATTTACGAGGGCACCGCAGAAATCCAGCGCCTGATCATCGCGCGGGATCTGCTGGGATACACGCCCAAAGAGCTAAACTAGCGCTCGCGTTGTTTTTTCCAATGAGGTCGCCACCATGAATGGACATGCAATAGCAGGCAAGCTGGCGGGCAAGACCGCTATCGTCACGGGAGCAGCACGCGGCCTCGGCCGCGCCTACGCGCTGCGGCTCGCCGCGCTCGGGGCGGATGTCGCAGTCGTGGACATCCGGCTCGATGCGGCCCGGGAATACGGCGAGGCTTTGACCGAGAAGAGCGTGGCCGCGGAGATCGAGCGGCTTGGCCGGCGAAGTGTCGGGATCCAGGCGGATCTCGCGCAACACGACGAGGCCGTTGGCGCCATCCACAAGGCGCATGAGGCGTTCGGGCGCGTCGATATTCTGGTCAACAACGCCGGCGGTGCCCTCACCCCCGCCGAACGCAGCCGGGCATCCGAGACGCCGGAGCAGGACACGCGCTTTCTGCTCGACATCAACTACATGAGTGCGGTTCACTGTTGCCAGGCGGCGGCGGCCATCATGAAGACGCAGCGCTCGGGCGTCATCGTCAACATCTCTTCACAATCGGGCATTACCACCTATCAGCAAGGTCTGCTCGCCGCCTACTCCGCCGCCAAGGCGGCGCTCACCCATTACACCCGGTATCTCGCCGCCGAACTGGGACCCTACGGCATCCGCGCCAATTGTCTCGCGCCGGGCATCATGATGACCTCGCGTGTCGCAGCCCAGGCCGCCTTGCGACACATCGGCACCAATGAAGAAGCCGACCGTATTCCGTTGCGACGCCTCGGGCAGGTCGAGGACTGTGCCGGCGTCCTCGAATTCCTGACCACCGATCTGTCGCAATACGTCACAGGACAGGTAATTTCGGTCTGCGGCGGCGCAGTTCTGACCCCAAACTGAAATCAGGCCCCCTGCGGTTCATACGCGACAGATTACGGAGGCACGGCAACCGATGAACCTCGATCACGTCCTGAGCCGCGGCTTTGCGCCGGTCGAGCAGAGCTACGACTGGCGCGACGCCGCTCTGTACGCCCTGAGCCTCGGCATGGGCGACAACCCGCTGGACGAGGACGAACTGCTCTACGTGTTCGAAGGTCGCCCGCAGCAGCCGGTTCCAAGCCTGTGCGTCACCCTGGGCTGGCCGCCTTTCTGGCACGCCGACCCGGCCACCGGAATCGCATGGACGCGGATTGTGCACGGCGAGCAGCGCTTCACCTTGCATCGACCGCTGCCGCTCCAGGCATCGATCAGCACCGAGCACCGCATACGGTACGTGGTAGACAAGGGGCCGGGCCGCGGGGCGTTGATCGGCTTCGACACCGAGATCATCGACGCACAAACAGGGGAGCACCTCGCCAGCCTCCACTCCGTGCAATTCCTGCGCGGCGACGGCGGCTGCGGCAGCTTCGGTTCGCCGTCAGAGCCCTTGTCTCCGCTTCATCCGGAAGGGCCGCCGACCGCGAGCATTGACTATCGCACGGCCGGGCAAGCCGCATTGTTCTACCGGCTTGCGAGCCGCGATTATATGCCCATTCATGCGGATCCCATCGTCGCGCGAAGCGCGGGCTTCGAACGACCGATCTCGCACGGTCTCAACACGATGGGACTGGCCTGCCGCGCGATTTTGAAACACTGCGCGCCGCGGCGGCCGGAACGGCTTGCGTCGATGTCGGCGCGGTTTGTCCGACCGGCATTTCCCGGTGATACCATTCGCGTTGAATTGTTCGCAGCTGGCCCAAACGTGCGCTTTCGTGCGCGGGCGCTCGAACGTGACGAACCGGTGCTGGATCG
>JAXDQI010000010.1:0-3118 GCA_034667965.1 Gammaproteobacteria bacterium
GACCACCGGCCTTCTCGATACAGGCCGCGATTGCCTCCGAATCGGTTGCGATCACGACCGGGCCAAGCTGGGCGTTTTGCGCCCGCCGCATGACGTGAACGATCATCGGTTCGCCCGCGATGTCGGCGAGCGGCTTGCCAGGAAGCCGTTGCGAAGCCATGCGGGCTGGAATGAGAATGAGAACGTCGGCCATCGCTCTGCCTTGGCGGTCCGTCCGGGCCGCTCCAGCCCGCGCCAAAATGCATCGTGGGTTGGCCGGTTATACGGGTTGCCAGAGGCGAGGCAAACCGGCTATTTGTGCGCCGCCGCAACCTGCGGCGGCCGCTGGAGCGCGGTCGGCAAAAGTGGGGCTTCCCGTCTTGCTTGCGAATGCGCGCCAACGGCCCGAGTCAGCGTTGTTTACCTTTACCGGGTTAGGCCGGACAAACGTGCCGCCCTCGATCCACTTCCTTCCGCGCGAGCCTTGAGGCGATGGACTCCTTCGAACTGAACAAAATTCTCGGTGCGGTTCTGGCCACGTGCCTGGGCGTGCTGTCCATCAACATCGCCGCCGGCGCCATCTTCGCGCCCGGGAAGCTAGCCAAGCCCGGATATGAAATCGCGGTTCCGGAACAGGCGCCGAGTGGTGCAGCCAAACCCGCGGAAGACAAGCAGGAGCCGATCGAGCAACTGCTCGCCAAGGCCGAGGTGGGCCGTGGCGAGACCTCGGCCAAGAAGTGCGCGGCCTGCCACACCTTCAACAAGGGCGGCCGCCCGCTCGTCGGTCCCAACCTGTGGGGGATTGTCGGACGCCCGAAGGCGTCGGAGGCCGGGTTCAACTATTCCGCCGCGCTGAAAGCCAAGGGCGGCAATTGGTCGATCGACGACCTCAACCAGTTCATCAATAATCCGCGCGGCTACGTGCCGGGCACCAATATGAGCTTCGCCGGCATTTCGCGCGGGTCCGAGCGCGCCGACGTCCTCTCCTACCTCAACACCCTGTCCGACAATCCGGCGCCGCTTCCCAAGGCCGCGGAGGCTGGCGCGCCCAAGGCGCAGTGATCCCAATCCGTCGTTCGGATCATCGCCGCCGGACGTGATACGCGCCTGCCGCAATTCAGGCGGGCAGGGCGGCTAGACGGCCTGTGCCGCCCGGAGCGCGCACTTTAAGATTTTGTAATGAACGCGTGCGAGTGCACTGGCCCGTTGGCGCAGGCGTTGTAGCCGTCCTAGCTATAAAGTGATGGTGGTCGCGCACATGTCAGTGTCCGGCCATCCAAAATGGGACATAATCCCGCGAGCACGTGCGTATTGGACTTATGGCTCCGGAGGTTTCCTTGCGCCTGACCCGTCGATCCCTCGTTCGCACCGGCGTTCTCACAGCCCTTTCCCCCATCCTTGGCAGCGTCGGGCTCCCTTTCGTCGGCAGTGCTGCGCGGGCGCAAGTGCCGAGTCCCGCGGGGAATGTCGGACGCGATTGGAAGCACGGGCTCTCGCTGTTCGGGGAACTCAAATATCCGCCCGGCTTCAAGCATTTCGACTACGTCAATCCGCGAGCGCCCAAGGGCGGTGCCGTGCGCATGGTCGCGTTCGGAACCTTCGACAACTTCAATGAGGTCGTTTCGGGCCTGAAGGGTTCGATCGCCATGGGCGTCGGGATGACGTCCGACACGTTGACGGTGTCATCGCTCGACGAGGTCTCGACCGACTATGGGCTCATTGCCGAATCGGTCAGCCATGCGCCGGACTTTGCATGGGCGAGCTTTCGCTTACGCAGCGCGGCGCGCTTTCACGACGGCAAGCCGATCACGGTCGACGACGTGATCTTCTCCATGGAGGCGTTCAAGAAGCACAGCCCCATGATGGCAGCGTACTATCGGCATGTGGTGAAGGTGGAGCAGACCGGCGAGCGCGAGGTCACCTTCATATTCGATGCTCCGGGCAACCGCGAAATGCCGGTGATCCTCGGTCAGCTCAACGTGCTGCCCAAGCATTGGTGGGAAGGGACCGACGCCATGGGCAAGAAGCGCGATGTCGGGGCGACCACGCTCGAGCCGCCGCTCGGCAACGGCGCCTTCCGCGTCAAGGAGTTCGTGGCTGGCCGCACCGTCGTCTACGAGCGGGTGAAGGACTACTGGGGCAAGGATCTCAACGTCAATGTCGGGCGCGATAATTTCGACGAGATGCGGTTTGAGTATTTTCGCGACCAGACGGTCGCCCTCGAGGCCTTCAAGGCGGACCACGTCGACTGGCGCACCGAGAATAGCGCCAAGAACTGGGCGACTGCCTACGATTTCCCCGCCGTCAAGGACAAGCGCGTCCTGCTCGAAGAATTCCCGATACGCGACCGGGGGATCATGCAGGCGTTTGCGTTCAACACCCGGCGCGACAGGTTCAAGGATCCGCGAGTACGTCGCGCGTTCAACTTCGCCTTCGATTTCGAAGAGATGAACAAGCAGATCTTTTTCGGCCAGTACACGCGGATCAACAGCTATTTCGACGGCACCGAACTGGCGTCGTCCGGTCTGCCGCAAGGGCAGGAACTTGAGATCCTGGAGACGGTGCGCGACAAGGTGCCATCCGAAGTATTCACCACGCCGTACAGCAATCCGGTCGGCGGCAACCCGGAAAACGTGCGCGCCAATCTGCGGGAGGGAATGCGCCTCCTGAAGGAGGCCGGCTACGAGGTGCGCAATCAGAAGCAGGTCAACACCAAGACCGGGGAGCCGCTCACCGCCGAGATTCTCGCACAAACGGCGGATCCTGGTGCGGAGCGCATCATCCTATTCTACAAGCCGTCCCTCGATCGTCTCGGCATCAACGTCAATGTGCGAAGCGTTGACGACATCCAGTATGAGAATCGGCTGCGCAATTGGGATTTCGACATCATCATTGCCTCATGGCCGGAATCCCTGTCGCCGGGCAATGAGCAGCGCGACTACTGGGGTTCGCCCGCCGCGGACACCGCCGGGTCGCGCAACTACGTTGGCATCAAGAACCCTGCGGTCGATGCGCTGATCGAGCGGGTGATCTTCGCCAAGGACCGGGCCGAGCTGGTCGCCGTCACCAAGGCGCTTGACCGTGTCCTACTCTGGAACAACTACGTCGTGCCGCAATTCACCTACGGCAAAAGCCGAAC
>JAXDQI010000011.1:0-16302 GCA_034667965.1 Gammaproteobacteria bacterium
GCGGTCGTCACCTCCGGGCTTCCCGATAGATGAGCGGTCGTTTGGCTTGGCGCGGGCGAATTATTTGGTGCAATACCTTTAGTGCAACCAACACTGATTGCGATTGCAACGGCCGCCATCGATAGTCCGCCTAAGATCCACGGCTGGAATTTTCTACGCTTGTCCATTTTCAGATTACCTTCGTGCGTTGCTCGTACATATGCTACGAGCCGCCCCGAAGAATCACCAGGAACCGCCTGTTACGCTTGAAACGGACTGTTACTCTTGAAACGGAGGAAAGACGAGCGGCCTCCCCCCTCCCAGAGCAACCGCGCTTCCTCTGCGAGGATATCGGGATATTCTTCGGGAAAGAATAACTTGGCCCGGTCGATTCGCCGAATACCCGTGAACCGCGGTAAAACGCCGGCGAGATAGTCCGCATTCCGCGGTGAAAAGATGGTGTCTCCCATGCCCCAAACCATACGCGTCGGCACTGTGCACTGACGCAGCAGTGGCTCAATGCCCTGGAGCGGATTGGGTGTGAGACCCAATGTGTAGCGGTTGACGAGCGCCTTACGCTCCGCCGAGGCGAGGAGCGGTCGCAGGTACTGGTCAAGCGCTGCGTCGGTGGGATGTGCGGCGTCGCTGTAGCACAGCCCGCCGAGCCCCGTCGGTGACCGGGCCACATCTTTGTGGCGCAGCCACGGTTCCAGCCATAGGTCTGGATAGATGCCGGCACGCGCAGCCTCGATAATGGGCAGCATGGCAGAGGGCGGACTATCGGTCTCGACATCGCAATTCGTGAGCAGCAGCGTGCGCACCCGCAGGGGGTATTTGGTGACGAATAGCTGCGCAACGACGCCGCCGCTATCGTTGGCAATCAGATCTACCTGCCGGATCTCGATGCGGTCAAGAAAGGCGGCGATCATGTCGGCCTGCGCGGCGGGCGTAATGCTCTGTCCGGGAGCGACGACGGTGTAACCGAGGCCCATCAAATCAGGCGCGAGACACCGGCGAAATGAAGACAGCCGGTCGATCGCTCCGCGCCACTGGAAGCTGCTGAGCGGGAAACCGTGGAGGAAGAGCGCAGCTGGACCCGTACCTCGGTCGATATGAGCGATGCGCCCGAAAGCGGTTTGGGCAAAGCGCCGCTCCCGGTCATAACGCCGGGCCGCCAAGTCGTCTTGACTTGGCGATCCAGCCGAAATCGATTGCCCGAAAGCCCCTACTCCGATCGCGCCCGCCATCATGGCTCCAACCGACGCCGCAAGAAGATCTCTGCGCTTCATGGTTTCTATCCTTTATCCTATGCAACATTCCGCCCGCCGATAGAAGACCACCTCGCGGCTTGGGCCGCTGTCGAATTCTTTAGCGATCGTTCAGCGCACTCTCGAAGCACATTGGGTATAATTACCACGGTATGTCCACCCCATCCGAGCACGAAGTCACCCGCTTGTTGGATACGGATACCGTAGCGCTGCGGAACATCCGGTGCAGCGGCACGTGTCGTCATCGCAGCGTGGAAGAATGCGTCTCGACCACGCATCTTGTATTCCCCTATCGCGGCGTTTATCTGCGGCATGTCGGAGACGATCAGGCGGTCGCCGATGCCAATCAGGTTTTGTTCTTCAACGCGGACGAGGGGTATCAAGTCAGTCATCCGATGGCGGGAGGCGATGCAAGCCTGTCGCTTGCCCTGTCGGAACCCGTTCTACGAGAACTCGCGCCCAAGTCTCTTTTGAATGGTCGCGCGGCAATTGGGTTCCGGCGCCAACATCTGCGTATCGATCCTCGCGCGCAAGCTTTGGTCGCGGTGCTCCGCCATAGCCTGGAAAACGGGACCATCGAGCCATTGGAGGCCGAGGGCCTGGTGCTGACCTTGGTGTGCCGTAGCCTGGGACCACGCACAACGCACGAGTCCGGAGCGACCCGCTCGCGTCGCCGGCTGGCCGATCGAGTCAAGGTCCTGTTGGCCAGCGATCTTTCCCGGCGCTGGAGCCTGGCCGAAATCGCAGCGGAAATCCGCGGCTCGCCGGTCTATCTAACGCAAGTGTTTCAACAGACCGAAGGCGTACCGCTCTATCGCTATCACCTCCGATTGCGTCTCGCGCGAGCCCTGGACTTGATTGGCCGGTACGACGATCTATCCACGTTGGCCGCAGATCTCGGGTTTTCCAGTCACAGCCATTTTGCCGCCGCCTTCCGGCAGGCATATGGCCGATCGCCGACCGCCTTCAAGCAATCTGCTCAACGCTCCTAGAATTAGCTAAAGATTTCGACAGCGGCCGTACACGCGAGATGATCTCCTATGGCTGCCCGAAACCCGGGCGGCTATGGAGATGCATCATGACCGAGAAAACCTGTGCGGCCTGCGATTGCAAACTCGACGAGAGTGCCATCAAAGTCAAAATCGGCACGCGCGTTGTGGAAGTCTGCTGCGACGAATGTGCGCAGAAACTGGGCGAGGCCATCCCGAGCAACGAGTCGTGAGCGGCAAAGGCTTCGAGGATCACAATGTCCATTCAGTCTTTAGGAGCCTTCATCAAGGCCCTGCGCTACTGCTATTGCCGAATGCCTGGGATGCCGTCACTGCGCGCTTGATCGAGAGTCTGGGCGCAAAGGCGATTGCGACCACCAGTGCAGGGCTCGCTTGGTCGCGCGGCTATCCGGATGGGAACGCACTCCCGGACGATCAACTGATCGCGGCAGCTCGCGACATAGCCCGCGTCATTCGGGTGCCGCTCACTGTCGACATCGAGGGCGGCTATTCGGATGATCCGCGCGCGGTGGCACGGCTCGTCGCCCGTGTCCTGGCTGCCGGCGCCGTGGGCATCAACATCGAAGACGGAGCCGGCTCCCCCGATCTGATGTGCAAGAAGATTGCGGCCATCCGAGAGAACATCGCGCATTTGGGTGTGGACCTGTTTATCAACGCGCGCACCGATGTTTGTCTGCGCGGCATCGCCTCCGGGGCGGCGGCCATCGAGGAAGTCATCCACAGGGCCTCGCGCTACCGCGCAGCCGGTTGCGACGGAGTGTTTGTTCCGGGCCTTGCAAACATCGACGCCATGGAGGCAATCGCCGCGGCCATCAAGCCGATGCCCCTCAACATCATGGCCGTTCCAAATCTGCCGGCGACGGATATGCTCCAGAAGCACGGCGTTCGACGCCTGAGCGCGGGTTCCGCGATCGCACAGACGGCGCTCGCTTGCACGCGTCACCTCGCGGCTGACTTCCTCGCGGGGACTATGGGCGAAATGTTCGCCGCGGGGGCGGAGTACGGCGCCGCGAACCAGCTTTTCGCATGAGCCTTTAGCCATCGCCCGTCATGGATTGGAAGTAAATCCGAAACTCAGGCTTGAAAAAATCGTTTCGAAGTCGGTTTCGCACGAACGCGGCAGCGGCGTAGTCCAGATCACGTTCAGAAGCCAAGTACCGTCGTGGGGCATGGTGAAGTTCGCCCTACCCGCGCGGTCGGTCAGTTGCATCTCCAGCGGGGCGGCATCGTGTTCAAGGTTGGTGAGCTTGACCAGCGCACCCGCAAGCGGCCGGCCCCGGTAGATCACGCGCACCGGCAAGGTCGCAAGCCGCGGTTCTGTGTAGGGGTTCCGTTCGGGTACGATCTCGAGCGGCAAACCCAGCGGTTTTGTAACCTGTGTCTGCGACCCGGCGCCGAGCGCACCTACTTGCACGATCGATTTGGCCATCCGGCTATAATTCTCGGATCCATCCGCATCCATTCGGTGAGTCCGCTCCCGCTGCTCCAACGCGAGCGTGAGCCCCTCGGCCCTCAGGTAGTCGTTGAAGCGGATCGCAGGCAGGTGGCTCTGCGCACGACCGTCCGTCTGCAGCATCAGCACGTAGGCGCCGGGGGTTGGGAACTGGAAATCACCGTCCTCCGTGTTGCCCGCCAAGTGCAGGCTGCCGCGCAGGTCGATCACCGTCCCGTTTGGCGCGATTGCCTCGAAGCGGGTAATTCTGTTCAGAGGAATCGGCGAGCGTTGCCTGAAGGGGCCGTGGCCCACCTGCAGCGTCAGGGGCGTCACGACCTGGGGTCTTAGCCAGTAGGCGTTCGGCTGCACCCAGAAATCGTGAGCCCCGACTGAAGACGCGTAACAAAGCCCAAACAGGAGGGTGAACACGGGAGCGCAACGGCGCTGAAAACGAAAATGACGGGAGCTCTTCGAAGCGACCACGGCTGTTTAGTCCAAATGGTCCGGCATGTAGCCCGGAGTGACGGGCAGAAACTGCAGTGTGGCGGCAAGCACCGCTATGGCGATCAGCCAGCTCGCCGCCACCTTCGCCGCGATCATCGCGCGCGAGCCGAGACCCAAGGCGGCAGGGAAGAGTACGAGGACACAGGGTAGTGCCTTCAGCAGGTCGAGGCGCGATCCCGAAAGCGCGATCACCGCACCGGACCAGAACCCAGCGTTGAGCGACGCTGCGAACGCCCACCGCGGGCGCAAACCGCCCGGTAAGTGAACCGTGGCGGCACTTGCGGCCACGCTCAGCCAGCAACCCAGAAAGACGAAATCCAGCCAGCCTCGAGGCACCGGTGCGATGGCGAGGGCGGTTGCCGTCACGGTGAGGGTCACAAGGCTCAGTCTCCAGATCCCTCGCGGCGCGAAGGCGAGCGCCAATCCGAGCGCGAGCGACACGAGCGCGGGTGGGAGTGCTCCGCCTCTCACGAGCCGATCGCCCTGCAGAGATACCAGACACCCATCCCCCCAATGAGTCCGCCCATGCTGCGTGTCGCAATCACGCCGCCGGGGCGGTCATTGAGGAACCCGGCACAGATCCCGAGCACGTGCAGCAATCCGGTGGCGAGCACAAAACCGACGCTAAAGCCGATCGGATCAGCCGCCGACGGCAGCTCCTTGCCGTGCGCATAGCCATGGAACACCGCGAACGTTGCCACGATGAGCGAAGCTGCCCAGACAGGCGCTTTCAGCGATAGCACGATACAACCGCCCAGCACCAGCACCGAAAGCGCAATACCGATGTCCACCGGTGGCAAGGGCACGTCCAGCATCCCCAACACCGCTCCCCCCACCATCACCGCGGGGAAGATGACAGGCAGCGCGTAAATCAGCGGCCGGCCCAGGAAGGCGCCCCACAGGCCCACAGCAACCATGGCCAGCAAATGGTCGAATCCGGCGAGCGGGTGATTGAAGCCGGACGCGAAGCCGCCGGCCAGACCCGTGCCCACGTGTGCGTCCGCTGGACTGCCAAGGAGCAGCGCCGCGACCGCGGCCATTGCGACGATCACTCCCTCGCGAGCACGCCGCGAAACTTGGCGAATCTGAAACACGCTGAAAATCTCAATCTTGAGTGAAGGACTTCGCGTCCGGCGCCGCCAGGAATGGAAACACCATCGCGGAGTGCTCGTCCTCGTCGTGGTCAAGACCATCGTCCACACCGACAGTGGTGCCTTCCACCAACAGCGATCTCCATACGTTGGCCGCATTGTAGTTGGGGGTCCTGCCCCCGCAGTCATCCTTCAATGCGGTCTGACCAGCCAGATTGGCGAGTTCGACAGCAAACAGCTGTGTGCAAACGCTCGATGCGCTATTCACCCACAGTCGATCGTCCGCAAGCACGGCGGCGAGCGCCCGATAGCGCATCGAGGGCACGGCCTCTCGATCGGCAAGCAATTGGTTCCCGCACTTACCATCGAACGCATCGTATAGCGCGAGCCCCTTCTCGATCTCCGGAATGAATCGCGCCGACGTCGCCGGAGTCGCCGCGTTGTATTGCTCTTTGAGCTGGTCAGCCACATCGTCTGGTGCGAACAGTCCCAGCAATGCATTTTTCGTCAAGGGCCGGCCCACACGATTGAGCTGCTTGTCGGCTGTAGAGGTAGTACTCCAAACCGCCAGCATTTTTCCGCCCTTGGTGACAACGTCCAAATCGATCGAAATCACGATCGATGAGGCGGTCCATCCGGCCAGAAGATTCGTCGGCGCCCCGCCGTCGGTGTGTCGCCACTGATGCAAAATCGCCTGTGAAGTCCCCTGAGCGAAACTTGGACATCCGCCGGCATCGATACCCGCGCCGTTCTGTAGCGCCGCAATCGCCGCTTGATACGCAGCCCTCGTTCCTTTCACATTGTTGAAGAACGGGTCGTCGCGCAACCCGGCGAAAACACGAAATCGATGTTTCCGCCCTTGAAGTCCTTCCGGACCGCTCGCATCGCCGCTCGCATAGTCGATATCAGCTACTCGGCATTCCACGGTGTTCCGGGCAGGAAACCGGCAGACGATCGAAGTCGTGGCCGTCGTCTTGCCGAACTTCTTTGCGCTATCGACATGGAACGCGTATTGAAGCTTATCCGAGAAGCTGCGACCCACGATGTCCATTACAAGGTTCAATTGTCGGCCACTTGCCGACGTCCAAGCATACACATCGCCGATATCTGCCTGGGGATTGCCAATCACGGTCGGTGTATCGAGATGGTCTGAAGCGCGCGAAGCGCGGGCTCCCCCCACCAAATTGACGCCGGTCAAGAGCACGACAATCATCAGTCTTTTTCCGCAGGTCAGTGACCGCTTCGGGCTTCGCATCGTTGTCAAATCCTCTATGGCGAGGCAGACATGAAACCCCGAGAGCGGGTTGCACCGCTGTCAGAATCTTTAGCGAAACGGCCCGTCGCCCTCGACGGTCAGCCTGACGAAGCGCGATCGCCAAACGCCACCCGTAGTGCGGCATCCAAGGCCTCGATCGCGTACGGCTTGCACAAGATCTCGATGTCCTCCGCCTCGGCGTCCTGAACGGCCGCTCCGGCATACCCGGTCGTCAGTAAAATCGGTGCGCCCGGCCGCCGGCGCCGCACTTCCCGCGCCAACTCCATGCCGTTCATGGTGCCGGGCATCATGATGTCGGAAAACACGAGATCGATTTCGCGCTCGTCCGCCAATGCGCCGAGTGCGCCTTGTGCGCTCGCGGCGCGCGTCACCCGATAGCCTAATTCGCGGAGCATTTCGGTCACGAGCATGGCCACTTCATCGTTGTCCTCGACGAGCAGGATCGAGCCCAATCGGCCATTGTGCCTGACAGTGTTGTCGGCGCGGCGCGCGGCGGGTTCCGCGGGTGGACCGGCGGTTCGCGGCAGCAGCATGGTCACGGTCGTGCCTTCCCCCACGACACTGGCCACTGTGATGGTCCCGCCCGACTGCTGCATGAATCCGTAGACCTGGGGCAGGCCGAGTCCAGACCCCTTGCCCATTTCCTTGGTGGTGAAGAAGGGCTCGAAGATATGCGTGAGCACGTCCGCCGACATTCCCGTGCCGGTGTCGCAAACACTGACCAAGACGAAATCGCCCGCAAGCTCGCCCTTCCGGATCTGCAGCGCATTTCTCGCGCCTATGGTGATGACTCCGCCATCAGGCATCGCATCACGTGCATTCACGCACAAATTCAATACGACCAGCTCCCATTCGGCCGCATCGACCTTGATGGGCCACAGATCGTCGGCGAGTTCCGTCTTCACCTCGACGTCACCCCGCAAGGTGCGATCCAAAAGCTCGCGCATGCCGTCGATCTGCCGGTGCAGGTCCACCGGCTCAGGATTGAGCGGCTGACGCCGTGAAAAGGCCAGCAGCTTTCGGCTCAAGGATGCGCCTCGCTCGGTGGCTTGGCGCATTTGGGCGATGACGCGCAGGCGCTGTTGACCATCTCTAGGCCGCTCGAGCAGGCTCAGGCCACCCGCGATCACCATCAGCAAATTATTGAAATCATGTGCGACCCCGCCCGTCAATTGACCGATGGCATCGAGCTTCTGGGACTGCCGAAGCAGCCTCTCAGCCTCGGCCACACGAGCCTGATCCCGAAGCCGCTCCGTGAGGTCCGTCACCACGAGGCACATCCCGCTCAAACCGGATCCCGGCACGGCGGCGGTCGACACCATCGTCGGCGTCGTGGCGCCATCGTGCGCGTGGAGCATCAATTCCAGCCGGTCGACGCCATCGGTGAGCAACGCAGTCAGTGCCGGGTGGTCCGCCGCATCCAGCCAATCGGCGAAGGGGCGGCCCACCACCTTCTCCAGCGGCATTTGGATCAATTCCGCAAACCGGCGATTGCAGTAGTGGATGGTGCCCTCGGGAGTGAGAATGACGGCGCCTTCCTGCATACGCTCGATGAGAGTCCGATAGACGTACTCGGCTCCCTCCAAGGTGTAGACGCGTTGCCCGTCCGGCGTTTCGACGACCAATGCATCGACGGCGCCGGTCTGAATGGCGGCAAGCGTTTCTCGTACCTCCTCGAGCTGCGCACGCAGCGATTCGTTGTCCTCGCGGCACTGCACGAGCGCTTGATGCAGGCCGTCAGTCGTCTCCATGGCAGCTACGTTTGTCCCGCCGGTGCCGGCAAGACGCCCAGCACGAGGAGGATCCGCCCCGGATCGCTCAGATCCCCGATGACCCGGCGCAGCGGCAGGGGCAATGCTTTGATCAGGGTGGGGGCGGCGACGATCTGCGCACTTTTGGCCAGGCCGGGCTGCTGGTAGATGTCGATGATCTCCAGATCGTAGCCGTCGAGAAGATGCTCCTCGCACAGCTTCTGCAAATTATCAATCGCCCGGCGCGAGCGCGGCGTCATGCCGCTTACATACAGCTTGAGCACGAAATGTGCATGCGGATTGTCAGCCACGGCCCGCTGAAAAGCCTTGGCCGAGATGCCGAGTCGGCTTTCGCCGCTATCTTTGCTATTGTGGGACACGGAAATCCATTTTGCTCGCAGGATTCTCCCTACGCCTGAGGGCGAAGATCCAACCCGACCAGCACTCGCTCGGTGTTGGACAAGTCACCGATGATTTTCTTGATGGGTTCCGGCAGCCGCCGGACCAGGGTGGGAAGGGCCAGGATCTGATCGCCTTTGGCGAGTTGCGGCTGCTCGATCAGATCGATGATCTCAATTTCATATTGGCCCCTCAGGTGCTCCTCGCAGATTCGCTTCAAGTTCTCGAACGCGGTGACGGACTTTGGTGTTCGGCCGGCAATATACAGGCGCAGGTTCCACGCACAGCCGCTCGCGGCGGCGACAGCGGGCTCGACCCGTGCCGGGTTTTTCTTCGTCACTTGCTCGATTCCTTGCCGTTGCTTCGCCCGCCGGCGGAATCCGCCTTTCGACTCACGGCCATGGCGCGCCGTTCCAGCTGGCCCCGCGACTCGTTCGCTTGGGTATCGGCGATCAGGTGTTCGGTCGCCTGGTCCTGCGCGACGATCTGCGCCTGCAGAGCCGCGATCTGCGCCTCGAACGCCTTTCGTTTGGACAGCATCTCGGCCTGCTGGCGCTTCAGATCGCGCCGTTCGGTAGTCTCCTGCGCACGCTCCTTCGCCGCTTGGGCGATCCGCGCCGATCCGGTGAGCACACCCGCGGGGCCCAAGTACACGTCCACCAATTCGACGCCTTGCCGCCCGAGTACGAACTCGCGGATTTGGTTGGAGTGGGCCATGCCGCGCGACTTGAGAATGTACATTCCGCGATTGCGCTCGCCGCCCAGCTCGATATCGCGCACGAACAGCCAGGTATCGATCAGCGAGGAAATCTCAACTTCGCTTTGTTCTATCGCGTTCCCGTCGTGAGTAAGGCTGTTCATGAAGACGGTGATCTGCAAGCCCTTGAGATAATCGATCAACCGCAAGAGCACCGAGCGCGCGTCGCGCGCGAGACCGGCCGTCATCATATTCGTGACCGGATCAATGATGACCACCGAGGGTTTGAATGCCTCGATCTGTTTGTGCATCACCGCCAAGTGCGTCTCCAGCCCGTAAAGGCTCGGACGCGACGCGTGAAAGCGCAGCAGCCCGCCGGCGACGAAGGGTTCCAGATCGATGCCGACGGAGCGGACGTTGCGCATGATTTGCGCGGGCGATTCCTCGAAGGCAAAATATAGGCAGCGCTCGCCGTTCTGGCAGGTCGACCGCGCGAAGCTGCACGCCAGGCTGGTTTTGCCCGTACCGGCAGTCCCGGACGCCAAGATGCTCGAGCCCCTGAAGAAACCACGTCCGCTGAGCATCGTGTCGAGCCGCTCGACACCGCTCGAGATTCGGGCCGTCGTCGCGGCATGTTCGAGTCCCACGCTGGTGACCGGCAGGACGCTGATGCCTCGCTCATCGATGATGAACGGATATTCGTTCGTACCGTGTGCGGAGCCGCGGTACTTCACCACCCGCAACCGGCGGGTCGAGAGCTGGTCGTGAATGCGATGATCGAGGTCGATCACGCAGTCGGAGACGTACTCCTCGATGCCATGGCGGGTGAGAGTGCCTTCGCCCTTTTCGGCGGTGATGACGGCGGTGACGCCCTTGTCCTTCAGCCAGCGAAACAACCGCCGCAACTCCGCCCGGAGAATCGCGGTGTCGGACAGTCCCGAGAACAGCGATTCGATGGTATCCAGGACCACCCGCTTGGCCTTAACCGAATCAATCGCGTGGTTCAGCCGAACGAACAGTCCCTCGAGATCGTAGTCACCGCTCTCTTCGATCTCGCTGCGTTCGAGGCGCACGTAGTCCATCGCCAGTTTCTTGCGCTTCACCAAGTCGTTGAGATCGAAGCCGAGAGAACGGACGTTGTCGGCGAGTTCGTCGCTCATTTCCTCGAAAGAGACGAACACGCCGGGTTCATCGAATTGGATCGCGCCGCGCACGATGAACTCGAGCGCCAGCAGCGTCTTGCCGCAGCCCGCTCCGCCGCATATGAGCGCCGGACGCCCGCGCGGCAAACCGCCATTGGTGATTTGATCCAGTCCCACGATGCCGGTGGGGCACTTGGAGATGCCGCCGACGGGCGGATTGCTAGGTTTTTTGAGGGCTGGCATCGAGCGCGCTCCGCACAGCATTCGCGCGCATCCAGAGGCTGCCTCTTGTCAACAAGATCCGCAAGTCATCTACACAGAACGTCGCTTCACCATGTTCGATACAAATCTCCCCACCCTGCCGGTCCCGCAAATCGTGCGCCCAATGGCCGAGCGGATGGTGCGCCCACTGGTCCCGCCCGTCCGTGCGCTGGGACACATAGCCCCGACGGTCGTCGATCGATGGCATATTTCCCGATGCGATTCATGCAGTTGAGCATGGTCTCTGGGCTCCATGGCTCGTCCGCCAGCTCAGCAGGACCGCGGGCGGCGCCGAGGTCGTATCGGTGTGTTCGGCGCCCGAGGTGGAGCTGTTCGAGAACGCCAATGCGCAGCTCAAGCCCCCCAACACCAAGGCCGTTGCCGCGCGGCGCCGACGGCGCAACACTGCGTAAAGAAAAGGGCCGGCATTACCCGACCCTTCCCTTCTGGCTATTGACAGTCCTGCCACGCCTGCCATGCCGTGCCGTGCCCATGCCTGCGCCGGTGGTGAAGGTGGCGCTGAACCAAGAACGGTGGGTGCGGGCCGTAGGGGGGCTGACCGCTCGTTACTCGTTGCTGGCCGAGCCTTAACCGACCGACGTTGAAGATTGAATCACAACCAAGCGACGACGACTGTACGGTAACCCACAGACGCAAAGCTGGCACGTAGGGTTGCGGGTCGCCCTAGTTCACGCGACCCGGCAACACCGCGCATTTGGCGACTGCAGCAGAGCCGACGAATACCTCAGGTCTGATGCACCCGTCGGATCCGAATCGCTTGGCTTGAATTTCCTTGAATACGTCCTCCAGCCGGTTCAGCACCTCCAGCAGCAGCGGCGTCGGGATGTCGAGTGCGGGCTCCAAGCGAATGGTGCGTGCTTTCGAATACGTTCCCGCCACCAACACACCGCGGCGAAACAAGGCCGCAGCACAATCATAGCCGACGGCATCTGACGGAAACTCCAGTCCGATGAGCAGTCCCTTGCCACGACAGACGGATAATATGGCGGGATACCGGGCGCGCAGGACGGCAAGTTCCTTCATCAACATCTCGCCCTTGGCGGCCGCTTGACCGGGAAGGTCCTCCTCGAGCGTCGCCGTGATCGCCGCAATGCCCGCCGCGCACGCGATGGGGTTGCCGCCGAAAGTCGTTGAATGAATGACGGGGTTCGGGATCAGTGCCTCCCAGATTTTTGGCGTTGACACGAACGCGGACAGCGGCATCACACCGCCACCAATCGCTTTGCCGAGGCACATGATATCGGGCACCACCTCGGCGTGATCGACGCCCCACAGCCGGCCGGTTCGCCCCATGCCGGTTTGTATTTCATCCGCGATCAGCAAGGCGCCGTATTGGTCGCAGAGTTCCCGCGCTCGTGCCAAATATCCCGGCGGCGGAACCACGGCGCCGGCTTCGCCCTGAATGGGCTCGACCATAAATGCCGCGATCGGCGTGCCGACAGCCTCCGCCTTGGCAAACTCTGCCTCTAACGCGCTGGCATCCCCGTACGGAGCGAATCTAACGTCCTGCAAGCCGCCTCGAAACGGCTCACGGAACGAGGCCTTGCCCATCAGCGACAACGAACCCATGGACTTTCCGTGAAATCCACCCAGGGTGGACAGGAACGTATTGCGGCCGGTGTGCAGGCGGGCCAATTTGATGGCACCCTCCACCGCGTCAGTGCCGTTGTTGATGAAGAAACTACATGCCAAGTCACCCGGAGTGATGTCTGCAATCAACTTGGCCAGGGCCGCGCGCCACGGCTCCAGCAGTTCCTGGCTATTGAGGGCCATGCGGCGCATCTGGTCGGTTACCGCCTTGACGATGCGCGGATGGTTGATGCCCGCGCTGAAGATTCCATAGCCACCGAGGCAATCGATGTATTCGCGCCCGAGCAGGTCTGTAACGATCGAACCGTGTCCGGCCCATTCGAGCGCCGCAAATTGCCCCGCTTCCGTGACTGATTTACGGTAGGTGATGAACCCTCGATTGACATGCTTCTCGTAGGAATCCACTGTTTCGCCGATGAATGCATGCATTTCGGACTCGCTCATCGGCTTACCGCCGATGAGATCGAGATAACGTCTTGAGGAAGCCAGAACGGCCTGAGTCGACAAACGCATAACTCTTGCTCCTGCTCGATCCTTCCGGGGAAGGATCCTGTTTTGATCGCCCGTTACACGATGCACCGATCAGATCGGATTCGGCGTTTCGTTGGGGACTGGCCGCTCATACGGCCCACACGCCAAGTGTTAAGTCAGCAGCTTGAGCAAGATTTGTCGCCCGGACAAAGCGATGTCGGGGCCTTCGAGGCGAACATGCGGAGCAGCGCGCTCGGTCACTTGAGAGGAAATGACACCATCAATGTGTGCCACAAGACGAAATCGGCGCGATTCGAGAAAAATGCTGCGTGCGATGGGAGGATTGGCAGTCATGATTCTGTCGATTGTTATCGCTATACAGATCTCTGATGAAACCAAATGCGCTTGAATCAAATATAGGACTTAAAAATCAGTGCGTCAACCAAGCCCTGATACATAAGAATCTTCAATCCCCGAGTGGTGCACTGTTTCATACGTAACCGATGCAGCGGGATCTGCAATACGCCCGACACCCGCCGCGTCCAGGCTCTCGCCCATCGTCCCGATTTGTTCAATCAGGAGCGCGCACCGCATGTCACCGTCAACGCAGTCGGGGAACCCATGAAGGAATGGGTTTTGTACGTCATGACGTGGGCCTCGCAATTGTCCGGGTATCCGTTCCCAGACAGCCTTCCCGACGTGCAGTGGAAATCGGAGAGCTGGTTTAGTCATCGGGCGTGCAAGGACCACATTCCATGCCCGGTCTTCGGACTCTATGAAGATTCCAATGTCGTCTTCCTCAGGGAAGACTTGACCGACTCCGCCAAGGATCATATCGCCGTCCATGAGTTCGTTCATTACTTGCAGCACCACAGCGGCCGGTTCGACCTTTACTCCTGCATCGACACCGACAAGCGTGAGCAGGAGGCCTTTCGCGTGCAAAGTCGATTCGTCGCGGAGGCCCAGGGAGGGTTCACGATGTTCGGGATCCCCCGCATGCCCTGCGGCCATGAATCGTTCCATGCGAACAACACGGCACCGGTGGAAATCGACAACGGGGGTCACGCCCGAATCACCAGCCGGTGAATCTTCGTAAGTCAGAGATGGTCGCTCCGCGAATTGAAATGAACGACTCGGAATGGTTCACCTGATTGAAGGTGATGCTCGGCGCCTTCGCGGCAATCTCGCTGAGGCTGACCAAGCTCTCGCGCTGAATTTCGCTGCCATCGTGTGACCAATACCTCTTCCAGTTGGGGTGCGACTCTCCCGCCTGAAGCGCCGCCCCCCCCCTTTATATTGATCATATTCGTCAACATGTATTTTTATCTGGAGTCGGCGGCGTCATTCGTGAACCGGCCCTGTACATCGGGCCATTGCCTGCCTAAGGTGCGGGTTGTGCCTCGGCACCCACAATGTATCCAACTTGAAACAAAGGCTCCGCATCCGGACATCACCCGGCCACCAGCGCGTGTTGTCCTTGGAGAATGCTTTCGATGCCCCATCTGCTGCTGGTCGATGACGACGAGGACATCCTGTCCTTGCTGACGAACTTCTTCCGCAAGCACTCGCACATCGTATCGGTGGCAGAGAACGGTGCTGCGATGTTCGCTGCGTTGGAGAAGCAGCCGATCGATCTGGTGATTCTCGACGTCATGCTGCGGGCATTCGCGCCACATCCGATGAACAACCGGCGATGAATCTCATCGATGGCCATCCCGGTCGGCGCCTCGCATCCTTGCAGCGGCCACCCCTGTACGACGGCACGCTTTGCGATGTCGACCGCTACTATGCGATTGGTATCGTGCAGATTCTGGTATAGAAGTCTGGTCGAGGCATCGAGTGTCGCGTATTCCGGCGCACCGCCCAGCGGAATGGTCGCGACCGTTGTCTGAGTCGACGGATCGATCAATGTCGCGAGGTGCGAATCACCGTTCGCGACATACACGAGCTTGTCGAACTCATCGTAAAAGATCGCATCCGGATCATCCGCCACCGGTATCCGCTTGATCAAAACCATTTTTTCTGGCTCGAAGATATCGACGGTATTCGCTTCGCTACGCGTTACATAGGCAAGACGGCTCGAGGGTTCGATGACAACTCCATGTGCCGCGGGCTCACCGTGCAATATCGCCACATCGGCGGCCGTCGGCAAAGATTCCTTGCGGATTTGCATACACGCTGGTTGCGGTCATCCCGAACGTGCCAAGACCCGATCCGGGTACGTACGCAATCATCGAGTTTCCCATCGCGCTCGCCTGTGCGGCTTCTGCTGCCGTCACACCAAAGTATTTCTGGTTGAACTTGGCGTCATGCCAGTTGATCTGCGCACCGACCGAGAGATGCCACCGCGGATTCGGCGCCATCGCGAAGGAAGCACCCAGCTCAGCCTCCGTTCCTGGTCGAGACCCCAATTCTCGTTGGACCTTGAACTCGAAAGCGAGGGGCTTCAGTGAGTAGGTCACGAATCCCGCCACAGAGGCTGCCGAGCCGATATCGGGTAAACCTCGCAGACGAGGGCTGTCCGAACTCGTGCGCCCGCCGCGGTCGTTGAACGCCACGCCTGTCCGGAAAGCTCCCGTATCGACGAGATTGATCCCGAGACCTCGGATGTCCGATATAAAGACCCGGTCGTGAAACAATCCATGAATATCGATATACGGGAACGGGCTCACCTTGGTGGTTTTCGACCCTTCGTATACGGGCGCCACCCGGGCAGCGGCACCGATGACGATCGAGGTTTTACCTCCGACCGAGGGCTCAGCGTCCGGCGTATCGGACAGGCTGATGGCCTCTGCGTCCAGCGCGGTTTGCTTGCGGGACGTCACATCCACTTCGTCGATTTGCGATTCGGGCTGTGCCACCGAATCGATCTGTTGCGCCATTGAAGGTCCGGTCAACCCAATCGATAGCATGACAGCGCCAAAATGACACGCCACCGACATCAGAGCGCGGCGGTCGCGCCGCTCATCTCTCGTGAGACAATTGATCATCGAAACTCCTGGTGAATGGAGGTTAAAAGGGCCGTGAGACCGCCGCGTTGAGACTGAACAAACGCGGAAAAGCTCGGCTGCGGTCGCGGTCAGCCGATATGTTTGTGGGGGGTTTTGTCCGCTTGATGTCGGATTTTCGAGCCGCTCGCTACAATGTGTAGGTGTTGTAGCAAATGAATGATCTGTGATACTCAAGCGTGCAGGCAGGACACTTTCACCACTGGTAGAACGCGGGATGATACGTGAGCGATAGTCAGCCGATTGCCGGGATTCTCTCGGAACCTAACGCGAACGGCGCGGCGGCTCCCAGCGGGCTGCGCCATGCCTTGAAGCAGCGGCATATGACGATGATTGCTCTTGGCGGCGTCATCGGCGCCGGTCTATTCGTCGGTAGCGGGGTGGTCATCAAGGCGGCGG
>JAXDQI010000012.1:0-2898 GCA_034667965.1 Gammaproteobacteria bacterium
TTCAACACCTACTCCACCCTGATCGAAACCCGCCGCGACCTGATCGACCGGAAGCCGGACCTGGTGCAGCGCTTCGTCGACGCCTCGGCGATCGGTTGGTACAACTACCTGTATCGCGACAACACCGCCGGCAATGCGATGATCAAGAAACTCAATCCGGAAATGACCGACGAATTGCTGGCCTATTCGGTAGCCAGGATGAAGGAATACGGCATTGTCGATTCCGGCGACACCTTGCGCGACGGCATCGGCGCCATGACCGACGCGCGCGCCGCAAGCTTCTTCGACAAGATGGTGCGCGCCGGCGTGGTGCGCCCCGACATCGACTTCCGCAAGGCCTACACGCTTCGCTTCGTCAACAAAGGCGTCGGCGTCGACCTGCGGCCGAAGAACTAGGGCGGGGCGGTGGCCGGGCCGGCAGCCATGTCCGAAATCAATTCCGGCCCGGCCGGCCTCGCGGTCAGCCTGCGCGGGGTGACAAAAGTCTACGACAACGGCGTGATGGCACTGGGCCCGCTCGACCTCGACGTCGCCAGGGGCGAGTTCGTGTCGCTGCTCGGGCCGTCCGGTTGCGGCAAGTCGACCGCGCTGCGCCTGATCGCCGGGCTGAGCGCGCCGACCGCCGGCACCGTGCTGGTGTCACGCAGCGCCGCTCAGCCGCGCGGAAAACATGCCATCGGCTTTGTGTTTCAGGAGCCGACTTTGATGCCGTGGACCAGCGTCCGCGAGAACGTACGGTTGCCGCTGAAGCTGGCGCGCGCCGCCAGCGGGGAAGCGAATGCGCGCGTCGATGAGGCCTTGACGCAGGTCGGGCTTCTTGTCGACGAGTTCGCGGCGGGTTTCGATCAAGGTCGAGTAGGTGTTGAAACCGTAATCCGCCAGCAGGATAATGCCGGGCTTGAATTTTGCAGCTTTCTCGATCGCGAACGGCTCGGAGGTGACATAACCCTGCATCGCGCTTTGCTTGTCGGCGATGAACGGTTGCGGGTTGAAGGTATAAGGCTTGACCTTGTCCTCGCTGAATTTGTATTCCGACTTCAGCCATTGAAAATAGCTCGAAATTCCTTCCTTGGACACGAACAACGTCAGCGGCTTGAGTTCTTCGAGCTTTGTCACCTTGGATTCCGGATGGGTCAGCAGAACCTGCGGATCCTTCTGGAAGATGGCGGCGACGGTCACCACCGGCACGTTGTTGGCGATCGCATCGAACGACATCAGCGTGTTGGCGGCCATGAAGAAGTCGAGCTTGCCGGCGATCAGCAGCATGCGGTTGTTGTCGTTGGGGCCGCCGGGCACGATGGTGACGTCGAGGCCGTATTTCTTGTAGGTGCCGTCGGCCAGCGCCTGGAAGAAGCCGCCGTGTTCGGCCTCGGGCACCCAGTTGGTTCCGAACGAGACCTTGTCCAGCGCGGTTTGGGCGGCTGCGGGGGCGATCGCGGTAACCATGGCCACCAGCCCGGCCGTTAACGCTCGCAGCAAAAGAGCCGGGTTCATGATTGGACTCCGTCGATCGTTCTGGCCCATGATAGGAAGCTTTCGGACGCGCTTGCCGTCCTTTCGCATGAATACAAACTACCTTGCAAATCCGCTTAAAGAAACATTCGCTCGATGGCTTCTTTGCTTCCTCCCCGCGACTGGACCCGTATTCACTGGCCTGACATCGCCGGGGCCGAGCCTGCGCGCTGGATCGCGGTGTTGCCGCTGGCGGCGACCGAACAGCACGGTCCGCATTTACCGGTCGGCACCGACGTCATGATTGCAGAGGCCTATCTGGCGCGGGTGCGCGAGCTTCTGCCTGCCGGCATTCCCGCAACCTTCTTACCGCTTCAGCCGGTCGGAATTTCCACCGAGCATATCGACTATCCCGGCACGCTGACGCTGCCGGCCGAAGTCGCGCTGCAGAACTGGATGGCGCTCGGGAGCAGCGTGGCGCGCGCCGGCATCAGGAAGCTGGTGATGGTCACGAGCCACGGCGGCAATAGTGCGGCGATGACGCTGGTCGCGCAGGATCTGCGCGCGCAGCACGGGCTGCTCGTCGTCACCACCGCATGGTCGCGCTTCGGCGCGCCGGAGGGATTGTTTTCGGCGGAAGAATTGCGCCATGGCATTCACGGCGGTGCGGTCGAGACATCGATCATGCTGGCGCGCTATCCGGACGCGGTGCGCCACGAAAAGATCGCCGATTTTCGCCCCGCAAGCATCGCGATGGAGAAGGATTATCGCTGGCTTTCGACGCAGCGCCCGGCGCCATTCGCTTGGCAGGCCCAGGACCTTCACCCCAGCGGGGCGGCCGGCGATGCGACGCAAGGCTCGGTGGAGAAAGGCAAGCTGCTGCTCGATCACGGCGCGCGCGCGTTCTGCGAATTGCTGGCGGACGTCGACAAATTCGATCCGGCAGCCCTTGCGGATCGGCCGAAGGCCTGACCTCCTTCCATAACCTACTGTAATTATTACTGAATATAGACTTGCTCGAAATCCGGATGCCGGCTTCGAACCGGAATCGAAGATGCTCCGTCCAACTGGGCAGGCGGCCCAACACCGCCCCTGCGTCCGGCACTGGCGCCTCATCCACCCTGTGCCGCACCCGACCCGCCCGGACGTCCCCCCGGGCGGGTCAACTTTTTGGCAACGCATTCGTTGATCCTCGCCACGAAGCGTCACCCGGCAATTGACGTAGCATAGGGGGGTACCCTATATGCCCGTTATGGCACATACCATCCGAGAGAAGAAAAAGCTGCTCGCCCGGGTCGGCCGCAATCGCGGCCACATCGAGGCGAACGAGCGGGCGCTGACCGAAGAGGCCGAATGCGAGCGCATCATGCATATGATCGCCGGGATTCGCGGCGGCGTCGCCAGCCTGATGGCCGAAGTGGTCGAAAACCATATCCGCACCCATCT
>JAXDQI010000013.1:0-16392 GCA_034667965.1 Gammaproteobacteria bacterium
CTTCGATCCGCGCCACGAAAAACGGCTCCTGGCTGACATAGTCCAAGACGGTAAATCGCTGTTCACCCTGGCAGATCAAATGATGCGTGCCATCGGCGGCCGTGATGAACCGCACTATGGACGCCGCCGTGCCGACTTGATGCAATCCATCGGTCTCCGGCTCCTCGATGGAGGCATCCTTCTGCAGCAACAGGCCGACACGGCGCTGGGTGCGCACCGCTTCCTGCGCCGCCGCCAGTGCGCGATTGCCTTGAATAGCGATGGGCAACACGACGCCGGGGAACACAACCAGGTCGCGCACCGGCAGGATGATGAGGACGTCTTCCGGCGCGGACGCGCCGACCACTTGATTGTCGCTGGTGTTCATAGCGCTGACCCCGCGAGGCGCAGAAACAAGTAACCGTTTTCCAACCGATTTTCACGCAGCACATAACGTCCAGGCGGCAGATCGATTCGCCGCCGCATCCGTCCATAGGGGATTTCGAGACGAACGACCTGCATGCCGGCCGCAAAGGCCGGAGGCGGGACCGTCGTTTCGATCAACAGACCGGATGAGGAGATATGCACCACGACGTCATCCGCTCGCGCACCGGGCAGGGCGATTGAAACGTGCAATTCCGCACCCAAAGAGAAGATGTTTGCCGGAGGTTCCCAGACCGGCGCGGCGGAAGGGGCGGCGAGCAGGTCGAAGAAGCGGCGATGCCGGCGCTCCGCCTCATCGAGGCGGGCACATGCCTCGGCCCACATCCAGGATTTTCTACGCTGTCCATTCATGGTCCTACTTCCGCAGTCGCTCGTGAGAGACTTCAGTGAGGGCGGCTGGACCCAAGTTCAAGGTTTCGCAGCGGGCTGCGTCCTGTCAGCGGGCGGGTCCTGTCAGCGGGCGGGGGACCTGTCAGCGGGCGGGGGCCTGTCGGCGGCGCGGACGGTGTAGCCTCCCGATTTCTCGTCCGCCCGCAACGTCAAGAGGCCGCGTTTCTGTGCGTCGGCCAACAGATCGTTGAAGGACCGAAAGCCGTAGGCGCGCTCGTTGAATCCCGGATGACGGCGCTTGATGGCCTGTTTGATCATCGAACCCCAAATCGGCTCATTCTCGCCGCGCTCTTCGATGACGGCTTCGAGGGTTTCGACCACGAGATCGAGCGCATCCGTGAGGTCGGGACCCTTGTTCTCGGCAGGTGCATTTTCCGCGGGCGCGCTGTCCGCCGTCTGCGCCGGGCGGGACGCCGTTGGTGCGCTGCGGCGGCGCACCTTGGACGGTTCTTTGCGGACCAGATCATCGTAGTAGATGAACTCATCGCAGTTGTTGAGGAACAGGTCCGAGGTCGAGTTTTTGACGCCTACGCCAATGACAGTCTTTGCGTTCTCGCGCAGTTTGCTGACCAGCGGTGAGAAGTCCGAGTCGCCGCTGAGGATGACGAACGTATCGACGTGCCCCTTCGTGTAGCACAGATCGAGCGCATCGACGACCATGCGGATGTCCGCGGAGTTCTTGCCGGATTGCCGCACATGGGGGATTTCGATGAGTTCGAAGGCTGCCTCATGCAGGCCTCGTTTGAAGTCCTTGTACCGGTCGAAGTCGCAGTAAGCCTTCTTGACGACGATGTGACCTTTGAGCAGGAGGCGCGCCAATACTTTTTCGATGTCAAAACTCGGGTATTTGGCATCCCGCGCACCCAGCGCAATGTTCTCCAGGTCCAGATACACCGCCATGGTGGCATCGGTCGTCCGCGTCGTTCTTTCGTTCATTTTTGCGATTCTAGCAGTGTGGCGCGGTGTAGGCCCGAATCGACCTAAAACCAGTTGTAATTGAAGCTCACGCTCACGCGTTCGGCTGCCGTCGGATGGGAAGCGACCTCGTGGCGCAACCAACTCTCGAACAAGACCAGCTGCCCGGCCACGGCGGGTAGGGTGACCCACGGCCGGTTTTCCCGCCGTGCACGCACCGACCGGGGGGGCGCAGCCATGTAGCGGTCGAGACGCGGATCCTCAATTTTGATGCCGGGAGACCCCGCGGGAACCTGCACGTAGTACGTGCCGCTCAACGTCGAGAGTGGATGCAGGTGCAGCCCATGCGCCGCGTTCCGCGCCATGATGTTGAGCCAGCAATCGGTCATGACAAGTTGCCGCCCGGTCAGGTCCCACTCGACGGCCGCCGCGAAGGCCTTGACGTGACGCTTCAACTTGCGTTCCAGCTCCTGAAATGTCGGCGACATCCGATGGAGCTTATGCGACGAACCGTACGACGTGTAGCCGCCGCGATAGTTCCTTGCGGACCAGCGGCGACCGGCAGCGTCGTCATCCTTCAGTTGCCGACCCTCCTTGAGAAGCTGCCGGTTGAGATCCCGCGAACCGCTTCTTTGGAGTACCGAAGTATAGACATGGGTCGGGAAAAGTTCATGAATACTCACGAGCGTTTTTTATTTCCCACGGCGGCGCCGGCGATGAAGGCCACGGTGCCGGCGACCAGAACGCCGGTCAGGACCGCAAGCCACGGATAGTCGCGAACATACTCGTCGACGGCGTTCGCGATGTCCCGGAGCCGCACGGATGCGTCTTCGTCCTGCCTCGAGAGCGTGCGCGTGGCGTCGGCGATGGCGTGGTCGACACGGTCGCGAAGCCGTTGGATGTTGGGATCGTGCGCGTCCGCAAGTTGCGTGAGCAATTCCTCCGCACCATCGATCAACTCGTCGAGCCTTGCCAATTTGTCCATTTTCGTTCCCTTGTCGCAGCGGTTTCGCAGCGGCCGATGGCCACGTCCGCGGCATCACGGCAACGGCGATCGCCGGTATTGTATCAATCGCTCCGTTCCCGGTGGCAAGTCACGGCGAAACGGCTGCTCCGGCGGGAGCGCGGGAGTCGCTGGCGCCGTACAACACGCCGGGGCGCGGAAACCCGAGCGACTTCGCAAGGATCGGATTCGCCGGCGCGACCCCCACGGCTTCTGCGGCGTTGCCGGCGCCCCAAACTTCCAAGGGCACGACGCGGTAGCCCATGCGCTTCAGCGCCGCGGTCGAATCCGCCGACAGTGCGAACGGCTCGGCGGCCAGGGTGTCGGGCAGCCATTGATGATGAATTCTGGGCGCGTCAATGGCTTCTTGGAGGTTCATGCCGTGGTCGATCACGTTGACGAGAATCTCCAGCACGGTGGTGATGATGCGGGAGCCGCCCGGGGTTCCCACCACCAACACGGGCTTGCCGTCCTTGAGCACGATAGTGGGCGTCATGGAACTCAACGGCCGCTTACCGGGTGCCACGGCGTTCGCCCTGCCCTGCACCAAGCCGAATAAATTGGCGGCGCCCGGCTTTGCCGTGAAATCGTCCATTTCGTCGTTCAAGAAGAAACCGGTATCCCCCGCGATGACCTTGGCTCCGAAGTCGTCGTTGATGGTGTAGGTCACGGAGACCGCATTACCCTTGGCATCGACGATCGAATAGTGAGTGGTCATTGCGTGTTCAGCGGCACCGTTGCCGCCGGCCAGGGACGCCGAGGGAACCGCACGCTGCGCCGCTATGTGGGACCTGATCGCAGCGGCATGGGCCTCAGATATCAAGAGATCGGTCGGATTATCGACGAAAGCCGGGTCGCCCAGAAACTGATTGCGATCGCGAAACGCGTAGCGCATCGCTTCCGTCAGATAGTGCACCGACCGGCTCGAATGAAAACCCAAATTGCGGAGCGGATAGGGTTCCAGGATGCGCAGCATCTCGCACAGGACGACGCCCCCGGAGCTCGGAGGCGGTGCCGACATGATCGTAAATCCTCGATAGGCGCATGTGACCGGCGCAGACTCGGTCACCGTGTAGGCTGCGAAATCCGCTGCCGTCAACAGGCCCCCATGTGCCTTGCTCGCGTCGGCCACCGCGGCAGCGATGGCGCCGTGATAGAAGGCTCGATCACCGCCGTCGCTGATCGTTCGGAGGGTGGCCGCGAGTTGAGGTTGCGTCAGACGATCTCCGGGCTTGAATGGAACTCCGTGATTGAGGAATATTGCCGCAATGTTGGACTGGCTGCGAAACGCGTCGGTTCCGACCTCGAGCACGTCGATGTCGCCGCGGGTGAGGACGAAACCCTGGTCGGCAAGCCGGATGGCGGGCGCCAGAAGCGTTGCCCGCGGCAGCGTGCCGTATTTTTCACGCGCCGTTTCGAGCCCTAGCACCGTCCCCGGCACACCGGCGGCGAGAAACCCATCCAGGCTCTTTTCCGCAACGGCATTGCCCGCCGAATCGAGAAACATGTTCCAGCTGGCCGCTTGCGGCGCCTTCTCACGGAAATTGATGAAGGTGTCCTTGCCGTTGGCGAGATGAATGACCATGAAGCCGCCACCTCCGAGATTCCCGCAGCAAGGATGAGTCACTGCGAGCGCGTAGCCCACCGCAACCGCCGCGTCGACGGCATTACCGCCGTTTCGCAGGATTCCGGCGCCCACTTCGGAAGCGAGATGTTGTGCGCTGACGACCATGCCGGTAGTGGATTCCGCCGCGAGCGGTGCGGCCGCCTGCGCCGCGCCGCAAATCAGTGCGCCCGCTGCGCCGACGAGGCTCAACTGGATGGCGCGCCGTAAGGGTAGGGCACGAAGTAACGATGTGACACGCCGTCGAGCAGCCACGGCCCGGCAATAATTCAAGAGCTGCCCTTGGGCGGCGCGATCCCTCCCAACGCGTGTTCCAGACTCAAGCCGAGAGCCAGCAACGCGCGGTCGGATCCCACAGGTGCGTCGAACTCGAGAGCGACCGGCAGACCGCTGCTGTTTAGTCCGGCGGGAAGCACCAGGCCCGGTAATCCCGCGGTGCTGCCCGGCGCAATGTTGCGGGCAACGGCGACTTCGAAAGGAAGGCTCCGGCCGCCGCCGGCCTTTAACGTGGTTTCTTCGCCGATCAGCGGCGGCGGCACGAGGGTGGCCGGGAAGACAATGGCCGCCACTTGCGTGCGCGAAAAATATTCTTGGAAAAGCCGCCGGAGCGCTGGGAGATGCTGGTCGCGCGCAGCGGCATAGGCGGCTTCGGAAACCACATTCACGCCGCCCGGCATGACATCCGTGCGAAAGATTTCCCGGATATCCGGGCTTGCGTGGGCGATGAGTTCTTCCACGCTCAAGCGGGCGCCGTAGTCTTTCAAGTATCGGGCGAGTTCCGGGCGGACGTCGTGATTCTGAACCGGGTTCGTCGTAAGGTCGATGAGATGCGCCAGGCCGGGAATCTTTCCCTCTACGAGCACGGCTCCGGCATCGCGCAGCCGCGCCAGCGCTTCGCCGGCAATCCTTTCGACCTCGGGATCCAAATCCGCGAACCAATAGTCGCGGACCACGCCGAGCCGAATCCCGCGCAGCGGCGTGGCGGACAGTGGAGACGGGTCGCCGGCCACCACCGAATCGAATAATGCCAGGTCTTGCACCGTCCGGGCGTGCGGTCCGACCTGATCGAACAGCGGCGAGATCGGCACGCAGCCCTTGGTCGAGTACCGCCGGGTCGTCGGGCGGAAACCTGCAATGCCGCAGAATGCCGCGGGTACGCGAATGGATCCTTCGGTATCTTCGGCCACCCCAAGCGGCGCGAGCCTCGCCGCAATCGCCGCGGCCGTGCCGCCGCTGCTTCCGCCGGGAATGCGCTTGTAGTCGTAGGGATTGTGAACCGCGCCGAATGCGAGATTATTGGTGGTCCACCCGAAGGACAGTTCATGCAAATTGGTTTTTCCCAGCACGATGGCGCCGGCGCCCTTCAGCGACGCGACCACCGGTGCATCCTGCTCCGGACGGAAATGCCGCAGCGCCGGCGTTCCTCCGGTAGTCGCGTAATCCCGGGTATTCACGCTGTCCTTGACCGGGATGGGCAGACCGAACAGCGGTCCGAGCTTCGCTCCGGTCCGGCGCTGCTGGTCGCAGGCGCGGGCATGCTCCAGGACGCGTTCCGGCTCCAAGGTGATGAACGCATTGAGTGCGCGTTGCGATTCGCATTTCGCCAGCAGCGCGCCGGCATATCGCTCGGCCGTCAGCTCGCCTCGCACCATGCTTTGAACCGCGTCGCACGCGCTCAACGCAGTGAGCGGCGCGGTCGCCGACGGCTTGGCGTCCTCAGGCGCCAGGCCATCCGCAACGGAGGCCGCGGCGGCGGCCGTGCCGACCAAGAAGGCACGGCGCGACAGCTGCTCAGGGTTTGACATGGTCGCGCCTCAATGCCTGGCACATGCAATGCACGGCGCCTCCGCCGTTGCCGATCATCGAGACATCGGGATCGTAGACGGTGAGCCCTTCCGCGCGGCAGGCGGCGATGAGGTTCTTGCTGGTGGCGGGTACCAGGACACGCTCGTTGCCCAGGGCGACGACGTTGGTTCCGAGCTGCATCGCGTCGGCATACGCAACGGGAATGGTCTTGATGCGTTTCGAGTGCAGCCAATCCACGAATTCCGGTTCGACAGCCTCAATGCACACCACCGCGAGGCCTTCCGCAAGCATTCCCATCTGTACATCCAGGTGCAGGAAGTGAGGATCGAAGGCGTAGGTATGCATTTCCCAGCCCTCGGATTCGAACCAGGACTGCATCTGGCGAACCGCCGGCTCGATGGAGCGCTCCCCGGAGTAGCCGCAGGCTGCCACTCCCGGTTTGAGCACCATGAAATCTCCGCCCTCGACGTTGCCCGCCGTGACGAGGTCGTAAATCGGAATGCCGGCATCGAGATAGAACCGCAGACACGCCGCATATTCGCCGCGGCGGTAGGGCTTTTGCAACTGCATGATGACCGCACCCCACGGCGTCATGACGCTGCTGTCGCGCGCGAATATCTGATAAGGCAGGTCGGCCGCCGGCGGCAGCACGTGGACGGTGACGCCGGCTTGTGTGTAGGCGTCGAGCATCTCGTCATATTGGGACCGTGCGGCCTCGAAGTCGAAGCGCAGACCGACACGCTCGGCTCGCTGCGCCACGGCATTCCCGGCGCGCCAGGCAAAGTGATCGATGGGGCCGACCAGCACGTCACGCAAGGCACCGTATTCACTGTCGACGCCCCAACGTTCCAGCCGTGGTGTGCCGCCGTCTTCGAGCCGAGTCCGCAAGTGCATCATGAATACCCTGGGGTTAATTCAATTAACCGGAAGACGCTAACTCACAACCGATGCTCCGCGCAAGCCGCATGCGTGCTGTTGAGATGCGGCCCCGGATCTGCCAGAGTCCGCCTTTGGAACGTGCACTACTCCGAAGGTAGGATGAAACGACCCCGCGCCGCTGTGCCCACCCGCGATCGGATATTAGACGAAGTCGAGCGGTTGATTGCCATTAAAGGTGTTTACGGCTTCAAATTGCGCGATGTGGCCGACCGCCTCGACCTGCAGGTTCCCGCCATATACAAGCACTACCGGAGCCGCGACGACGTGCTGGTCGAAGTATCGCGGCGCTTCGTCTCGCTGCTGGGCGCGCAGTTCGATTCGTCCGGCACGCGTGGACCGGTCGGGGCGCTGCACGCGAGTTTGAATCGTTTCGTCGAGTTCAAATTGTTCCATCCCGCGTACGTGCGCCTCGCGCTCGTCGACTTTGCAACGCCGGATGGCGGGATGGAATACGTAAAACGGGCGGCGGGCGGCTCTTTCGAGGACAATTTCTCGGCCGGGCCGCTCGCGGCGATGCATGCGCGGCTGCGGGCCCTACTGCAAGCCGGGGTCGGGTCCAAGGATTTCCGGCGGGTGGACGCCACCGACTTCTACCGAGTCGTGAAATCCGCGCTGTTGATCCGCTTGGTTTTTCCGAATGATGAGTTGCTGCTGCGCCGCGCCACCCCGGCGGAGGTTCGGTCAATCCAACGATGGTTTTGGGATCTCGCCTCGGGCTTCCTGGCGCGGCGGCCCGCGTCCGGTGGTCGATGATGCGACCGCATGGGCTCCGGGAAACCCTTGCATCCGCCAGTTGACGCGGTCCCGCGAAATCCCATGACTTGGGTTGCTGAAGAAGCCCTCGACGGTCATCGTCAGCAACAGGCGAAAAAAAATCGCCGAGGGCACACCGTCCAAATCCGCACCTCCGCCCTCGAGAGACCGAAGGTACGAGTCCTGCACCGCCGCGGGTAATTCACCGAACCCGACTCCGTATGGTGGCCCGCGGGTTGCCAGGTCACGGCGGATGGCGGAAAGGGCCGTGCGGAAGAGCTGCGCCGGTTTGAATGACGGTGGTTGGGCCTGCGCGGGCGTGCCCGGCTGCCATGGGCCATTGCGATACGACTGCTGCCCCGCGCCCCAGGGACCGGCAAGCTGACGGTCCACGTACTCAGCGACACCGAGGTCCAGCGCTCCTGGACCGGACGCGTCGGCCGGGATCAAGCGCTCGCAGGCCGCCTCGATGAATTTCGCCTCTGCGCCATCGAAAAAAAGATAGAGGCGTTGATCCGGCGGTGCCGACCAGGCCGGTAGGCACATCGCGCGTGGCAGCGCAGCCGCGGGCACCGCGCCGGCGGCGCCCAACACGGCCATGAAAGATCGCCTGCTCACAAGCACCTTGTTCTCCGCCTTCAGTCCCTTGGCCCAGTCTACAGCCCGGCGGGGGTGAGATGCTTCCTACTCGACCCCCACGTCAGCCTGGGACAACACCGTGGAGCAATCCTTGTCCTTCGCCAAACCCGGATCGATGAAGGCGAGGGCGGCCGCAACCGGCGTCAACAGCACGCCCAAGGCCGCCGCGACACCCGCTTGCTCGGCAAGTTTGTCTGCCTTGATGCCGACCGCCGGGTGGCGCAGCGTGCCGTGCAACGAGATCGGGGACCGCAGCCGCAACAGCCGCAGCTTTTTGGGGTCACCCTGAAGGGCGAGATTCAGGTTCTCGCTTCCCAGATCGATCTCGCCGCGGCCCGTGATCAGCACGTTCGACGTGTCTACATACACGGTGGTCGAAGCAAGCCTGCCTTGATGATCCTTGAAATCCACGATGCCGCAGCGGATCTCCGTTTGACTTTGGCCTTTTGCGAGGAGCAATCCCAAACCGCGAAGTACATTGATGCCGGTCAGTTCCGCGATCACGTCGCTGATCTGCCCATGGGGGATGACCACGCTCATGGCACCGTCCGACGAGGATGCAAATTTGTGGACGGAGGAACCGGCACCGTGGAACTTGAACCGTCCCGACATCATTCCCTCGAGGGGAGCTTGCTTCATCGTTGCCGATTTGAACTGGCTCAGGTCGATGCCGTCGATGCGCATGTCGATGTCCGATACCGGCACGTCGCCGCGCGCGTCGATCTGCACCTTGCCCGCGAATTTGCCCTGATCCAGAACGAACGAGAGGGGGTCCATCGAGAGAACGCCGTTGTCGAGGACCAGATGAAAGTCGACCTCCTTCATGGGCACTTTGGGCATCTTGACGGAGCTGGCCTTGTACGTAACGTCCGCATCCATCCCGCGCACGCGGTTCACCTGCAGGTCCGCGTCAGGCAGCAATCTTCCGGCGTCGGCAGGGGCGGGGGACGGCGCCTGGCCGGCTCGCGGCCGGGAGGCGCGCGGCTTTCCCGACGTGGCTTCGTCCGCAGAGAGCGACGTTTCCCGCGGGGCGGGCGCACCCAGTGTGGGCTCCAAGTCCGCCATATTGAGACTGACCGACGACAACTTCGCGGTCAGTTTGGGTCGTGCGCCGGCTGTTTCAATGTCACCTCGCCCCGCGATATCGCTCGTGCCCAAGCGGCCCTTCAGGCCATCCACGCGAAATTTGGTTCCGTCGACGTGGACGGTGGCCGTGAGCCGATATCCTGGCGTGTTCGGCAATGCCAATCCCGTCAGATAGAACACGTCGGCAAGGTCGTTGCCCGTAACCACGAAATCGACGTCGAGTGCGCCCAGATCGAAGGGCTTTCGCACCGTCACGTGACTGTCGAGATGAATATCCGACGCGGTCAGTTCGGCCTTGAATGAATAGGGCTTGCCGGGATCGAGGTCGAGCAGCGGTCCGCCGTTCGCATTGAGTGTAAAAGGCTTTCCATTCAGCGTTCCAGTGCACCGGATCTTCAGCGCGGACGGATCATCCTTGCCCGCCTGCTCGGCCGCGACCAATGTACCGCTGAACGTCAGCTTGCGCATCGCATCGACGACGTGCAATTTGCCCCGTTCGATGATGAGACGACGTATCGCCGGCACCTTGGCGGGCTGGGTATCGTGGTTGGGGGCGCCGGCCCTCGTGCCCAGCTCCCAGCTGGCGCGGCCCTTTGAATCGCGTTCCAAATCGATGTTCGGCTCCTGCACTTCCACCTGCGGCAGCACGACCTGACCGCGCAGCAGGCGGCCCAAACTCACACTCACGAAAATTCGCTTTGCCGCAAACATGAGGCGCCGGTCGGCCCAGGGGGGATTCTCGAGCGTCAGACCGTAGACTTCGGCGCTCGGATTCCACGACCACAGATGAATCTTGAGATCTCCGTCGATCGAGGCGGGTCGCCCTGTCGCCGTGGTGATCCGGCGCGCGAGCGCGGGGCGCAGCACATTCCAATCGAACAGCGACAGCGCGGTGATGATCAGCGCCAACAAAGCCAGAGCGATGATTGCCGTCCATTTGATCTTTTTGTGGGTGCGGAAGAAGTCTTGCATTTTCGGAGTCGCGTCTGCTTCGCAGGAGGCGATTTTGTGCTGGTTGGTCGGGCCGGGGCTGTAGGTCGGCGTCGCGATGACATGTCAGCGGGACGCAGGATTCGAGCAGCCGCAGCATTCTTTTTTCCCTTCGCACCGTGGGACCCAGTAAGGTATCCATTCCGTACTCGAGGTGGAATATTCATGGCCGGCAACTCTACGGTGGTCGCAGGCGCGGCGCGCCGTCATGCGGACGATTCCAAGACGCGCTTGGCGAGCTTCGCCGCACTGGGCGTGGTGTTCGGCGACCTAGGCACGAGTCCCTTGTATACCCTTCAGACCGTGGTCCAGGCGACGGGCGGCCAGTTTACGCCGCAGAGCGCCCTCGGGATTCTGTCCGCGATCGTGTGGACGCTGATCATTACGATCTCGGTGAAGTATTGCGTTTTCGTGATGCGCGCCGACAATCATGGCGAAGGCGGTATCCTGGCATTGATGTCTCTGGTGGGGGCGAACGGATTCACCTCGGGGTTCAAGGTGTTGACCAGCATGGGCTTGCTGGGAGCCGCGCTCATCTATGGCGACGGCGTCATAACGCCCGCGATATCGGTATTGAGCGCACTCGAGGGCCTCAATGTCGTCACCGATTCGTTCAAGCCGTTCATCATGCCGATGGCGGTGGCCATTCTGATCGCGCTGTTTGCCGCGCAGCGCTTCGGAACCGAAAAAATCGGGCGCGCATTCGGGCCGGTGATGCTGCTCTGGTTCCTGGTGATCGCGGCTCTCGGCATGGCGGCGATTGCTCGGCACCCCGCCGTCGTGGCGGCGCTCGATCCTCGCTACGCGATGGAGTTTCTGCGCCATGCGGGCCGTTCCGGAATCCTGGTCCTCGGCGGCGTGTTCCTGTGCATCACCGGCGGCGAGGCGCTTTACGCGGATATGGGGCATTTCGGTAAGGCGTCGATCCGTCGTTCCTGGTACTTGGTGGTGTTGCCCGCGTTGTTGATGAGTTACGCCGGCCAAACCGCGTATTTGATGGACAAGGGGTCGGTGTCCGGAAATCCATTTTTTCAAATCGCCCCATCCTGGTCGATCTACCCGCTGGTGATGCTCGCGACCGTCGCCACCATCATTGCAAGCCAGGCCATCATCACCGGCTCCTTCTCGATGACACGGCAGGCCATGCAACTCGGTTGGCTGCCGGGTGTTTCCATCAGACAGACCTCGGATCGGGTTTACGGGCAAATATACGTTCCGGTGGTCAATTGGCTGCTGATGGCGGCGACGGTCGCGACCACGATATCGTTCGGCAGCTCGGACCGGCTGGCGGGAGCCTACGGCACGGCCGTCGCAACCACCATGTTGTTGACCACGGTCCTTCTCTACCGGGCCATGCGTGACCTATGGCGATGGCCGCTGCCGGCCGCGTGCGCCGTGGCGGGTTTCTTCCTGGTGGTGGACACCAGCTTTTTCGTCGCAAACCTATGGAAAATTGCCGAGGGAGGATGGCTTCCGCTGACCTTTGCCGCGATTCTCTTCGGCATCATGGTGACGTGGCGCACCGGCGTGAACGCCATCAAGGCGACGCTGGCGGATTCCGCCGAATCGGGCGAGCAATTTCTGTTGGAATTGAGAAGGGGACTCATACCCCGGGTGGACGGCACCACGATTTTCCTGACCCGTAGCACACAGAAAGTTTCCAAGCTCATCATGGATCATGCCCGCTTCGTAGGCGTTCTCCCGCGGCACGCGGTCGCGCTCAGCATCGTCTTCGAAAACACGCCGCGGATCGTCGGGCCGATATGCACTGTCGTGGAAAGCGTCGGCGAGGGCTTGTGGCATGTCGTCGCAAGATTCGGTTTTTTCGAGATACCGGACCTTAGACTGGCGCTCAGTCAAGCGCATGGGTTGGATTCCGCCATCGATCTGAACGAGGCGATGTTCGTCGGAACGCGGGACCTGGTGGTGTCGAAGCCGGTCAAGCCCACGCTGCGGGGCTGGCGAATGGCCCTGTTCGCGTTCCTGTATCGCAATTCGGTGAAGGTCGTCGACCGGTTCGACCTTCCACCGGCCAACGTCGTCGAAATCGCCCGCCAGATTGAAATCTAGCTGAAGACCTTACGGTAAATCTAGCGGTAACATTGACTCCGGCCGGGGTCTCTCTCCGCGGACCAAGGATCTTCCTGGCGGGGTGATTCCTCGACGAGCGGCGCGTCATAGGGACCTCGCTCCAAAAGGTCATGCAGCACCCGGATGAGCCCCCAGACGAGGATGGCCACTGCGCCGATAGTCCATGCGATGGCTGTGACGATGTGCATCATTTAGCGATCCTTGCCTGGAAGAGCGAGTCGATGCCCGATTGTGGGATGACGCAAAGCAACAACCGTGTAGGACTTCGTCTGATCTTCACGTAGGACTAGACGGTATCGCCGGGACTCAGGAAGTCGGCCAGGGGTCTGCCGCCGGCGGAGCGTTTGGCAACCACCTTGAGCGCGACCAACGCGGGCGTCGCGAGAATGATCCCCGCGATTCCCCAAAACAGGCCGCCGAACCACAGGGCGAGAAATACCAACATGGGATTCAGCTGCAGCCGCCTGCCGACCAGGAGGGGTTGAATCACCTGTCCTTCGATCCCGGTCAATACCAGGAAACTTCCGGCAACATATGCCACGTGAGCGAGTCCGTCGAACGAGACGGTGGCGACCAACGACAGGAGGATCAGAGTCGTGGCGGGCCCCGCATAGGGAATGAAATTGAGCAGGCCCGCAATCGTACCCCAGAGAAAAGGGTTGGGCATGCCGCACAACATCATGAGGCATCCGGTCGCGAGCGCCAGCCCCACATTGATGAGCGACGTGGTCACATAGAACCGGCCGACCTCGCGTCTGACATGTTCTATCACGCTCATGACATGAGCGGATGCGACATCGTTCACCAGTGCCGACGTCATCCGAGCGAGCATCGGCGGGCCGCCGGCGAGAAGAAACACGGTCAAGATGATCAACGTGAGAGTGCTCAACAACGCTCCCCGTGTGGCATCGAGCAGCATGAACGGCGCGGTTTCCTCGGCCTGACTCACGGATGCCTGGGTCTGCGGGCGCGTCGCGGACCCGATGTTGCCGGCGGAATTACGCAGGGCGTCGATGCGGTTCATGAATTGCGCAACCGGGCGGATCTTCTTCTCGATGATTTTCAGAGTGTGCGGGGCTTCCGCAAACCAATGCTGCGCCGGTTCGTACAGCATGTCGGAAATGCCCGCCACCATCCCTAACAGAATCAGCATGAGCAGCACGGCGCTCGCGCTGCGAGGCACGCGCAGCCCGTGCAGCATCTCCACGGGACCGGAGAGCACCAGGGCGAACAGGCAGCCGAGCGCGATCGGGACGAAGGCGACGTGGGCAAAATACAGCAGCAATCCGATCGCTCCCGCAACCAGAATTCGGACGGCCGTCACTTTGCGCTTCTCGCTGCGGCCGCCAACGGGGGCCTCGACCAATAAGAGATCTTCTTTCTTCGAATTTAAGCCTGTCGGCATAGGTTGCCCTTCGCCCCATTCCCCGAAAACCACTATGCGGTAGATCCTCCGGCGACCCTATCGCCGGAGCCAAGAAAGGCTTGTAGGACGATGCCGACGGCAAGCAGTAGTTTGCAGCATGTGGGCTTGCGACATACCGGGCATCGCCGCGCGTTGACGTTTAATTCGAACGGCCCATGGTCTTGAGGAGCCGATACGTGAATTCGACGCTCTCGTCGAAGGCTCGAACCCCCACCCGTTCGTCGCGACCGTGGGCGCGGTTTTCATCGACGTCTTGGAAGACGCCGCTCACGTCGTAGCTGGGAATTCCCGCATTGCGGGTCTGCCGGTCGTCGCTGAAGCCGGTCGCCATCGCCGGGATAATCGGCACCCCGGGCCACATCGAGTGCGCGAGCAGCGCTATTTTTCCCATGATTTGCGGCGTCGGGGCGGATTCGGGGCTGACGATGGGCGGCGCATCGAGAGTCACCCTGATCGCCGGATCGTCGAGCGCGCCGATGAGCTTTGCACGGACGTTGGCCTCGCTGTCGCCCGGCATCATGCGGCATTGAATGGTCGCCCGCGCCCGCTGCGGCAGGGCATTCTCGGCATGACCGCCCGAGATCAGCGTTGCCACGCAGGTCGTGCGCAGCAGTGCGTTCAATCGCACGTTTTGGCTCAAACGCTCGGCGGCGGCGAGGTCCGGCTCCGGGCCGGCAACGGCTTTCATGTCGGCGCTGGCCGGGCCTGGGTCCACGACGGCGAGCGCCTCGAAGCCTAAGCGCGTGGTCGCGGTCAGCATCACCGGGAACTTGTAAGCCTCGAGGCGGCTCAAGCCGTCGGTAAGCCGATAAATCGCGTTGTCGGGTCCGGGCAGCGAACCGTGTCCTCCCGGGCTGGTGGTCTCCAAGGTATACGTGACATAGGTCTTCTCGCTCGTGCCCACCTCGAAATAGAACGGCGCGCCATCTTTCAGATTTCCGCCTCCTCCGTCGAGATTGATCGCCATGCCGGCATCGATCAAATCTCGATGCTCCTTGAGCAGGAACGCCGGGCCGTTCGAGTCGCCGCCGGCTTCCTCGTCCGCGGTGAACGCCACGATGATGTCGCGCTCCGGTACGAATTTCTCCCGTTTGAGGCGGATCAATGATTCTGCAAGCGCAGCATCGCCGTTCTTCATGTCGATCGTGCCGCGTCCGTAGAAATAGCCCTCTTTCTCGGTGAGCGCGAACGGATCCACCGACCAATCCTCGGGCTTCGCTTCCACCACATCGAGATGACCGAGGAAAAGCACCGGTTTTCCTGGATGCTTTCCACGGTAACGGACGATCACGTTGCCCTTTGTCGGATGGTCCGGAGGCGCAATCAATACCACGTCGCCCGGGGCGAATCCCGCGGTCAATGCCCATGTCTGGATCGCCTTGGCCGCCTCCGTGGAGCCATGGGAGTGCGTCGTATTGATTTCGATCAGGGTCTTCAGCATTTCCCGCGCGAGTTGCTGGTCCGCGGCCGGCGGCAGCGGTGGGGCGGCGGCCCCGGCGCCGGCGATGTGCAGTAATCCGATGCAGATGGCGGCGAGCAACGTACCGTATGGCTTTATCATGGAGCGCGAAGCATAGCGTACCGGAGGGAGATTCGAAATGAGCGAGCTGGAGCCGGTGATGGATGCGGGCAGACTGGAGGCGTTCAGCGACGGAGTCATCGCCATCATCATCACCATCATGGTGTTGGAACTCAAGGTCCCGCACGGTGACACCTTCGACGCATTGCTCCCGCTGCTCCCGGTCTTCTTGAGCTACGTCCTGAGCTTCGTCTACGTCGGCATCTATTGGAACAATCATCATCACATGCTCCATGCCTGCTTTGAGGTCACGGGGCGCATTCTGTGGGCCAATCTTCACCTGCTGTTCTGGCTTTCGCTGTTTCCCGTCACGACGGCATGGGTGGGGGAGAACTACACGGCTCCTGCGCCCGCGGCGTTGTACGGCGTGGTCCTGTTGATGGCCGGGATTGCCTACTGGATACTGCAACAGCTCATCATCGCCTCCCAGGGAATGAATTCGATCCTGAAAAAGGCGGTGGGCGGGGATTGGAAGGGGAAAGTCTCGCCGATCTTGTATGCGGCGGGGGTTGCGTCGGCGTTCTGGTCGCCCCGCCTCGCACAGGCGGTTTACATGCTGGTCGCGCTGCTATGGTTCATCCCCGATCGGCGAATCGAAAACACGCTGATCGCCCGCAGGCAGTGATCGCCTTTAGATGATCCCGGCGGCGGTGAGCCTGTCGATTTCCTCCGAGGACATTCCGAGCCGTTCCGTCAACACATCACGCGTCTGCGCACCCAAGATCGGC
>JAXDQI010000014.1:0-46945 GCA_034667965.1 Gammaproteobacteria bacterium
TCGCCCGCCGCGCCGGCGCCACCAGGCGGACGGTAAAGGTTCCGCGCCCCTAGGAGGGCCGGCCTCGCCCGGCGAATTGCCTGCGGACCATCTTCAGATATTTATCTTTAAATATTAGATAGTTATATGGTTTTACTAGATTAGATCTAGTAAGCGGGGCGGCGGTTTTTAAAAAAACCGGGTTGCCTGGCGGCACGCAGATGATATTCTGCCCTGCAATCTTTTCCGGCCTCGCAATTTGAGCGTGGTCAGCCCCCTAAGAGTGGCGAAGTTTCGATTGCGCTCGGGTTAGTCCAAATTCCAGGCGCGCTCGATGGCGGGCTACGCGGCATTCCGCGTAGCCCGTTTTTTATTGAGAACCTGAAAATCGCCCCTCCGCAAGCGACCTATCCGGCCATGAGTAAAGTGTTTGATCCAAGCTGCCGACGTTGTCCGCGCCTCGCCGGATTCTTGGACGGAGTGAAGGCCGATCACTCCGACTACTACTGCAAACCCGTGCCTCCCTTCGGTGATCCGAACGCAAGCCTGCTGATCGTGGGCTTGGCGCCGGGCAAGCACGGGGCGAATCGCACCGGCCGCCCGTTCACCGGAGACCACGCCGGCCTATTGCTGTACGCAACCTTGTTCAAGTTCGGGCTTTCGACCGGGCCGGTCTCCGTCGCGGCCGACGACGGGCTCGAACTCGAGGGCGCGAGAATCACGAACGCGGTCAAATGCCTGCCTCCCGACAACAAGCCGTTGCCGGCGGAGATCAAGATCTGCAACGGGTACCTCCGGGCCGAGCTTGCCGCGAGCCGTGCCGTCCGCGCCGTGCTCGCGCTCGGCAGCATTGCGCATCAGGCCGTGCTGCGGGCATGCGATCTACCGCTCAAGGACTTTCGCTTTGCGCACGGCGCCCTGCATCGGCTCGATTCGGAACGGGTCCTGGTGGATTCCTATCATTGCAGCCGATACAACACGCAGACGCGGCGGCTGACCACGGAGATGTTCGAGACCGTCGTCGACCGCGCCAAGACGCTCGCCTTCAGCGCTCGTGGCGCAGGCGTCGCGTATGTTTCCGGCACCGCGCCCGTTCAATGAGCGCCGTACCTCCGCCGTTCGATGCCAGGTCTTTCGTCGATAGCCTGCCGGCGCGTCCGGGCGTTTATCGCATGTTGGATGCGCACGACGAAATCCTGTATGTCGGCAAGGCGCGTCAGCTCAAAAGCCGCGTAGGCTCCTATTTTCAGCCGAGCAACGTCCATCCCAAGGTCCAGGCGCTGGTCGCAAAGACCGCGCGCATGGAAGTCACGATCACGAATTCGGACACGGAAGCGCTGCTGCTAGAGTTCAATCTCATCAAGAAGCACCGGCCGCGGTTCAACGTGGTGCTGCGCGACGACAAGAGCTTTCCCTTCGTGCACCTCGAGACGCAGCACGAATTTCCGCGCTTGAGCTTCTACCGAGGTTCGCGCAAGGAGCCCGGGCGGTTCTTCGGGCCATACCCGTCCGCGGGCGCCGTTCGCGAGACGCTGCAGCAGCTGCAGAAACTCTTCCGTCTGCGCAATTGCGAGGACACGTACTTCGCGAACCGCTCGCGCCCCTGTCTGCAGTATCAGATACAGCGTTGCACCGCGCCCTGCGTGGGACTCATATCGGCGGACCGCTACGCACGCGACGCGGCGGCGGCAGTCAAAGTGCTGGAGGGGCGCGACGATGAGGTGCAGCAGGATCTCGGGCGCCGCATGGAGACGGCTGCCGAGCGGTTGGAATTCGAAGAGGCCGCGCGTTTGCGGGATCAGCTGGCGAATCTCAAAGTCATTCAGGCGCAGCAGATCGTCTCCGCGGGCACCGACCACGATGCCGACGTCATAGCCATCGCGGCCGGCAACGGAGAGTATTGCGTGGCGTTGATGTTCGTCCGCGGCGGCCGGAGCCTGGGGAGCACGACGTTCTTCCCGCGGGCGCCGTTTGCCGAGCTTCCGGAAGTGCTGGCGCAATTCGTCTCACAGTATTATCTGGAACGCGAAGCACCCGCCGAGATCCTGATCGAACGCGACTTCGAGGAGATGCAGCTTCTGGAGGCAACGCTGGCCGAACGTTCGGGCCATAAGGTCCGCATCACATCCTCGGTTCGGGGCCTGCGCGCGCGCTGGATCGAGATGATGCAAAACAACGCCGCGCAGGCGCTGAAAATGCGTAATCTCGCCCGCTCCAGCATCGAGGCCAGCCTTGATGACATGCGCGAGGTGTTCAATCTGGATGGCTCGCCGAATCGTATCGAATGTTTCGACATCAGCCACACAGGCGGCACCGACACGGTGGCGTCGTGCGTCGTATTCGGCGTCGAAGGACCACTCAAAAGCGATTATCGACGCTTCAATATCTCGGGTATTCAACCGGGCGACGACTACGCCGCCATGTACCAGGCCCTGACGCGGCGTTACAAACGGGTCCGCGACGGTGAAATTACGGCTCCGGACGTGCTGTTGATCGACGGCGGCAAGGGGCAGCTCGCCGAGGCGGTCAAGGTCATCGAAGAACTCGGCGTGAAGGGAATTACGCTGATCGGTGTTGCGAAGGGCGCCGACCGTCGCCCTGGACAGGAACAGCTGTTCTTGTTGGGCCAGGATACGCCCACTATACTGCCACCGGACTCCAGCGCCTTACACCTGATTCAGCGCGTGCGCGACGAGGCCCACCGTTTCGCGATTGCGGGACACCGGCGCAAACGGGCGAAGCGTCACAACCAGTCGATTCTCGAAACCATCCCGGGCCTGGGGCCCGTCAAACGACGCGAGCTGCTGAAACAATTCGGTGGCCTGCAAGGAATATTGCGTGCCGGTATCGACGATTTCGTCCAGATTCGAGGTTTGAGCCGGGAATTGGCCCAGGTCATTTATGAACACCTCCACCCCGGGCAGTAGCGGCTCCCGGCCGCAAGCCTCGCATTGGAACCTGCCGAACACATTGACGTGGCTGCGGATTCTGATGATTCCGGCCATCGTCCTGCTGTTTTACCTGTTGCCCTATCCGTGGGGGGATACGGCCGCGTGCGCCGCCTTTGCGCTCGCCGGCATCACCGACAGCCTCGACGGCTACTATGCCCGCAAACTGGGACTGACTTCGCGGCTGGGCGCGTTCCTGGATCCGGTCGCGGATAAGTTGATCGTGGCCGCCGCGTTGATACTGATCGTCAGCCGCGATCCGCGCTGGTTCATGGCCATCGCCGCCATCGTCATCATCGGCCGCGAGATCGCCATCTCGGCGCTGCGGGAGTGGATGGCGGAGATCGGAGCCCGCGGCAAGATCAAAGTGTCGTCGCTGGGAAAATACAAGACCATCATGCAGATCGTGGGCCTGTCGTTTCTCTTGTTTCGCCAGACCTTGTTCGGTATTCCGTTCTACAAACTGGGCATCTTATTGACCGCCGTGGCCGTGGTGCTGACCCTTTGGTCGATGATCGGTTATTTGCGCGTGGCGTGGCCCGAACTGCGGGGCAGTTCCAGCCTGTAAATTGCAGAAAATCGGGGCTAGTTCAAAGTCTTAGGCCAAATCCATGGCCAGTTCTTCTTGACTCCGGCGGTTGCGGCCCTACAATTGCGCCTCTGTTTCGGGCGCGACGCCCGGGTACGCGGGAATAGCTCAGTTGGTAGAGCGCAACCTTGCCAAGGTTGAGGTCGCGAGTTCGAGTCTCGTTTCCCGCTCCAAAATCCCTTTATTGTCAACGGGTTGGAGTCGAGAGGCTGCGGCGCCAAAGTCGGCTATGGGTTTTCACCAACTCGTCCCCTACAAGCTCCGCCGAGACCAACCTTAAGCGAGAATTGCTTGGGCGAGCCAGATGGTATGGCCGCCACAATCTGGGTCTTCGACAGTATGGGCCTCTACCCGAAACCCATTCGATTCCAGTAACGTTTGGTACTCCCGTGCGGCCAAACTGGCGTGATAAAGAGGCTCGCCACGATATGAGCCGATGGCCTCGCCGTGCGACGTCCCACTGGTGAACATGAGTGCGGTGCCGGGCGCCGCATGCTGCCTGAGAATTGGAAACATGCGGCGCTGATCATCGTGGGAGAGATGAAAGAAGCTGTCCCAGGCCAGTAATCCGTGGAATGTCTTGCCGAGCGCGAGGGTGCGCATGTCAGCCACATGCCAAAATCGCTGAGGAAAACGCTCGCGGCAGAGGGCAACCAACGTCGGCGAGGCGTCCACTCCTTCTACAGCGAAGCTTCGATCCATAAGGTATTGCGCTATAGGCTCACCGGAACCGCAGCCGATGTCGAGTATTGTCGCGTGTTGCGGTAGGAGCGCCGTAAATCGATCGAGCCACGCGCTTTCGTTCCAGCCTACGCGGCGACGATCGGCGACGTAGTCATGAGCGTGCCGCTCGTAGAGATCGATGATCTTGTCGGCGTGAGAATCCATGCTGAGCGGATTACCGTGGGGACGTTTCTCGTTTTGTCGTAATCGCGTACTCGGCCAGCTCTTCGCGAATTGCGTTACGCATGTCTTGAACGAAATGTTCACCCTCGACCGCACGTCGCAAGGTGTCGTTAATCAGAGTCTGGTATCCGCGTTCACCGGCGATGGCCTTGTAACGCGCAATGATCGGCGCATCGAGCATGATGCTAATGCGCTGCTTCGCGACTCGTCCACGTACGGCCGTCTGCCATTCGGAACGGCTTACAACCTGCTTGCCGATTCGGAAACTGGCGCCATCGAAATTCGCTTGCGACAGCGCGGGTGCCTCGTCATCAGAAGTAGCCAACGTTTTGGTAGTAGAGGTCTGTTTCATTGCCGTCTGCCTTTCGCATTTGCCTGTCTTTTCGGCTCATCCCACGTGAAGTTCACTTACGGTTTATACATACGATCATATGCATACACAATTCGGCTGCGGTGATTTGAGGTATCCAAGCTCCACAAAGAGGAGTGGCTGGCCGGTACGCAGCAGGGTGCCACGCCGCCCGACGGCGTGCCGTGGCTCACTCTCTAGTTGCAAGTAATACGTACTATGCGTAGAATTCAGATATAGTTGGAGTTTGAGATTATGCGTACAGAGGATACGGTCACCGTAAGCGCGGCGGAGTTTCACCGCAATATCGGGGTTTATCAGGACATCGCACTGACGAGACCAGTCACCATCACGAAGAACGGCCGCGAGCGAACGGTCCTGCTGTCGGCGGAAGAATATGCCCGACTAAAGCGCCGCGACCGCCGCACGATCGCCGCCGGTGAGCTCTCCGAGCGACACGTCGACGCCATCCGTAGTGCCAAAGTCCCCGATCAATACGCGCACCTGGATAAGGAGCTCAAAGACTGGAAGCCGTGAGTTTTCCGGCGCCGCATCCCGGCCTCGTGATTCGCTATTCGTATCTCTGGAGACGGGAGCACTTGGAGGGGCGCGTAGAAGGAACGAAGGATCGGCCATGTGCCGTCGTGATGTCGGTGGTTGATGACGAGGGCGAACAGGAAATTTTTGTTTTGCCCATCACGCACACCCCGCCAGCCAATCCGGCAGATGCAGTTGAGATTCCCGCCGATACCAAAAACCGCCTTGGGCTTGATTTCGACAGATCCTGGATCGTGATCACCGAGGCGAACGAATTCCTGTGGCCCGGTCCGGATCTTCGCCCCATCCCCGGTCGCGATGACTCAACTATCGCCTATGGCACTCTGCCACCACGTTTCTTTGCTCACGTGCGCGAGAGGTTCCTCGAGCGCGACCGCGGCGAAAAATCTACACGTGTACCGCGCACCGAATAGCGCGATACAAACCGAGAGGCTATTACCAAAGCGTAATTGCCGGTATCCGGCGGTACTATGGTAATGAATTGCGACGACTCCGCGCGTCCCAAGCGCGGCGATTCTATGCGGCCGTCAGCCGCTGATCGACTCAACGTATTCGACCGTGATCTGCGCTCCAATGCCGGGAGGCTTGGGAAAATGTTGAAGGACGTCCTCCCCCGCATGCGGGACCAGGTCATGCGCAGGCGATTGACGTACGGTGACGTCTCTCGAGGTCAGATAAGGACCATAGTGCGATCGGTAAACGGGTCCGTCTCGGTGATCGTGTATCCAGCGGAGCGCATCGTCGCGACGATGCTGCCCGCCATCTGCTCGCGTCCAATATTTCGAAACGCTCCCGCAAGCCTTGCGGCGATCGTGCTGTGTCCGCCGTCGAGCAGTCGCCCAAGAACTTCCGAAGCGTCGGAAACCATCGCCAGCGCGGATCGCATCTGAATCGAATGGTTCGCAAAGTGGGTTGGCGAGCAGCCAATGAGTGCGGCGGGCAGCTTGAGGATTCGAAGACCCTCGCGCTCCTCGACGTCGGCGGCGACGGGGATAGCGAGTCGCATGTCGTAGATCGACGTATTGAAAAGCAGCCCCGTGGGCTTATTACCGCCTTTCGGGGTGCGGACGAGAAGTTGTCGGGGGACGGTCCAGTCGCCCGTCAGAAGGCCTCTTCACGCCCAAAGGCATTCAACCCCAGCCGCGGTGGCGATCTGCGGATCTCGGGTAATCAGCGGAAGATCAAGTGCGACGGCGGTCGCGGCGATCAGACGGTCACCGCGTTCGGCAATCGCATAGAGCCGTTGGGCAATATAGACAATTTCGGCGGTCAATTCCGCTTCATGATATTTGCCGCTTGCAAACGCGAGGCGTGCCAATTCTTCAAAAGGTAGCGACAGCGTGACACGGTCCTTGTGGCAGGCTTCGCCGAGTTCCGTCAGAACGAGAGCCGGGATATAAATGGCGCACTTGCCGTCGTCGGCGTTTTCGAACTGCTTACGAGCGTGCTTGCCCAATCGCTTGCGGTTGCCGTCGATTGCCCAGATAAGCGCGTGCGTATCCGTGACTGCGAGCGGTGGTGCCTTCGGATCCATAGATTATTTGTCGAACGATACCAACTTCCTTTCCCACAGCGCGTCCGCATCGCGTCGAATGTCGGCGAGGGGATCATCAACTCCGTCGGCGATTCGCCCGCTCCCGATCAGCTTGAAGTCCGACGCGGGATGCGCCTTGCCAGACTCGATGTCCCGCAATCGCTTAGCCGCAGCTTCCAGTTCGTTGAGATACGACTCGCCGACCAACACGGCGTGGTTCTCGCTGCCGCGGCTGGTAATGACCACCTTTCGACCGCGGTGGCCCGTGACGGCCTGGAATAAAGCAAAAAATCTTTGACGAGCGGTAGAGATGGTGAAACTGGGAGGCGCCATGGTTTCCGTAACTTGTACAGGTGACATGTACAGCATAAGTGATTCCCGTCCATGAAGCAAAAGGGCATGTACCGGACCCGCGTGCAGAGCGTGACGCGATCATTGCGGCCACGGCTCTTGTCCATGGCATGACGATCGTCGCCCGCAACGTCGCAGATTTTGAAGCAACCGGCGCGCCTGTGATCAACCCGTGGGAGTGAGCGACAACGCCCCGTTTGCTCACCGATGCGCGTTTTGAACGTGCGGTTTTGGTATTCTGGGCCGCGGCGTGCGGCGCCTCAGTACAAAACAGACGCCAGCCAGACGCCATCGGGCTGGTTGTAGAGGCCAATCGTCATCAGGGTCATCGTCTGGCCGATGCGCAGGCCCTCTCCGAGACACCACCGCATGAGTTCTCCGTTGCGCGTCGGCACCAGGAAGCCGGGGCCCGGGAACGACTCTGCAGCGCCGATAAGGGCCTTGAGGTCATCGTTGCTTTCGCCAACCGCATGGCCGAAGAATGCGACAGGCGTCGCGTAGCCGGTGACGCGGCCGGCGCGTTCCACGACGCGCGCGTCGCCCTGGGCCACCGCGTCCTTGAGTTCGCCACCCCGGTCATGCCCGTGCACGCGAAAGCACAGGCGGTTGCAGGCGGGCAGATCATCTTCTACCGCAGGGCGCACCCGATGCCCGGGTATGGTCTTGCCCACCGCGGGGCCCTGCAGGCAGGCCAACTGTTCTCGCGCCTCGAAGCCCAGCTTGAGATACAAAGCCAGCGAGCGATTGTGATAACCGGCCTGGACCAGTCGTATGCCGGCGAAGCCACGCTCTTGTGATCGGCGCATGACGGTTTGCATGAGCGCACGGCCGGCTCCGTCATTCTGCAGGGCCGGATCGACCGTGACGGGTCCCACGCCGCTGATCGGATTGCGCTCGTCCAGAAAGTTGCTGCCAACGATTCGTCCATCGATCTCGGCCACTGTGTCGAAAAACCCTTCGTGGCTGATCAAACCGCCGAGAAACGCGGCCGCCATGTCCGCGCTCGGAAAGTCGGGAGGGAAGTTGCGCTCCTCCGCGACGGCTTTGAACGCGCGATAGCAGATGTCGCCCACCGCGGCAGCGTCTGCCGCCTCGCCCTTGCGCAGATGTACGGTCACTTTCGGCACTCCCGGTTCAATCGACATGCCATCTGAGCCTAGCAAAACGCCGGAACCTGCGCCGGCATCGCAAGCATCGAAATACCCGACAAAACGCAAATTGGCGGGGAAACCAATCAGTTAGTGATCTGGACCACAATCCTGCCAAGGTTGGGGTCGCCAGCTCGAGTCTCGTCTCCAGTACCTCGCCATTCGGCCGATATCCGTGCCAGCGGGGCGCGCTCCTCCATCCATGGACGACCAACCTCCGCAAATGTCGATCAGGGCACACATCGGGGCGGCGTGCATGTTCATGCTGCCCCCATAGTCTCGGAGTACGGATGGCGAACGAGTGTATGTGTCAGGCGCGCGGCATCGCAGTCCTGAATCGGCTTCGGATCCGCGCTTTGCTCGCGGTTCTGCTCGTTGCCGCGTGCGCGCACGCGTTCGCCCTCGAACCGTCGCTGCAGCCGAGCCAATACGTTCTCGACAATTGGCAGATTCCGGAGGGACTACCGCAGACCTCGGTGCAAGCGATCGCGCGAACACCGGACGGCTATCTGTGGGTCGGCACCCAGGAAGGGCTGGCCCGCTTCGACGGTGTGCGCTTCACGGTGTTCGAACCCGGCAACGAACCTGCCATTCCCGACAAGTACATCTCGGTCCTGTTCGTCGACCGGATTGGGCGGCTGTGGATTGGAACACGGTCCGGAGTCGCCGTACTCGAGAATGGACACTTCAGGCCGTTCAATAATGTCGCGGGACTCGTGCATGCGTACGTGCGGGCAATCGCCGAAGGCAACGCGGGGCGTTTGTGGGTGGGAACGGAGAACGGCCTGTTCGAAGTCGGCGGTCCGAGCGCCCACTCGTTCGATGCGTCGAACGGGCTGCCGGACAGCCGCATCCGCGCGTTACACGAGGACCACGCCGGCGTGCTGTGGGTGGGCACGGGTGCCGGCTTGCTGCGCTTCGACGGCACGCATTTCGACGCCGTGAAGCTGGGAGTGGGAAGCACCGATGTGCCGGTCACCGCGATATACGAGGACACCGACGGCACGCTCTGGATGGGTACCGGAACCGGAGCGCTGTATCGCGGCACCGGCGATCGTTTCGATGTCATGGCTGTGCCGGAGCAGCTCGGCTCGGTGGTCCGCGTGCTCACGCGCGATCGCGATGGCAGTTTGTGGATAGGCACAAACGCCGGCGGACTCGTGAGGTGGCAAAACGGCAAGTTCACCACGCTGATCAGCAATCTGTTTGCCGCGAGCGATCTACATTCACTGCTGGAAGACGACGAGGGAAGTCTGTGGATCGGGAGCCATGGGGCCGGGTTATTGCGGTTGCGTGATCCAAAATTCGTGTCGGCAGGCGCACCCGAGGGTATGCCGGGCAACCTGGCTTGGACCATCGCGGCGCGCAGCGGCGGCGGGCTCTGGGTTGGGTCGGACGGGGGACTCAGCATCTACAACGAAGGCGGGTTCCAGCATGTTGCCGGACCCCAAGGTCATGAAAGCGTCGCGGTGCGTGCGGTGCTCGAGGATCGGCAAAAAGCCTTGTGGGTCGGCACCGAGGGCGCCGGCGCCTATCGGCTCGACCAGTCCGGCATGACCTTGTTCAACCGGCACAACGGCTTGTCCGGGGGCACGGTGACGGCACTCATCGAGGACCGGCAGAGCCGCATCTGGGTCGGTACGAACGAGGGTCTCGACGTCATCGAGCACGGCAAGATCACGTCGATGCAATCTCTGCTGCGCACGTCCGGGCCGACCTCGGTCCATCTCATATATGAAGATAGGGCAGGGAACATGTGGGTGGCGACCGAGACTCAGGGTCTGTTCGTGATCGGTGCACACGGCACCCGCCACTTGGGCATGGCCGACGGCCTGCCGAGCGATTGGGTCGTCGCCATCCGCGAGGACAACAGAGGAGTCGTATGGCTCGGCACGACCGACGGCCTGGCGCTGTTGCGCAACGGCAAGCTCACCTCACTAACGCGCTCCGGCGGTCCGCTGCGGGAGACGATCATGCAACTTCTCGAGGACGATGCGCACCGGATCTGGCTCACGACCAACAAGGGCCTGATGTCGGTATCACGCGATGAGCTGGACGCCTTCGCCGCCGGTGGGACCCGTGTGCCGGAGTTTCACGTATACGGCCTGGCGGATGGCCTGCGCACGGCCGAATTCAATAGCGGCAATACCGCCGCCGGCTTCCGCGCGGAGGATGGCCGGCTCTGGTTTCCAAGCATTCGTGGCATCGTGCGGGTGGATCCGAAGCATATTCGAACGAATACCCTGCCGCCGCGCGTGCACATCGAAAAGGTCGCTGTCGATGGAGTGCCGCTCGCGCTCACCGACGGAACGCAGGTTGCCCCGGGTCCGCAGCAGTGGGAATTTCACTACACTGCGCTGAGCCTCCTGGTGCCGCAGCGCTCGCTCTTCCGGTATCAACTCGACGGCTTCGACAAGGGCTGGATTGATGCGGGGAACCGCCGGACCGCCTACTACACCGGGCTTCCGCCGGGGACATACACCTTTCGCGTGATCGCCAGCAACAACGATGGAGTCTGGAGCGACACCAGCGCGAGTTTTCGCTTCACCCTCAAGCCGCACTTCTTTCAGACAGTCTGGTTCGCTCTCTTGTGCATCGTGGCCATCGTGGCCATCGCGGGCGCGTGGTATCGCCTGCGGGTGGGACGCCTCAGAAACCTTGCCGGCGCTCTCAGCGAGCAAGTGGCCTTGCGCACGCGGGATCTTGAGTTGGCCAATGCCGAACTATTGCAGGCCAAGGATCGGGCCGAACTCGCGGCCCAGGTGAAGTCCCAGTTCCTGGCCAACATGAGCCACGAGATCCGCACTCCGATGAACGGCGTGGTCGGCATGACGGATCTGTTGCTGGACACCGATCTGGACCGGATGCAGCGTGATCATACGGAAACGATCCGCGACAGCGCCGCCAGTCTGCTGACCATCATCAACGACATCCTCGACTTCTCCAAGATCGAAGCCGGCAAGCTGGATCTCGAGCGGATCGACATGGACTTGCGCGGCACCGTGGACGACGTCGCGCACCTGCTGGCGATTCAAGCCCATGCGAAGCGGCTCGAGCTGATCACCAGCGTCGACCCGCTCCTGCCCGACCGGCTGATCGGCGATCCAGGCCGCTTGCGTCAGGTGTTGCTCAACCTCGGCAGCAACGCGATCAAATTCACGCACAATGGTGAGGTATCGATCGACCTGCGACTCGTTTGCACCGACGCGGTCAGTACGACGATCCGTTGCGAAGTGCGTGACACCGGTATAGGAATCCCGTCCGAGCGGCTCGAGTCGCTGTTCCAACCGTTCTCGCAGATCGATACATCGACGACGCGGCATTACGGCGGTACGGGTCTCGGATTGTCGATCGTGCGTCGTCTCGTCGCGCTGATGGACGGCGAAACCGGTGTCGAGAGCGCCGTACAAGTCGGTTCGTCGTTCTGGTTCACGGCGCGGTTCGCCAATTCGTCCGGCAAGTCCGAGATCCGGAGCTTTGATGCGGAGATACTCAAGAATCGACGTGTATTGATAGTCGACGACAACGCCACGAACCGCAAAGTGCTGAACCTGCAGCTGACCCAGCTCGGAATGAACCCAACCTGCGTCGAAAGCGCGGAGGCGGCTCTTCGGGCCCTTCACGCCAGCGTCGATGCGAGCCCGCCTTTCGATTTGGCCGTGCTCGACTATATGATGCCGGGCTGCGACGGGTTTGAGCTTGGCCGCCGGATCGCGAGCGACGGGCGGTTCAACACGACGCGGCTGGTGCTGCTCACCTCCGCCTGGGGTATTCGCGGTGCCAGGGACTTCGCGGAGCTGGGGTTTGCAGCCTATTTGCTCAAGCCGGTCTCTCAGCGCGATTTGCGCGAGTGTTTGGCCCGCGTCATGGCGGTGGACGCCGCGCAGTGGCACGAGCGCACCCAACCCATCGTGGTCGCGGAGCGAATTCGCGATACGTCCAACCAGCGGCGCATCCTCCTGGCCGAGGACAATCTAGTGAACCAGAAAGTGGCGCGCGGCACGCTGGAAAGGATGGGCTACAAAGTTGACATCGTAAGCAACGGCGCCGACGCCGTTGCCGCGTGGGAAACCGGGCGATATCAGGTGGTCCTGATGGACTGCCAGATGCCGGTGATGGACGGGTACCAGGCGACACGGGAAATCCGTCTGCGCGAGCACGGCGCGCGCCATATTCCGATCATCGCGCTGACGGCTGACGCGATGAAGGGCGCCGAACGACAATGCCGGGACGCCGGAATGGATGATTACCTGACCAAGCCGCTCGATCGCGCGCGCCTGGGCGAGACGATCGAGCGGCATCTCGCCCTGTCCAGTCCCGGACCCAAAATCGCGGAGAGCATCCGCCGCTCGCCTGAAAAGCCGGTCGATTCCGATGCTCCCGTTGACTGGGATCAGTTCATGACGACGATGGACGGCGACCGAGAGATTGCACAGGAGTTGGTGCGACTGTTCATAGACTCCGGTGACGCCGCATTGCGCGATATCAGTGCGGCGCTGGGTCGCGGCGATCTGGCAGCGGTCGGCAGCGCGGCGCATTCGTTCAAGGGCTCGAGCGCGACCATTCGTGCCCAATCCGCGAGCGCGGCAGCCGCCGCACTCGAACAGGCGGCGCGCGCCGGGGCCACCGATCGGATATCACAGCTGGAAGAGCGGTTGCGGCGGGAAGCCGGCCGGGCGATGGACTACTTGCGCGCGCGCGCGACCTGAAGTACCTTCCGGCTCCAGTTGTAACCCCGGCCGGCCCGGGGTTCGCTTTTTTGGTGTTCGGGCTAAGTGGCAGAGTGGTCATGCAGCGGCCTGCAAAGCCGTGTACGCCGGTTCGATTCCGACCTTAGCCTCCAATAGACCGCTGCGGTATTTCCGGCTAAACAGCGGGTTGCGATGCTGCAATCCGCTGCGCCGAGCGGGGTTTGACGGCCTCGAATAGGCTCCATTGGGCTCGTTTGGGCACGGCGCCCGCAAAGGCATCCGCCGAAACTTGGATCGGGATATTGACCTTGACCCGCTCGCCCCAGCGACTTTCTTTTCCGTGCCATCGAAGTGCCATCGAAGTGCCATGGAATCTCTCATCATACGCAATCAGTTCTATCGATGACTTCGGAGCCGGGCTATAGCCGTCCGAATCCCGAGCCATCGATCGATGATCCGTCCCTGGGAAATGTGGTAGGTTCGTCGGACACTCACAACCCAACGATCGGGCTTCGCAACGCGGCTGACGAATCTGCGAAGCGGATTCTTGATCTGACACGCGGCATCGACCTCAGTCCACGTGACGCTCTTTAGAAGGTGCTGAAACGTCTTTGCGGGCAAGTCTTGCAGGAGCACTGGGAAACGTCTCCGCTAAAGACCATCGTCATCCTTACGACAACGCCGACTACGCTCTGCGTACGAAATAGATGATCAGAGCAATGACAAGAATGGTTCCAAGAATGCCGCCACCGAAATACATGAGCTTCTCCGCTGGCTGGTGAGTCCTGATTTGAACAGAGGCTGAAAGACTTTGTCTGGGCGTCAGCGCACATAACGCAATTGCACACGCCAGTGAAATTCACCGCGTATTCCGATGATAAGGGAAAGATCGTAAGCTATTGGTTTATATGGTCATGTAGCGGCCTGCAAAGCCGTGTACGCCCGTTCGATTCCAACCTTACCTCAGTACGTTGCCGTACAGACTGTCCGCAGCCGGCCCCGTATGTTGGCTATTTCCGAGACTTAGGCCGAGCACTAAAACAGGGTCCGCGTGGCCCGATACGCTATGGAAATATCCGCCTTAGCCAAGCAGGCTGCCCTTGTTCGGTCGGCGTCCGAGGGCGCGGCGCCGCAACGAATCGCTGACTCAGCCCAGGCCATCTGGCTCGATGTTGGCGCCGCGTTGACTCCGATCATCGGCCCACGGGGCGTCGGTGCGTTGTTCACGCGCTCCGTCAACCTGCTGAGCGCGGACTACGCGTGGTTGCAGGCTGCGTACGATGGCTCGCTCAATCAGGGCCCGTTCGCCGTGCTCGGCGCCGCAATGTCCCGGCAGTCCGCATCGGACGCCGCTGGGGCAAACGGCGCGCTGCTGCAAACCTTCTATGACTTGCTGGCGAACTTGATCGGCGGATCCCTCAGCACGCGGCTACTGCGGCCCGCGTTGGATAACCATTCGACCGGTGACGCCCTACAGGACATTGAGCAATGAATGTAAAAAAACCGATTATCAAACGCCTCGCGACCGGTGTACCCGGTCTCGATGAAATACTGGGCGGGGGGCTCCCGGAATACTCGTTCAACCTGATCGCGGGTCCTCCGGGTTCCGGCAAGACGACGTTGGCGCATCAGATGCTGTTCGCGTTGGCGACCCCGGAGCGGCCTGCAATCTACTTCACCGTGCTGGGCGAGCCGCCGCTGAAAATGCTGCGCTACCAGCAGCAGTTCGACTTCTTCGACCTCGACAAGCTCAACCGCTGCATCCGTCTCGTGAACCTCGGAGAGGAAGCGGCATCCGGGGACCGGGACAAGATCCTTGCCAAAATCACGGCGGAAGTCGAGGCGCGGGGGCCGGCATTCGTGTGTGTGGACTCATTCCGATCGGTCGTGCTTGCGGGCCACGGCGAGAGCAGGTCGTACGACACCCTGCAACGCTTCATCCAGAATCTCGGGGTGCTCCTGACCGGCTGGCAGGCCACCACGTTCCTGATCGGCGAGTATTTCGATGAGAAAGATCCGAACCCGATCTTTACCATCGCGGACGGAATCATTTGGGTACGCCAAAGCGAGCATCAAAATTCCGTCGTCAGGAAGATCGAAATTGCAAAGATGCGGGGGCAGCCGACGAGGGCCGGACTGCACACGTTTCGCATCAGCAGCGCCGGTATCAAGGTGTTTCCGCCCGCGCAATACTACGTGCCGCCGGACGACGATGCGGGATTGCCCACTTCGACGTATCTCAAGATGGGCGTCCCTGGGCTGGACGACATGATGGGCGGCGGCTTGCCGCGCGGCTATTCACTGTTGGTAGCCGGGCCGTCCGGCTCCGGAAAGAGCATCTTGGCGGCGGCCTTCCTGGCCGAGGGCGCACGCAGCGGCGAGACCGGCGTCATCGCGGCTTTCGAGACGCGGCCGAAATTGTCGCGAGCCCGCATCATCGCCGACCTCATCGCGAGCGGCAACGTGGGTCTCATCGATACCCGAGCCACGGATCTTTCGGTGGACGAGATTGCGACCCTCCTCATAGAGGAAATTCACCGCCTCAAAGCGACGCGCGTCGTGGTCGACTCGCTGTCCGGCTTTGAATTGGCGATTGCGCCGACTTTTCGCGGGGATTTTCGCGAATCCTTGGCGCGCCTGGTGTCGGCACTGGCGACCACCGGCGTTACCGTATTGATGACCTCCGAGTTGGAAGACCGGTACATCGATTTACGATTCAGTCCCTATGGAACGGCCTTCTTGACGGACGCGATCATCGTGCAGCGGTATATTGAGGTGGACAGTCGATTCCAGCGGATGATGGCCGTCGTGAAGGTGCGGGCAAATGCCCACTCCAATGAACTGCGTCTGTTCCACATCACCGGCGAAGGGATCAAGCTGGATGAAATGCTCGTCGATCAGGAGGGATTGTTGGGCGGCAGTCCGACCCGGCGCCCGTCGCGGGACGGTGCCAGGCTCAAGCACACGGCGACCTGAATCCGTGCTCAAGGGCTCCGCCGTCAAACACCAGGGTACCGGGCACGAGGGCGTTGCCGCGGCAAGGTGCAGCGAACTGTTGATCGAGTTGGCCGACAGGCTTCACGCGGAGGTCGTGAGGTGGCAGACCGATTCATCCCTGAAGTACGCGTGCGATGATGCGCGGCCTCCATTGAAGGAGGCCATCGACCGGTTGCTGGGAGCGACGGCGACGGCGGCGGCCATGGCGGAGACCGCTGTGGGCATCCTCGCCGTGCCTGGTCAATCGCGCCTGCCGGACTCCACGGCGGACATTCTCCAGGCGGCGAATGAACATCTCGTGCTGGCCGCACTTGAATCCGAAATCCTCGCAGCCACCGCCGAGGCGAATTTGACCGAAATGGCGCGGTCCAGCCAGCGGGACGAATTGACCGGTACCCCCAACCGCACAATGATGCTCGATCACATAAACTATGCGATTGCGATGGCCCAGCGGCATTCCAAGCGCGTAGCGGTCTTCTTTGTCGACATTGACGGCTTCAAATTGATAAACGACACGTATGGTCATGCGATGGGTGATGCGGTGCTGCAACGAGTCGCGCGCCAACTGGAATCCTCGGTGCGCGCCTCCGACGCCGTGGGCCGCCATGGGGGAGATGAATTCCTGGTCGTTCTGGCGGAGGTTGCACGCCGCCGGGACGTGATGACGATCGCCGCAAAGATGCTTTCGGCGCTGTCGAAACCCGATACTACGGGCTCACAGATGCCGCTGTTGTCCGCGAGCATCGGCATCAGCCTGTACCCCGACGATGGCATCGATGCCGCATCGCTCATCAGTCGGGCGGATTCGGCGATGTATCTTGCAAAGAAGAATGGCCGCAATCGCTTCGAGTGTTGCGCCAGTCGCTCGGACGCCACGCTTTCCTGACCGCCGCGGCGACATGATGATGATGACGATTGGCGGCGTCCGAGTTATTCTTGCGCCAAAGTCGTGAAATGGGAGCGCTCGATGTCCGACGATACTTCGAACCTGGCCGCTCTGCGTGCTGCGAATTCACCGAACTCCTTCGATCTGCGGCGCGTGGGAGCGCACCCTGACTATTGGTATCCCGTGGCTTGGTCAGACGAATTGAAGGTGGGCAGGGCGCTCGGCCGCCGCTTTGCAGGCGATCCCATCGTGATCTACCGCGGCAAGAGCGGTCAGGTATTCGCATTGGAGGACCGCTGCGCCCATCGTCAGGTGCCGCTGCATTTGGGTGTGGTAACCGGCGATGACCTCAAATGCCACTATCACGGCTGGACTTATAACTGCAGCGGGAAATGCGTCGGAGTGCCTTATTTCGGCACGGAACGGCTGCCGAACGGGGTCAAGAGCTATCCCGCCCGAGAGGTTGATGGTCTGATCTTCGTATTTCCGGGCGATGCGGCGCTCGCGGAGAGCCGTTTGCCCGCGGTTTTGGGTTCGTCGCAACGCTCGGACTACAAGACCCGGCGTCTCAATCGCGAGGTGGCCTGCCACTACACCTTCATGCACGAGAACCTCTTCGACATGAACCATCAGTTCATGCACCGCAAGCAGATGGGTTCGATCAGGGCCCGCTGCCTCGGCAGAAACCATGGCGAGAACTGGGCACAGGTCGAGTACAGTTTCGCGCGTTCCGAAGGGAAGCAATCGGTGGGCGAACACGTGATCGTGGACCTGATGCGCAAGCGCGGCGAACCGAAGAAGGATTTCTCCGATCACATGCGCATTCGAACCGACTATCCAACACAGAGCCTCCGGGTGTGGGTGGGCCGCGACATCAAGACCACCGATGAACCGGTGCTCGACGTGTGGCTCGGGTATACCCCGTTGGACGCCGAGCAGCGGACCAACCGCACCTACGGATACCTCTCAGTCAAGAAACCCAAGCTGCCCGGAATCATTCATGCGGTATGGCCGTTATTGACCTGGTTCACCGAAAACATCTTTCGTGAGGACAAGGAGATCGTTGAATTCGAACAGCGTGCCTACGACGCCCAGGGCATGGACTTGAACAATGAGGTGTTTCCGCCGCTGCGCGATCTTCGCAGCGTGCTGGCCCGTTGCGGACGACCCATGATGTAAGGACGGCCCGCGACGGAACGTGAACAACTCGGGGGCTTTGGTAGCATAGGCCATTATGTCAGACACGAATGATGCTGGTTTCCCGGTTCAACGCCCGTGGGATGCGCGGCTCGCCCGTTGGTTGGTTGCGCCCTTGAGAAATACATGGGTCGTCCCGAACCATCTGACGACCGTCCGATTGATCGTCGGACTCGCCGCCGCGGTTGCCTTTGTTCCTGGAAGCTATGGCTGGTCGAACGTGGCGGCGCTGCTCATGGTGCTGTCGAATTTTCTGGACCATGCGGACGGCGAGCTGGCCCGGATCAGCGGCAAGACCAGCCGTTATGGGCATCTTTATGATTTGGGAAGCGACGCGGTGGTCACGATCATGGTGTTCGTCGCCATCGGAGTGGGAATCGAGGACAGTCCGGGGAAGATCTTGGATTTTTCCACTCTCATCGGTGCGGTCACCGGCGGCGCGGTCGCTTCGATCTTCTTTTTGCGCATGCGTATCGAGGAGTTGGCCGGTAAATCCGCGACGCGCCAGCGTGCGCTGGCCGGGTTCGAGACGGAAGACGCCCTGTACCTCTTACCTCTGATCACCCTGTTCGACGGCCTTGAGGCGATGTTGATGGCGGCTTCGATAATCGCTCCACTTTACGCCGCCTGGACAATGGTCGAATACCGCCGGATCGTGCGCCGGTTACAACCGTTGAGCTCCCGTGAGGTGGCGCAATAAACATCAATGCATCCAGTGCGATTGCTGATCGCTTGCTTGGATTCGATGCAAACCCGCTGCGGCGCAAATTCATCGAACAGGGGGATTTCCTCTATCTCGAGAATTTTCTTCCGGCCGAGGTGACGGTGGAACTCGTGGCGGCAGTCGCGGCCGTCGGCGGCGCGGTACACCGCAATTATCTCCCCGGGCACAAGCAGGGCGGAAGCGTCAGCCGGCACGCGATCGATGAACTCGCGCCCTTCATTGCAGATCTCTATCGATCGGCGGCGCTGATCGCATGGTTGGAAGATCTCTCGGGCGAGCGCCTGCAGCCGTCGCCCGCAGAGGACCCGCATGCTTACGCACTGTATTTCTATACGCGCGCCGGAGATCACATCGGGTGGCATTACGACACGTCCTATTATCGGGGCCGACGTTTCACCCTGTTGCTGGGCGTGATCGACGATTCGTCGTGCCGCCTGGACTACGAACTGCATACGCGCGACGCCGGCGTCGCGACCGTCGCCGGGTCCCTGCGGTATCCCCCCGGTGGACTGGTATTCTTCGACGGAGACAAATTGCGCCACCGCATAACGCCGCTTGCGCAAGGCGAGACGCGGGTCTCGCTGACGTTCGAATACGTGACTGATCCGACCATGCATTCTGGGTGGCGCTTCATCTCGAACATGAAAGATGCGGTCGCCTACTTCGGCTTGCGGCAGGTCTTCCGCAAAATCACCGGAGCCCGATCGGAGCGTGCGTGACGCGCGCGGCGTCCCTGCTGCTCCTGGCCGCGGCACTACTATTCATCGGTGTTCTGGTTTCCCAAGGCGTGCCCGCGATTGCCTCCGCACTGTCGCTGGCCGGCTGGGGCCTGTTGCTGGTCGCGCTGTTTCACGTCGTACCGCTGGTGCTGGACGCGGCGGCAATTCGCGTGCTCTTCAAGCGCGGGGACCGGTGCGGCTCGATGCGCCACGCGCTGCTCGCGAGATGGGTGGGAGAGTCCGCCAACAGCCTGATGCCCGCGGGACAAATCGGCGGTCCGTTGTTGATGGCGCGTTACCTGGCCCAGCGGGGCTCGACGGTTCACGATGCGGCCGCCGCCGTCATCGTCAGCACGACCTTGCAAACCGTCGCGCAGATCGTCTTCGCTCTCATGGGCGCGAGTTTGCTGGGCGCGCGGGCCGGCCATCTGTCGGAGCACGCGTTGCGAACCGCCTCGTTGATCGCCAGCGGCGTTCTTGCTGTCCAAGTGGCCGGCTTTTATCTCCTCCAGAGGCGGGGGCTGTTCAGCAAGGTCATGCGCGCCGGGGTCCGCTTCTCGGGGAAACGCGATTGGTCTCGCTGGGTGAGCCATGCCGAGTCCATCGACCTGGCGGTCGATGCCACCTATGGCCGCGTCGGCGCCGTGACTGCGAGCTTTTTGCTGAGCGTGATCGGATGGTTGGTCGGGACCGGGGAAGTCTTTCTGATTCTCGAACTGCTGAACAACCCGGTGAGCTGGGTCGATGCACTATTGCTCGAAAGCCTGGGCCAAGCGATTCGCGGAGCGGCATTTGCCGTGCCCGGCGCCTTGGGAGTTCAGGAGGGCGGGTATTTGCTGCTGGCTCCGCTGGCGGGCTTGCCGCCGGATATGGCGCTGGCGTTGTCGTTGGCGAAGCGCGCTCGAGAAATCATCCTCGGCCTTCCCGGTTTGCTCTATCTGCGGCTTTCGAAGGCGGCCTCCTCCTCGGCAGGCCCGGCGGCCGCTTAGGATGGGCGAAGATGCGCGAAGGAAAAATCTGACAGCGGTGCCCCTTGAACCACTGGTACAGTGCCTCTCCGATTCGAGTCGTGCAGGTGCGGTGGGTGGAGCGAGGACGTGACAGATTGATTGCATCCGCTCTGCGCCGGTTTTGCTGCGCCGGCGCCGTGTGCGCGGCTCTGGTATCGGGAGGCCCCGCTTGCGTGGCGGACGACCATCCGACGCCCCCCGATGCGGGCGGTGCGGCCCCGCAATTGCCGCCTCCGGGATTGTGGCAGTGGTTCAATCCCTCGACGGCGCCCTTCATTCCGGTGCCGCTGATCGGGACGGATCCCAACAGTGGCACGACATTGGGCGTTCTGCCGGTTTGGATAAAAACCGACGAGCATCGCGAGATCAGCCGGATCATCGCTCCGGATATTCTGCACAACCCATATTTCGGCTACGGCATCGATGGGCGCGTGTACCAATATTCGTCCAAAGACGAGCAGTGGTCGATCGATGCCGGGATCAAGCAACGGGTCGAAAGGACCTTCGATGCCGAATACCAGCTCGGACGCTTGCGCGATCAGCGCTGGTCCTTGAGTTACAGCTTGATCTACGATCGCAGCGGCGTGCCGCGCTTCTATGGAATCGGCAACAATTCGCCGAAAAGCGCTGAAACCAATTACACTGACGGCCAGGAACTGGCGCAGGTGCAGGTCGGTCTCAATTTCAACCATGCGTGGCAGTTGCTCTACACCGCCCGCATGCGCTCCGTCGATGTCACCGCCGGCACCCTGGCCGGCATCCCAACACTCGAGAGCCGCTTCGGCCACATCCTGGGCGACGGTACCACCAATGTGATGCTCCACCGGCTCTCCATCATCTACGACACCCGGGATGACCTGACGGTGCCAAACCGCGGCATGGAATGGATCGCGTACGCGGGCGGCGCCGCGAGCAGCGGTTTATTGAATGATTCCCTGTACAGCGAAGCGGGGGTGGACGGGCGCAATTTCTGGCCGATCACGGCAAAGACGGTGGTTGCGGCGCACGTGGCGGTACGCTATCTACCGAGCGCCAATCGGGTGCCGTTCTGGGCGCTCTCCAGTCTTGGCGGTGGCGAGAGTCAGACGGGTGGCGAGCAGCCGTTGCGGGGCTACGGGCAGGGACGGTTCTATGATAGAAACTCCTTCGCAGCCAGCGCCGAGTTGCGCCGGACGGTGCTGTCTTTCGATGCCGTTTCGACGCGTGTCGATGTGGAGTTGGCTCCCTTCGTCGATCTCGGGCGTGTGTTTTCGCGGACCAGCACGCTCCCCTTCGAACATCTCCATCATGTGGTCGGTGTCGGATTCCGCGGCATTGCCCGGCCCTTCGTCGTCGGCAAGGTGGACGTCGGCTACGGGAGCGAAGGCGTCGCCATCTTCACCGGTCTCAACTATCCATTTTAGCCATCCATTTTGGAGAGGCGTATGAACGATCTTTCCGACTATCCCATCACCAGGAAATGGCCGGCCGAGCACCCGGACAGAATTCAGCTGTACTCGCTTCCGACCCCGAACGGCGTCAAGATTTCCATCATGCTCGAAGAGACCGGGCTGCCGTACGAGCCCCATCTCGTGCGCTTCGAAAACAACGAACAATTGTCGCCCGAGTTCGTCTCGCTCAATCCGAACAACAAAATTCCCGCCATCATCGATCCGCACGGGCCGGACGGCAAACCGTTGCCGTTGTTCGAATCGGGGGCGATTCTGATCTACCTGGCCGACAAATCACGATCGCTGATTCTCAAGGATGGGGCCGGCCGCTACGAGACCATTCAATGGCTGATGTTCCAGATGAGCGGAGTGGGTCCCATGTTCGGTCAAGTTGGTTTCTTCAATAAATTCGCCGGCAAGGAATACGAAGACAAGCGCCCGCGCGATCGCTACGTAGCGGAAGCGAAACGTCTGCTCGGCGTGCTCGACCGACGGTTGGCGGTGCGCGCGTGGATCATGGGGGAAGCCTATACGATCGCGGATATCGCGATCTTTCCGTGGATCAATGTTTTGAATACGTTTTACGAGGCCGGCGATCTCGTGGATCTGGTGCATTATGGCCATGTGATGCGCGCTCTCGACGCGTTCCTCGCGCGACCGGCCGTCGTCCGCGGCCTCGAAATTCCGAAACGGCCCAGGGAGCCGATGACGCGCGTGCTCGGCGATTAGTGCATAATCCGGAGCATGCCCCCTGTATTCGATCCAATCCGCTTTCGCGTCATTGAATAGCCCTCCCAGATTGCGCGTGGCGGGTTCGATGACGGTCAAGCGCGGCACCCGCATAATCCCGCGGACCGCCCGCCTCACTGTGCTGTTCGCCGATCTGCGGGGATATACCGGGCTCGCCGAACGGCTCGCGCCCGCGCAAATCGTGCCGTTGCTGGAAGAATTCTTCCGCGTGCTGGCGAAGTCGGTGACCTCACATGGCGGCAAGGTCTTTCACATGGCGGGTGACGGTATGATGGCCGGCTTCGGCGGACGCGATCTCGCGGACCATGGAGCCCGCGAGGCTCTGGCCGCCGGCCATTCGATGCTGCAGCAATTCGGGACGATCGCGGCCCGCTGGCGGCGCGACTTGTCCGTCGATACCGGGATCGGAGTCGGTCTGCACCTGGGCGATGTGGCGATGGGCTTGCTTGGGCCGCCCGGGCATAAATCGACCACCTTGGTGGGAGATACGGTCAACGTTGCAGCCCGCCTCTGCGGTCGTGCGCGCGCCGGTGAGGTCTTGTTGTCATGTACCGTCGCCGCGGCATTGGAACTCGACGACAGTGAAGGGGAGCTGTACATCGGCCCTATCCCGGTACTACATCTGCCTCAGTACGCCTTGCGCGGCCGAAGTGCGCCGCTGGATATATGGTGCGTGCCGGCGACGGAGCGGCTAACCCTTTAACGTCGGCGCGCCAGGTGGCAGGCGACCGCCGCCTCGGCTCCTGGTCTGGTGCCCCGAGCCGGGGTCGAACCGGCATGACCTTGCGGCCAACGGATTTTCGTACCCACTACGGCTTTCGCCGCCGCTAACCTTGAGCGTTTGGAGTCTGGAATGCGCCATGACCGTGAGAGTTCTCGCGAACTTCTTTTAGGCCCCCACCGTCCACTCTCTACACCTGCCAGCCGGATTGTGGGCTGGATTGGCTCGGCGTTGCCTCGGGCTTGCAGCCCAGGGGGTTCACCGAATTTGGCGGGATCCGACGGGCCGTTTCCATGCCCGCCGCTCAATTTTTCAAGTCCGTTGCGTCTACCAATTTCGCCATCGGGGCGTTGTTCGTAGTGTAGCCGTCCGGATGGGCCGCAGGCGAATTACTTCTTTAATGATGAATTCGACGCGCAGATCGACCGCAACGAGTCGATCATCGTGTCGAGCGCCAGCTGCACCGCGTCGTCGTCGGCACCCGGCCTGGCAGCGCGTACGGCCTGTTCCAGCGTGACGGCGGCGCGCATCACGTCGCCGGCCTTGAAGATAGCCGCGGCCCCAGCCATCCCGTGGGCGATCCGGCGGATGGGGTCATACGCCGTCTTTGATCCCGTCCGGGCGCCGGCAAGTTTCGCACGGAGCGACTTCAACTGCTCCAGGTCGCTGCGCAACCGCGTGAAATAGGCGGCGCGGAGGTCCCCGAATCGATCATCCGCGCCCTCCGGTACGTTCAAACTTGGCCATGCACCAGTCGATTTCATAGTTGGACCTTGCGGCGGCGCGGCTGGACGCGCGCCCCATTTTTTGTGCATCAGTTCGCGCGCTTGCGAACGAGGTACCGGGCGCGCCAGCAGAAAGCCCTGCACCTGTTCGCAGCCGAGATCGTCCAGCATGGCGAACTGCTCTTCGGTTTCGACGCCTTCCGCGAGCGTCGTAAATCCAAACTCGCGGCACAGAGAGATCACGGCGCGCACGATGGTGGTGTCCCTGGAGCCCATGGTCATGCCGCGGATCAGCGAACCGTCGATCTTGAGACGGTCCAGCGGTAAGCGGGTCAAGTAGCTGAGGCTCGAGTAACCGGTGCCAAAATCATCTAAGGCGATGCGTACACCCAGGGCCTTCCACTGGGCCAGGCATTTCATAGCCAGATCGATATTCGTCACCAGGACGCTTTCGGTGATTTCGAGTTCGAGCCGATCCGCAGGCAGGCCGCTCGTCTCGAGCGCCTGCGCTATGGCGGTGGTGAACCCCTCGCAGATTTGCAGGGGTGAAACATTGACGCAAACCAAGGGAGCTTGCGATGTGTCGTCGAACCACTCCGCCGCCGCCTTGCTGGCCGTCCGCAAGGCCCACGCTCCCAGCGACTCGATCAGACCCGCCTGTTCCGCCAGCGGGATGAATTCCGACGGCGCAATGACGCCGCCCGCAGGGAACCAGCGCGCAAGCGCCTCTACTCCGCAGGCCCGGCCGCTGCGCATGTCGTACTGGGGCTGATAGTGGAGCTCGAGCTCCTCGCGATGTATGGCGTCCCGAAGATCGCTCTCGAGCTTGCGGCGCGCGTAAGCACGCTGCACGACCTCGTCCGAATGAAACTGCAGACCACCCTGGGACGTCGCCTTGGTTTCGTGCATGGCCGCCGTCGCCTTGCACAATAGATCGGTGAACTCCACGCCGTCCGCCGGATACAGTGCGATGCCGGCGCTCGCGCCGATCCGCAATTCCGAATCGGCGATTTTTCGGGGCTGGCTGATCTCGGCCAACACTCGTTTGACCGCCGAACTCGCCTGGAGCGCATCCGCAATGGCGGGCAGCACCAGCAGAAATTCGTTCGGTCCGATGCGTGCAACGGGGTGAAAACCGCGGGACCGCGCCGTGAGCATGCGGGCGACGTCGCACAGAATGTCGTCGCCGACTCTGCGTCCGAAGGACTCGTCCACACGGTGAAACTGGTCCAGGTTGAGCACGATCAACGCCGCGACCTCGGCTTTGCTTCGAGCACGCTCGAATGAGCGGCCCATTTCCTGCCTCGCTTGTGTAAGGTTCGGTAGTCCCGTCAGTGCATCATAGTGCGAGAGTTCGTCGATCTTGGCTTCGAGTGCTCGACGGTCGCGTGCATTGCCGACGGCGCGGCGCACCGCCGGGCCCAGGCGGCCGAGATTCTCCTTCAATACGTAGTCGGTGGCACCGCCATTCAGGCATCGTATTGCGGCATCATCATCGATGGAGCCGGTTACCATGAGGACCGGCGTCGAGGGGCGCAAGCGCAGCAATGTATCGAGCGCCCGCGGACCTGAAAAGCCGCGCATGGTGTAGTCGCAGAGGACCACGTCCGGTAAGAACTCGGCGAGCTCATGAATGACCTCGAGTTCGCTGGCCGCGACTCGAGAGGCGAAAGTGATGCCATTTCGCTCGAGTTCATACTTTTCATAGACGATGTCCAACGCATCGTCGTCGACGAAAAGTATCTTTAGGTCATCGACCTCCGCCGCACTCAAGAGCACCTCTGCAGGGCGGCAACACGCCGCTGTTTGTCCAACACATACTTCCCGATAGTCTTACAGCATACGCGGATCGAGCGCGCGCGCTAGCCGCGGCGCAGCCGGTTGCGACGGCGTCGGCAGGCATATCGGGCCGCCGGGCGCCGGGCGATCGCGGTCGAGCTCCACTAGGGGATAGTCGGCGACGCGATTCAGGCTATTGGCCGAATTGTGTAGTGTGTTTCTGTGAGGCCGTCGTGCTTGAGCCCGCAGCTTCCAAGTACATTGTAGTGACGTAAATGACGGTAAAGAGGGTTGGGCAATGGCGGATGGAGCGATCAAGGTGAGTTCCGACGCGGAGGATGCGTTCAACACCGGCATCATCAGGTGCCGGATGAAGGCACTGAATCAACCAGCGGCATTGAGCATGCTGATTGTCGACGACGACGAGATCGAGCTGACGCTCATCGGCGACCAGCTCGAGGCGCAGGGTTTTGAAGTGGTGCGTGCCTCGAACGGGCGGGACGCCCTGGCGCTGATGCAGACCAGGTTCTTTCCGGTATTGCTGACCGACTACCAGATGCCGGAAATGGACGGCGTCGTTCTGACGGAGACGGTGCGCGCACGCGGGATGAGCGAGACGTACATCATCATGCTCACCAAGCGGGATGGCACCTTCGACTACGAAAGAGGCTATGCCGCCGGAGTCGACGACTATCTCAGCAAGTCGAATCCAAACGTCGAGCTGTTTGCGCGAATCAACGCCGCTTTCGGTACGGCGACGCTGCGATGTTCGCTCAAGGATGCGCGTACTGCATTGGCCGCGCTACCACGCGTCGATCCGACCTCGGATCGTTCGATCACTTCATCGAAAGCCGCCCTCAAAGTTGCGAAAAGCGCCGCTCCGAGGCCGCCCGATGAGGACTGGGAGACGACCACACAGATATTGGCTTTGCCCGCGATGCACATGCCCACGGTGCTGATCGTCGACGACGACGAGCTGATCGTGGAGCGGCTGAAGCTGCTCGTCGTGGATGCGGGCTATGAGGTATTCACGGCCGCCGGCGGGGACGCCGCGCTGGCTGCACTACAGAAGAATTTCATGTCGATCGTGATCGTCGATCGAAACATGCCCGGTATGGATGGCCTGGCCCTGTGCCGAGCCATCCGCCAGCGCACCTGGACCGGCTATGTATACCTGATGGTGCTGACCGCGCATGATGCCGAGGAGGAGGTTCTTCTCGGATTGAGGGCCGGCGCCGACGACTATGTGAGCAAACGAGTATCGGAGGCACAGCTCATTGCCAGGCTGGCTACGGCGACGCGCATTCTGTCGCTCGAATATTCGCTGAAGATCGCGCTGGCCGATCGCCGGCGAATGGCGCTGACCGACCCGTTGACGGGAGCCAATAATCGACGCTATTTCATGCGCTACTTCGGAGCGGAGCTCAAGCGTGCCCGCCGGTTCGGAATGGAACTGTCTCTGCTGTCGCTTGACGTCGACCATTTCAAGAAAGTCAATGATTCATTCGGGCACGCAGCCGGGGACGCGGTTCTAAAACAGGTCGTGGAAACCATCCAAAAGAATCTCCCGCGGGAATACGACTGGTGCGCGCGGCTGGGCGGCGAGGAGTTCGCGGTGGTATTGCCGCAAACCGACTTCACCGGCGCCGCGGTCGTGGCGGAGAAGCTGCGAAAGGCAATCGAGGAAATGCCGTTACACATCGCCGCGGGATTGCGATCGGTCACGGTGAGTATCGGCGTCAGCGGACTACAGGCCATGCCGGCCCGCAATGCGACGACCATCGAGATGGTCCTCGCGCACGCGGACAAGTGCCTTTATCAGAGCAAGGCGGCGGGACGCAATTGCGTCACATTGCCCAAGGTGAATGCGGTCGAACTGCATCCGACCTGAAATTCTGCGGCACGCGTCTCGCTGCGGCGGATCCGATCAGAAGTATCCGTGCAATTCGACGAAGCTCAGGCGCTGATTTTCGCTGTTGCTTTGCGGAATCCCGCGGTATCGGCGATACCCCGCACGCAGTTGGAGGAACGGGATCGGGGTGAACTCATAGACGAGGCTGTAGCGCGCCCGCTGATCCTCGCGCACGCTGCGGTCGGGATCGTAGGATTCGACGGTAGCCTTGAGATTGTGGCCCTTGAAGATGCGCCAATCGGCCTCGAGCAATCCGGTTGCGAGAGACCGGCCTCCCGGAAAGCTTTCATCGCGCACCAGGTCTGCTTCGCCCAACCACGCGACCGGTCCCGTGCGCAAGCCCGCGAACACGCCTCCGACGCGCCGGTTGCCGACGTCGGACTGGGTCACCGAGGCTGCGAGACCCCATCGCCAATGGGGTTGGACGTTGACCACCTGTCCCGTAAATTGATGTCCGGCCTTGGAATTGGCGCCGGCGGCCGGGACATTCGTCAAATCCAGTTGCGCGGACCACGCGGCATGCTCGTAGCCCACCTCGATGCCTTGTTCAGGCGTGGTCATGCTGATGGATGTCACCTCTCGCACGAACGCGGTTTGATCCTGCAACCGCCATCCGAAGGGAAGGTAAAATTGTCCCCCTTTGAAATACAGTCCGTCATGGGTGCTGCCGTAACGCAGATACGCTTCCATGTTTTGGGAAGCATTCGGCGCGACTTGTTCATCGATGTATACGCCGAGGCGATCTGGAATGATGGCAACGTCCCCGTAGATCCGCACCTGTTCGAGACCGAATTGCGCCTGGCTCACCGTGTTCGGAGCGGAGCTATTGGTCCACGCGGCGCGCAGGTCGCCGCCCACCCGCACATTGTCAACGAGTTGACCGGTCCACGAATCGAGTGCTCCGGCGACCGTTTGCGCCGGCAACAGCAGTTTGGCGTACTGGATGCCGAAACTGTTGCGCAGGCCACCCCCCGTGGGATTGACGTGGCAGACATTGCATTTGTAGCCCTCCTGTACCGCGAGATACGGCTCGGCGGCGGCCGGCCTGTTCATCGACAGTCCCGCGGCGATCAGAAAAGCCCCGGCAAGCAAACGCCGCATCATGGCACTCCCTCGACATCGAACAGGCTGGTCCACTCATCGTGGGCGGCCGCCGGCGCATTCGTCCCGTGCGGCGCGGCGTCGAGAGGTGCGCCCACGATATCGGTCATCGCCGAAGCCGAACTCGTGCGCAGCACCACGCGATAGTGGCCCGGCGTCAACGGCCGATTCGGCCACAGTAGGAGCGCCCGCCGATTGACGGACGGCACCGCGATGCGCGCCGGCACAACTTCCATCGGGGCGCCGGCTTCGCGGGACGTCAGACGTTCGATCCACGCCGAGCCGGCGTCGACTCGCGTCACGTCGAGTTCGCGATTGAACCCGATCATGACCTGCGGCGGACTCTCGTGCAGCACATCATTGGGAGAGGGCGCGATGCTGTTGACCGTGAACGAGGCGGTTGCCGCGGCGGCACTTGTCCGCATGGCTCCGTCGGTGATCCATTGGCGGATCACCGCAATCACGTCGCCCGCAAGATAGGGGCCGCCCAAGGGCATGCGTTCTCCGACGGCCGCATGGCCCTCGAGTTTCTGAATCACATAGCTGTTGGACGGATCGCCTGGTTTCACCCGCAGCAAGCTCGGCACCTCCTCACTAGGGATGCCGACCAGCAGGTTGTAACTATTCGCCGCATCGAGCCGCAGGCCGTGCGGCGCACCGGCGCCGATGTGGCACACCGTACAGATCGGGCTGAACACATGGGCCTGAATCGAGTCGAAGTCCGCCGTCAGCGGGCCGGAGCCGCTCGATCCCGGCTGCAACGGCTGGCCATTGCTGTCCAGTCCTTGGCCGTTTCCCGCGCAAGCCGCCAACAACAGCGCCGTTGTCATGGACAGCGCCGTGGTCACGGCGAACATGAAATCGCTACGCCTGACTCGTCGCATGCGGGGCCGCTCGCGTGGGGGTTGGGGTAAAAGAATCCCCGTGCCTCGCGTGGCCGCGAAGCACGGGGCAAGGGGGCTAGTTGTTGAGTGCACCCTGGCTCACCCAGGCCTTGACCTGATCGATGGTCGCCTGATCGAGACACGGATTCCCCACAGCGGGGCAGCCAAACGGCATGCGCGCACCGGTGGCCGCGGTACCTTCGATCTTCTGAATCAAATAGCTGTTCGTGGGATCGTTCGGTTTGATGCGCATCAAGGTGGGTTGCTCGATGCTCGCAACACCGACGATGCTGGCGAACGTGTGGCCCGCGGTAAGGTTCTGAACCCCCGGCAGGGCCGTGCCGACCCCGGTGTGGCAACCCGAGCAGATGGGCGTGAAGATCTGCGTCTGCAACTGCGTGAGCGTTACCGGCGGCGGCGTCGTGGTATTCGCGACCGTCACCGTGGTCGCGGCCGAAGACCCGACATTGCCGTCGGCGTCGGTGGCGGTGGCTTTGACGCTCACCGTTCCGTCGGCCACGGTCGTCGTGTTCCAGGCGACGGTGTACGGTGCAGCAGCCGCTACGCCGAGGGAAGTAGCGCCCGCAAAGAACTCGACTTTCGCGATGCTGAGCGAGTCTTTCACGGTGGCGCTCAAGCTCACGGTGCCTTTGAGAGACCCGCTCGGCGTCGTCAACGTGACCACGGGCGGGGCGTTGAGAACGGGGGGCGTGGATCCGACATCGATGCGGCCGTAACTGCCGTTCGCTTCGTTGTTGGTGCCCGCGGCAAAGAACAAGGTGTTGTGCGGCTGGTTGTTCGCATCGTTGCCGAATGCCATTCCCCAAAGCCCCGGCGTCGCAATCGCCTTTCCTGTCGAATCCTTCACGGTGCCGATCAAGGTACCGGCCGCAGGATCGTAGGCGTTGATGTTGCCATCGCCGAAATTGCCCACCAGCAGCGCACTGCTCAAAGCGCCGAAGTCCGCAGGCGCGAGCACGAGACCCCACGGCGCGTTGAGGGCGCCGGCGGCGACCAGGTGCTTGACGAGCTTGCCGTTCGTGTCATAGATATCGACATAGCCCAGGCCGGCGCCATCCACATTGTCATGATTGTCGGGCGCCATCTGCTTCGCGTAGGTGACGTAGATCTGCGCAGCGCCGGCTGCGCCATTGGCGATGGCCTGGATTCCGAACGGAGCATAGCCTGCCGGAATGGCCGGATCGGCGAAGGTGAATGCGGTCGCGGAAGTCGTCTGCTTGACGAAGGCCGAATCGAATACGTCGACTTTGCCGTTGTGAAAATCGGTCGCGTAGAGAAACGACTTCCCGGCGTTTTGCGCAACAGCCAACCCCTTGTACACCGCGCCTCCCGCATCCGTGTACATGGTGATGACATGCGTGGCATCGACAGTGGGACTCCACCCGGCGATCATGCCGCCTTCGCCGTCGAACAGAAATTTCGCGCCGCCCGACTTGCCGGCGCTCGAGACGATGAAGGCCGTCGTGCTGGTGTTGAAGACGATGCCGGTCGGATCGAAAGTGGCTCCGGCGCCACTGGCCGGGAAACTCACCACGAGGGGAGCTGCGTGCGGCTGCGGCTTGCCGTTCCCGTCATAGAGAGTCGAAGTCTCCGTGTGATTGTTTGCAACCCACGCAGGGAAACTACCGGCAGGTATCGACAAGCCCCAGGGATTGACCAGCTTCGTATCGGTATTTCCCGCAGTGCCTCCGGCCGTATCCGCCACCAGCTTGGTCAGCGAAAACGCGGAGGCGGCGCTCACGGTCAGGGTCGCGGACCCCTTGCCGCTCGCGTAGGAGCCGCCCGTGCAGTTCAGCGTGAATGTTTCGGTGCCGGCCGCCGTCGGCGTGACCGTTTTAGTGCCCGTTGCTGCGAGACTTCCGCTCCATGCGCCGCTCGCAGTGCAATTGGTTCCAGTATTCGAAGTCCAGGTGACCACGGCCGCTTGACCGAGTGCAATCGCCGTCGGCTTTACGGTCACGCTGACGGCGGCGCCGGGCATCATGGGATTCCCGCCTGAGCCTCCACCGTATCCGCCTCCGCCGCAGCTCGCTAGAATCAGACCGCAAAGAATTCCCGTCACGCTGCCGACCGCAGCCCGATGCTTGTACACGTTGGTTCCCCTGAGAGATATGTTGAGACATGAGGTAAGTGCCAATCGATACGAGAAAGGTTTAATCTGTGGAATGTTCACTTCGCCGGCTTGACGCGTTCATGCACGATTGCAGACCCACAACGACTCGTGCGTATCGAATGAAAATAGGCAGGCGCGTCGCCGCGTTGGTCATGATCGCTTCTCTGATGCCGCGTTTGCTTTGGGCCGCGCAGGTCTGGGGCGAGTCGTTGGCGGCAACCAGCGATTACTTGGTCCGCGGCATTTCGCGCAGCAACCAACACGCCGCGCTTCAGGCGGACGTCCATGTCGCGTTCGAGAGCGGTTTCATCGGCGGTGTGTTTGCTTCGAGCGCGCAGTTCGATTCCGGCGACAAGCGCAGCGCGGAAGTGAGTGCGTTCGCCGGATTCTCCTCGCGGCAAACCGGGCCATGGCGGACCAAGGTGCTCGCGAGCTACTACGGCTACCTCTGGAACGACTCCGGTTCGCAATACAATTATGCGGAGCTGACTTTCGAGGCGGCCTATGACAACTGGATCAGCTTCGACGTCGTCTATTCCCCTGACGCGCCGCGTTATTTGCGTTACGACGGTCTGACTGGAGTGAGCTCCACGTCCGCCGAGGTCAACCTCCGGACACCGTGGCGCCGTCACTTTGCGGCGGCGGCGGGCGCCGGCTATTCGGAGCTCGGGGGGCCGGACGGCCGCGGCTATGCCTATTGGAGCGTCGGCGGCGTCGCCGACTTTTCTTCGTGCTCGGTTTCACTGTTCTTCGTCGATACGGACGCAAACGCCAAAAAACTGTTCTATAGTGCAGCGGCGCATGACCGATGGGCGGCTACGGTCATTTGGCGGTTCTAGCCAGCTCGCGCCAAGCAACCTTTTGGTTCGCCGCCGGTACTTACGGTATAGGGTAACCAATCACTTCCCTGCGGTTGAACATGCACGTTCGTTTTCGTCAAATTCCCAAGCGGCTGGATGAAGATCTGTTGCGCGACGTGGCGCGCGGTGACCGTCGCGCGCTGGATGCGCTGTATCTTGGATATCACCGGCGGTTGGCGCGTTTTTTGGCGAGAATCGCTCCGCAATACGAAACCGTCGAAGAAGTCATCAACGACACCTTTCTGGTCGTCTGGCAACGTGCAAAGGACTTTCGCGGCGCGTCGCGCGTCTCAACGTGGATCATCGGCATCGCCTACCGGATCGCGCTGAAATCGCTGCGCCGCAACGACGGGCTGGTGCGTGCGCAACGATACGACTCCTTGCCGGAGCCCTGGGTCGAGCCGATGAAAGACGCCGAATTGCGCGATTGGGTTGCGCACGGCTTGAGTCATCTGCCGATCGAGCAGCGGTTGACCTTGGAGCTTGCATACAACATGGGGCATTCGATAGAGGAGATTGCCGAGATCACCGGCAGCCCCGTCGGCACCGTGAAGGCGCGCATGTTTCACGCGCGCGAGAAGTTGCGTCAATACCTGCCGGTGCTCGGCGGAACCGATGCATCCGACAGGCTGGGGAACTGAAGGGCCCTATGAATCAATTCGAATTCAGCGCCGCGGAACATCAGGAGATCGGGGAGTTGCTGCCCTGGTTCGTCAACGGACGGCTGAGCGACGCCGATCGTCAACGCGTCGCTGCACACCTCCGTCTGTGCGAGGTGTGCAGCGATGAACTCGCCGCGCAAAGCCGGATATATCGTGTGATGTCCGCCGACGCGGGCGTCGAACACATGCCCATGGCGGGGCTCAACCGGCTGCGTCTGCGCATCGAGAATCTTGATGAGGGCGGCGCGGCGCCCGCCGCGTCGGAGGAGGCTTCGGGAAGCGGATCACCGTTTGGTTCAGCCCGGCGGCAGCGGCGCAGCGTGATTGCCGCCTCCATTGCGATGACGGCGGTCGGCGCCTTCGCCGCCTTAGTCTGGAATCAGCATGAGCGCCGAATTGCGCCGGCCAGTTACTATACGGTGACGACGACCGTGGCGCAGCCGGCGAATATCGCCATTCGAGCCGTGTTCGCGCCGACCGTCACCTTGTCCGAATTACAGGAATTGCTCGACGACGCGCATTTGAAGATCGTGTCCGGACCGACCGAGGCGGGCGTCTATTCATTGGCGATGTCGGCATCGCCCTCGGTGGATTGGTCGCTGCATCGGCTGCGCGGGCACAACGTAGTTCGCTTCGCGGAGTCGGTGGTCCCTTCGCCGGGCACGGGTCAGGCGCAATGAGCTGTCGGCCGCTCGCCGTACTGGCCGTCGCCTGCCTTTGTGCCTGCAGCGGCGCCCGCGTGGCGATCGAAGCGAGAGCGAATGCGGGGAATCTCACCGACGATCCCAACCGCTACATTGTCGCGGGCGTCGACAACGATGACCGATCGGGGGCGGGGCACGCCGGAAGTTCGCCCCGGGGTTACGATGGACTGGCGGCCTACGGACCGACGCCGCACGCCGAGCAGCTTCTGCGGGGTTTGGAGCATGAGTATGGGATGCGTGAAATCACGGCATGGCCCATCGCTCCGTTGCACATGCACTGCGCCGTGTTGGAGATTCCCGCCGGAGCGGATCGCGACGCGATGCTCGCGGCGCTGACGCAGGACCGGCGTGTGCGGATTGCACAACCATTGCAGACCTTCGCGACGCAGACCAGCGTCTATGACGATCCGTACGTGGGCCTGCAGCGCGGCTTCCAAAAGATCGATGTGCCGAATGCTCACCCGTGGTCGCGCGGGGAGGGTGTGCGGATAGCCATCATAGACACCGGCGTCGACGATTTGCATCCGGATTTGCGCGGCGCCATCGTTCAGGTGGCAAATTTCGTCGATTCCGACGTCGGACGGTTTCGTCGCGACCGGCATGGCACGGAATTGGCCGGCATCATCGCCGCCGTGGCGAACAACCGGCAAGGCATCGTCGGGATCGCGCCCGGCGCCCGATTGTCGGTATTCAAAGCATGTTGGCAATTGCACGACGATGAGGACTCTGCGCGCTGCAACTCGTATACGTTGGCGCGGGCGCTGACTGCGGCAATCGACTCGCGCGCACAAATAGTCAACCTCAGCCTTGCCGGCCCGGCCGATCCCTTGTTGCGGCAACTCATCCAAGAAGGACTGCGTCGTGGAATCCTGTTCATCGGGGCCGCGCCGCCGGAAGCGATGAAACCCGAAGACGGTTTCCTGCAATTCGAGGGCGTGATCGAAGTTGCAGGCGACGGTATTCTGGGCGCAGCCGGTGCGCCCCTTCGCGCGCCGGGCCGCGAGATCCTGACCTTGCTACCGGGCGGCCACTATGATTTCGCATCGGGGACTTCCCTGGCAACGGCCCATGTGACAGGAATAGTCGCGCTGCTCCTTGCCAAGAATTCAAGACTGACCGGGGCGGCGGTCTATCAACTGCTGCGCGACACCACCCTGAGCGTCGAGTCGGGCAGCGACGACAGCGTCGATGCCTGCGTCGCCGTTACCTCACTCATTGGTCATGGCCTCTGCCACAACGGCGCGCCCGTTGGGAGCCGCGTCGCGATGCACTGACAGTTCGCTCGTGCGACGTGCGAGTCCAGTGACTAGTGACGATTCCGGGCACTAGGATTACGATACCGGTTTTGGCACACCGCACAATCGCGCAAGGCAGTCGCATGTCCCTTCCCAGATCCCCGGACTGCGAGAGACGATTCGGTGGCGGAGCGGTCTTTGCTTGCCTCGTGGCGATCCTCGTTGCGACGGCCTGCCGCGCAGGCGAGCTGTCCGTGAGCGTCATCGATCCCTCCGGCCAGGGCGTAACCGACGTGGTGGTGGTCGTGGTGCCCGTGCTGCCCGCCGGGTCCGCAACGCCGCACGCGACGCCGACGTCCCCGGCTGCGGTCATGGACCAGCGGAACCGCGCATTCTCGCCGCGCATTCTCGTCGTCGGTGCGGGGACGAGCGTCGAGTTCCCGAACAACGATACGGTGAGCCATCAGGTCTATTCGTTCTCGCCGGCCAAAAAGTTCCAATTGCCACTCTATAAGGGCCAGCGGCACCCGCCCGTAACCTTCGAGCGGTCGGGGCTGGTCGTGCTCGGTTGCAACATTCATGACCAGATGGTCGGCTATGTCTATGTCACCGATGCGCCATTCTTCGGCAAGACCGATTCGACCGGTGCTTTGCGCGTGCCGGCGCTTTCTGCGGGCGACTACCGCATTACGGTGTGGAGTCCGTTCATCGCCGACCAAGCCTCCTCTCTGACGCGCACGGTGCACGTGAATGCGCAGGAGGCGGCGTCGAGTCGGGTTCAATTGGTTGACGCGCTTCGCGCTCGACCGGAACCCCGGCCGCAGCGCGCCGACTGGGAATACTGATGTCGGTCCGGTCCTGCGCCGCGTGCTTGGTCGCCGGTCTGTGCGCGGGTCCAGCGCTCGCGGAAGACCAGCTCAGCGTTGTCGGCGCTGTCGACGTGCGTTGGGTTCATTCCACCAGTGAGCTGTCCTTTCTGGATGGCGGACTTGGAAAATTGCGGTTCGATCAGGACGACACGGGGCCGCGGTTCGGCCGCGCGTTTGTGGCGTCGCGCCTGCGGGTGACGGACCTCGTGACCGTGCACGCAGTCGTGGATGCTTACGCGGATCATGACCGGAACCCGGTCGATCTCTCCGAGTTATGGGCGGAAGTGCGCCCGTTTCCGACCAGTGCGCTGCGCTGGCGCGTGCGTGCCGGCGCTTTCTACATGCCGGTTTCACTCGAGAACCGAGGGCCAGGATGGAGCGACGTTTATTCCATCACCCCGTCCGCCCTGAACACCTGGCTCGGTGAAGAGTTTCGAACCATTGGTACGGAGTTCGAGGCGCGCTGGCTTGGTGCGAGCTCCGGTTATCTCGGCGATGTTTCGGTGGTCGCGGCGGTGTATGCCTGGAACGATCCGGCCGGGGTGCTCATCGCGGATCGCGGATTCGCATTGACCGATCGACCGTCGACGCTATTCGGCGGTTTGGGGCGGCCACCCATCACCTTCTATCATGAGATCGATCGCAAACCTGGATACTACGCCGGTCTTAGCTGGCGGCATCACGACCGGCTCGAGGTGCGCGCATTGCGTTACGACAATCGAGCCGACCCCGGCGTGTCGACGGTCGCCGGCGGCACGGCGTGGCGGACCCGCTTTTCCAGTTTCGGCGCACGTCTGGAGCCCACTGCCCATTGGACTTTCATCGCACAGTACCTCGACGGCGACACATTCGTCGGTCCGGACTCAGCGGGTCCGGATCAATTCCGGATGACCTACCACGCGGTTTTTGCCCTTGCCAGCCTGGAGTGGGGCAGGGAGCGCCTGACGGCGCGCGTCGATCACTTCGGTACCCATCAATCCAGCGGCTTCTACGGCCCGCCGGCCGATGACTCGGGACACGCCTGGACGGCTGCCTGGATTCATGATCTCGGCGCGCAGTGGCAGCTCGCCGCGGAATGGATCCGCGTCACCGGCCGCTTTCCGCCGCGCGCGGGCTACGGTGAGTTGCCGTCGTCGGTGGAATCCCAGACTCAGGTCGCTATTCGTTATCGATTTAGCGTGGGTCTATAGCGTGGGTATGTAGACTGTTGCCCCGATTCACGCTCGCAGAGACGGACCTGCTGCGAGACGCAACCTACCGCCGGCTCTGGACATCCATCCTGATCTCATCGTTTGGCGGCCAGGTCACGCTGCTCGCCTTGCCGCTGTCGGCGGCGGTGCTGCTGCACGCGGGTCCGACGCAGATGGGGTTGCTCACGGCCATGGAGATCGCCCCCTTCGTGCTGTTCTCGCTTCCCAGCGGGGTGTGGCTCGATCGCGTCCGCAAATTGCCGGTGTACGTGATTGGCGAGCTGTGCATCGGCGTGGCGGTTGCGTCCGTACCCGTGGCCTGGTGGTTCGGGTGGCTGTCGATGGCATGGCTCTACTTCGTCGCATTCGTCATCGGCGCGGTGAATACCACCGCCGGCAGCGCCGCGCAGATCGTGCTGACCCAGATCGTGCCCCGCGCACGGCTGGTCGAGGCGCATGCCAAGAACGCGTTGGCTTCGTCCACCGCGGAGGTCACGGGCCCCGGTGCGGCAGGGGTGCTGATCAAACTGACGGGGGCGCCGGCCGCCCTGCTTGCGGATGCCCTGCTGCTGTTGATTTCGGCAATGATTCTGCGCGGGGTGCCCGTGCGGGAAACGCCCAGCAAGACCAACCGTCCGTTCTGGCCGGCAATGCGCGAGGGTGTGAACTTCGTTCGGGGACATCCGCTGCTCATCACCATGGCCGCTTGCGTCGGCACCTGGCAAATGTGCAATCAGGCGGCGATGGTGGTCCAGATTCTGTTCGCCACGCGCCAGCTGGGGTTGAGCGAGCGCGGTGTCGGATTGAGCTACGTCGCCTTGGGGCTGGGGACAATCGTTGCCAGCGCAGTGGGATACCGCGTCGTTCGCCGTGTGGGAAACGGTCCCACGCTGGTGTTGGGCTTTGCGGTCAGTGGAGTCGGGTGGCTGACGCTCGCGGTGGCGCCGCTCAATGCGCTCGGAGTGGCCGCATATGCCTTCATGCTGCTGTCGTTCGGCGTCGGAGCCGTATTCATCACCATCAACTTCCTGTCGTTGCGGCAGTCGGTGACCCCTGCGCCGATGCTGGGCCGGATGACCAGCACGATGCGATGGTTGATCTTGCTGCCGGCCGGGCCCGGGGCGCTGCTGGGCGGCTGGCTGGGCGAGCATTTGGGCTTGCGCGTGGCCCTGGGATTCGCGGGCACTGCGGCAGTCCTGCTGGCTTTGGTGGCAAAGCGGCTGTCCGTCATCCGCAGTGTCAAAACTCTCCCGACCTTGACGGCGGAGGCCGTGACACCTTACTCGTCGGAAGCCAGCCTGAATAGGTAGCTTCAACTCTTTGATTTTGCTACGATCGCCGCCCCATGAACATTGCCCCTGACGGTCTTTGCGTCGAGAAGGTCCACGTTTGGCGCGGTGATCGCCACGTGCTCAAAGGGCTGAGCCTGGACGTGCGCCCGGGCGAATTGATGCACGTTTCCGGGCCCAACGGCACCGGAAAGACCACGTTGCTCAGAGTGGTCTGCGGCTTGCTGCGGCCGGAAAATGGCAGCGTTGCGTGGCAGGGCCGATCGATAGCCGCCTCGGCCGCCGAGTATCAGAGTGTGCTCGCCTATGCTTCACACGAGCCGGCGCTGAAGAGCGATTTGACGGCTCTGGAGAACCTGCGTTTCACGGTTGGGCTGAAGCGCCGGGTCACATCCGCAGAACTGCGTTCGAGTCTGGAACGCACCGGCGTGGCGGGGTGCGCCGATTTGCCCGCGCGGGTGCTGTCCGCCGGTCAGCGGCGCCGCGTTGCGATGGCGCGGGTCCTGGCGTTCCGTGCCGCTCTTTGGCTGCTGGACGAACCTTTCACCAATCTCGACGCATCGGGATCATCGCTCTTGTCGGCGCTGCTGGCCGAGCACGTCAAGGAGGGAGGTGTGGCGCTGGTGGTGGCGCATCACGATCTGAACGTCGCTGCGCTGACCCGGCAGCTGGAGCTGCAGTGACGAAGGTCGGCGTCTGGGAAGCATTCCTTCTGGTGCTGCGCCGAGAGCTTGCCCTCTCCTTCAGGCGGCCGGATCAGCTGCTCCAGCCGTTGGTTTTCTTTCTAATCGTCACCACGCTCTTCCCCTTGGGTTTGAGCGTGCAGTTGTCGCTACTGCGAGACATGGCGCCGGGTGTTCTCTGGGTGGCCGCCCTGCTATCGTCGCTGCTGTCGCTCGATGCCCTCTTCAAGAGCGATGCGGACGACGGAACTTTGGAACAATTGGCGCTCTCCGGACAGGGCCTGAATGTGATCGTCATGGCGAAGACCTTGGCCCATTGGTTGGTAAGCGGTGCAGCATTGGTGCTGGTGTCGCCCATCGTCGGCACCGCGCTCGCCATGCCGGAGGCGGCCTTCGGGACCATGATGCTGAGTTTGAGCCTGGGCACCTTGACCCTGAGTTGGCTGGGCGCCATCGGCGCCGGGCTCACCGTGGGATTGAAGCGCGGTAATGTGCTGTTGTCGCTGATCGTCCTGCCGCTGGCCATGCCGCTGCTCATATTCGGCGCCGGAGCCACGGACCGGGCCATTTCGGGTACGAGTGCCGCCGGGGCCTTGTACCTGCTTGCCGCACTGTGCGTGCTAACGTGTACCCTGGCGCCGTTCGCGGCGACAGCGGCTCTGCGCATCTCGCTCGAGTAGGTATCGACATCGCTATGTGGACATGGTTTTACAAGCTTGCATCACCACCCTACGTGTACGGCGTTGCCGCGGCGCTGACACCGTGGTTTTTTGCCCTGGCTGCGCTCACGATCGGCTATGGAACGGTGGCGGGACTGGCGTTTGCGCCGCCCGATTATCAGCAGGGTGACGCGTTCCGGATCATCTATGTGCACGCGCCGGCGGCCTGGCTGTCGTTGTTTGCGTACACCACCATGGCGGTGGCCGGCGGCATTGGGCTGATCTGGCGCATCAAGATGGGCCATGCCGTGGCTGCGGCCACGGCGCCCATCGGCGCGTCCTTCACGCTGCTCGCGCTGGTGACCGGGTCGCTGTGGGGCCGGCCCATGTGGGGCACCTACTGGGCTTGGGACCCGCGCTTGACGTCGGAGCTCATATTGTTGTTTCTGTACGTCGGCGTGATGTCGCTGCGGCCGGCTTTCGAGGATCCGGCGCGCGGAGACCGGGCCGCGGCGCTGTTGTCCATCGTCGGGGTGGTCAACGTGCCCATCATTCATTATTCGGTTTTGTGGTGGAACTCGCTGCATCAAGGCGCCACGATTGCTAAAATCGGCAAGCCCGAGATGCCGGGCAGCATGCTATGGCCTTTGTTGTCCATGCTGCTGGGGTTCATGTTGTTCTATGGCGCGGTACTGTGTATACGGGTGCGCGGCGAGGTGCTCAATCGGGAGCGCCAAGCCACCTGGGTGCGGGAGGCGGTGAAGTCATGATGAGCGCTTTCTGGTCGATGGGCGGTTATGCGCGCTATGTGTGGCCGTGCTTCGGCTTTGCCGGTGCCGTCCTGATCTGGAATCTATGGTCGGCGCGCGGCTATCTCGCGGCGGCGCGGGTCCGCGCGGTCCGGGCCTTGGCGATGGACGCGGGCGAGGACGTATGACGCCGAGACGCAAACGCTTGTTCGTGGTGCTCGCCATTCTCGGCGGAGTGGCGGCCTCGGTATCGCTTGCCATGATGGCATCGCGCGAGAACATCATGTTCTATTACGATCCCAGCCAGATCGCCGCGGGCAAAGCGCCGGTGGCAAAGCGATTTCGCGTCGGCGGCATGGTCGTCAAGGGCAGCGTGTTGCGCAAGCCGGGTGATCTCGAAGTGAAATTCGTGCTGACCGATTTCGCGCATCAGGTCCCGGTCGAATACACCGGGGTGCTGCCCGACCTGTTCCGCGAAGGGCAGGGCATCATCGCTCATGGAACCATGGGGGCCGGCGGTGCATTCGTCGCCGACGAGGTGCTTGCAAAGCACGATGAGAAGTACATGCCGCCGGAAGTGGCGGCTTCGTTGAAACAAAAGGCCGCCCCAAGTCCGACTAATTCAGGGTCCACCACTTCAGGGCCGACCACTTAAGCTTAGGCGCAGGAGCATCTATGGCACCGGAACTCGGGATATTTGCCCTCATCTTGGCCTTCTGTCTGAGCCTGTCCCAGGCATTTTTCGGCTTGGTCGGCGCATGGCGCGGCAAACCCGTGTGGATGTCGGTGGCGCGGCCGGCGGTGACGGGACAGTTCGTGTTCGTCGCGGTCGCCTTCATCTGCCTGGTGTATTGCTTCGTCAACTATGATTTCTCGGTGCTGTACGTTGCGCGAAATTCGAATTCGCACCTGCCGCTGTTTTATCGCGTTGCCGCGCTGTGGGGGGCGCACGAAGGATCGCTGCTGCTGTGGATCTCGATACTGGCGATCTGGAGCGTCGCCGTCGCCGCTTTCAGCCGCGGTTTGCCGCTGACTTTCTCGAGCCGCGTCCTCGGTGTGATGGGTTTGGTGAGCAGCGGCTTTCTGTTATTTACCCTGTGGACCTCCAACCCGTTTCAGCGGCTCATTCCGGCGGCCCAGGATGGCGCGGATTTGAACCCGGTGCTGCAGGACTTCGCGCTCGCCATCCACCCTCCCATGCTGTACACGGGTTACGTCGGCTTTTCCGTGGCGTTTGCGTTTGCCATCGCCGCCATGCTCGAGGGCCGGCTGGATCAAACGTGGGCCAAGTGGACGCGCCCCTGGACGATCTTTGCTTGGCTGTTCCAAACCATCGGGATCGCCCTCGGCAGCTGGTGGGCGTACTACGAACTCGGCTGGGGCGGCTGGTGGTTCTGGGATCCGGTGGAGAATGCGTCTTTCATGCCTTGGCTGGTCGGCACCGCGCTGATCCATTCGCTGAGCGTCACCGAAAAGCGCGGCATCTTCAAAAGCTGGACCCTGCTGCTCGCGATTTTCGCGTTCTCATTGAGCTTGGTCGGAACCTTCCTGGTGCGCTCGGGCGTGCTCGTGTCTGTACATTCATTTGCGACCGATCCGACCCGCGGTCTGTACATCCTGGCGTTCCTGGTGCTGACCATCGGCGGTTCGCTGACGCTGTATGCGTGGCGGGCCCCGAAGCTCTACGCTCCCGGCGGATTCGAATTGCTGTCGCGGGAGTTCTTTCTGCTCGTCAACAACGTGATCCTGGTGGGCGTTGCGGGATTGGTGTTGTGGGGAACGCTCTCGCCGCTGGTGTACGAGGTGCTCGGGCTGGGGAAAATATCCGTCGGACCGCCGGTATTCGCGGTGATGTTCCTGGTGCCCATGCTGCCTTTGATGATCTTTCTCGCTGTGGGGATGCACTCAGCGTGGCGGCGCCGCAAGCTGACGGTGGCCGCCAGGCCGCTGTGGTGGCTGCTGTCGCTGGCCGTCATTCTGGCGATTGCCGTGCAGGTCCTGGTATTCGGGTCTTTCCATGGCGTCGGACTGGTGGGACTGATCTTCGGTTTCTGGATCATTTTTTCGGCGCTGCTCGAGCCCGTTCGCCGTTTGCGCCTCGGGCAGCAAGTGCCGAGAGCGCTGCTCGGCATGGCGGTCGCACACCTGGGTGTGGGGCTCTTTGCCATCGGCGCCAGCGGTGTCGAGAGCTACAAGATCGAGAAGGACGTGGCGCTCAAACCGGGCGGCACGTTCGCCATCGCCGGCTACGACTTCCGATTCGTGAACGCCACCGACGTGCGCGGGCCGAACTACGATGCCGTGGAAGCGTTGGTGGAGGTCACGCGCGGCGGCAAGCCCGTGGCAATTTTGAAGCCGCAGAAGCGGCACTTCTGGGTCCAGGGGACGGACAACAGCCAGGCCGCGATCTCGGTCAACTGGTCGCGGGACCTGTTCGTCGCCATGGGGAACTCCCTCGGCGAAGGTGCCTGGAGCATGCGCATCCAGTACAAGCCGTTGGTTCGCTATATCTGGCTGGGCGCCTTGGTGATGGCGGTCGGCGGATTCCTGGCGGCCACGGACCGACGCTATCGATCCAAGGTACCGGCTCCGGTGAAGGACACGGCAGGCTCGCCTCCCGATCCGGAACCGAAGCTCAAGGTGGCGTGATGTGGAAATTTCTTTTACCGTTCGCGGCTTTCGTGGCGTTGGCGGTGTTGTTCGCTTTTGGCCTCAATCCGAAGCGCGACATCCACGCCTTGCCGTCGCCGCTGATCGGTAAACCGGCACCGTCGATCGCGCTCACGGATGTGATGGATCCGACCCGGCCGGTCAACAATTCCGAGTTCAAGGGCCAGGTCTACATCGTCAACGTGTGGGGTACCTGGTGCGAAGCCTGCCGCCAGGAGCACGAAGCGCTGCTCGCGATCGCACAACAGAAGGTGGTGCCCATCATTGGACTCGTCTACCAGGACCAGCGGGACAAGGCGAAGTTATGGTTGGAGCAACTCGGAAACCCTTACGCCGCCGTCGCCTTCGACACGGACGGTCGTACCGCCATCGATTGGGGTGTGTACGGGGCGCCGGAGACTTTCCTCGTGGATGGTCGGGGCCGGATCGTCTACAAATTCATTTCTCCGATGACGCCTGAAGTCTGGCAGCGCGAATTCTTGCCGCGCATCGCTGCCGCTCGGGGAGCGGGCGCATGAACGCGAGAGTCCCGGTGCTCCGGCCGATCGCGGCGCTGCTGATTGCCGTCGTGCTCTGCATATTGGCCGGCGTGTCCGCAAGCGCGCTGGATGCCAACGGCCAGCTGGAGGATCCGGCGTTGCAAGCGCGCTTCGAGGACATTGCGAAGGATCTACGGTGCCTGGTATGCCAAAACGAGTCCATCGCCGATTCCAACGTGGAACTGGCGAGCGACTTGCGCCGTCAAGTCCGCGAAATGCTCGTCGCCGGCAAGAGCGACGACGAGATCTTCGATTTCATGACCGATCGCTACGGCGAGTTCGTGCGCTTCAATCCGCCTGTGGATCGGAAGACCGTGTTGATCTGGGGCGCACCGTTCATTGTGGTGCTCTTCGGAGTGGTCATCATATTTCGCATCGTGCGCGGGCGCTCGCGCATGCCGCTCGACGATGAGCCCTCGCCGGGACCCCTGTAATCCATGACATTATTCGTCGTCGTCGCAGCCCTCATGGCTGCGCTCGCTGCGTCCGCCGTAGCGGTGCCTCTGTTACGCCATCGCCAGAGCAGGCTGGTCGGTGCCGCCGCCGGCGTGCTCGTCGTCGCTGCCGCCGCCGGACTCTACCCGATGTGGTCGAACTGGAACTGGCACTCTTCGGGGCAGAACCCGGCAGCCGGCCCCGACGTGGCGGCAATGGTGGCGAAGCTCGAAACCCACCTGCGTGAGGATCCGAACGACCTGAAGGGATGGCTCATGCTGGGACGTTCGTACATTGCGCTGGAGCGTTTGGACGATGCCATCGTGGCTTACGACCACTCGCATCGGCTCGACGCCGGCAATGCGGAGGCTGCGCTGGGATTGGGCGAGGCGATGAGCCTGCGCGCGGGGGGCAATATTACCCCGGAGGCGGCGAAACTGTTCGAGGAAGCCTTAGCCCTGGAGCCCACAAGCCCGAAGGCGCTCCTGTACGGCGGATTCGCTGCGGCAGCGCGCGGCGACATCACGGCCGCGCGAAACCGCTGGCTGGTGCTCAAGGAGATGCATCCACCGGCCCAGATCGAGCAGCTTCTCGACGCGCGCATCGCCGAGTTGGGACCTGCGGCGGCGGGCAGCTCGCCCCAACAGGCAGGCAGCACGCCCCAACAGGCAGGCAACTCGCCCGGACAGGCCGCCTCCGATGCGGAAGTCAGCGTGAATATCCGTATCGCGCCGGCGATCAAGGCGCGCCTGATCCGCGAAGTCCCATTGTTCGTGTTCGCGCGCGAACAAGGCGTTCAGGGTCCGCCGCTGGCCGCGAAGCGCCTGACCAGCGCCGCCATCGGCACTCAGATTCACCTTTCCGCCGCAGACTCGATGATGCCGGGCCGGGTTCTGACGAAAGGACGCCGCGTCTCCGTCACGGCACGAGTATCGTTCAGCGGGCAACCATTACCGGCAGCAGGCGATTTATACGGCGAACTTACCTATGATGTCGGCCAGGATGGAACCCGCGATCTGCTGATCGATCGCATCGCTGACTGAGGTCTTGCATGTTGTTGAAGGAGTCATCGTCGGCGCCGGGGTCATGGCTGACTCCGCGCCGCGGGATCTGGTTGCTGATCGTCTGCGCAGTGGCCATCGCCGCCGTGCTGGCCTTGCGCCTTACACAGGCGCTGGGCATCAAGGACAGCAACGCCAAGAAGCATGAGCTGCCCACCGTGACGGTGACGCGCGTGGTGGTGAGCGCGACGCCGACCACCATCAGCATCGTCGGTACGATTGCGGCTCGGTATGACATGCCCATCGGCGTGGAAGGCGACGGGGGCCGGGTGGCGGCCATCTACGTCGAGGCGGGCGATCGCGTAAAACGCGGTCAGATCCTGGCACGGCTCAATGTGTCGGTGCTCCAACCGCAGGTGGCCAATCTCGAAGCGGGTCTGGAACAGGCGCGTGCGGAAGCCGAGCTTGCCCAGGCCGAATATCATAGAGCCGAAGCGGTCGGCGCCTCGGGCGCACTGTCGGCCGAAGAGACGCAGCGGCGCAAATCAACTGCCGTCACGGCGGCTGCAAAGGTCAAGGTGGCCGCGGCCTTGCTTGCCGAAGCGCAGGCCAGGTTGGCGCGGGCGGAGGTGCGGGCGCCGGCGGACGGCGTGATACTGACCCGGAACGTCGAAGTCGGCCAGACGGCTAGCGCCGGCGGCGAAGCTTTGTTTCGCCTCTCCGAGGGCGGCGCAATCGAACTGCGCGGCCAGGTTCCCGAACAGGATTTGCCGTTGTTGAAGATCGGTCAAACGGTGAACGTCCGCTTGACCGGGTCCCTCGAAAACTATCAGGGGCGGGTCCGACTGCTCGGGGCCGTCATCGACCCGACGACTCGACTTGGAATGGTGCGCGTCGCCCTCGAGCCCAATCAGAACCTGCGGCCGGGTGCGTTTGCCCGCGCCGAAGTGACCGTCAGCAACGCCGAGCGTGCGGTGCTGCCGCCGACCGCGGTGTTGACCGACGATCGCGGCAGCTACGTGCTCATCGTGGACGATCAGAATAAAGTCGCGCGGCGCGCGGTGCGTGTATCCGGCATGGTGCAGAACGGCGTGACCATAGCCGACGGCCTCGACAGCAAGGAACGGGTGATTGCGACCGCCGGCGCGTTCCTGCAAGAGGGCGAACTCGTGAGACCGGTGTCCAAGGATTCGAGCGGCTCATGAAAAACATTTCCGCCTGGGCGATCCGCCATCCGATTCCGCCGATCGTCTTCTTCGTGGTGATTTTCTTTCTTGGGCTAGTGGCGTTCATCCGTCTGCCGATCAATTTGCAGCCCGACATTGCATTTCCGCTGGTGAGGGTGGACATCACGCAGCCCGGTGCGGCTCCCACGGAA
>JAXDQI010000015.1:0-39067 GCA_034667965.1 Gammaproteobacteria bacterium
CGAATCGCCTCGGTTGGATAGGCGCGACCGAGCATGCCCGCATTCGCGAGCTGTTGGTGCGGGCCGGGCTGCCCACGGAAGCGCCGCGGATCGGCGTGGCCCGAGCGTTGGAATTGATGCAGATGGACAAAAAGGTGCTGGACGGAACCGTGCGGCTGGTGCTTCTGGAAAGGCTCGGCCGCGCCGTGGTGACCGCCGCCTACGGGCAGCCCATGCTCGATGCCACCCTCGCCGAGTATTGTGCGTGACTGAGAATGGCGCTACCGAATTGGCGGTGTATGCCGCACACGAAGAACGATCCCGCGGCCGCCGCCATCCCGAGCCGCCGCCGGCGTACCGCTCCGAGTATCAACGCGACCGCGATCGCATCGTACATTCCACGGCATTTCGCCGGTTGGTGTACAAGACCCAGGTGTTCGTCAACCACGAGGGCGACTTGTTCCGGACCCGGCTCACGCATTCGCTCGAAGTGGCCCAAATCGCGCGCACCATCGCACGCGCACTTAAGCTGAACGAAGTGCTGTCGGAGGCCATTTGCCTGGCTCACGACCTGGGGCACACGCCGTTCGGGCACGCCGGCCAGGATGCGCTCAACGAATGCATGATCGATTTCGGCGGCTTCGAGCACAACATGCAGTCCCTGCGCGTGGTGGACGAACTCGAGGAGCATTATGCTGAGTTCAACGGTCTGAACTTGAGCTTCGAATGCCGCGAAGGCATCCTCAAGCACTGCTCTTACAACAACGCGGTGCTGCTCGGCGAGGTGGGTGAACGCTTCATCAACCGCAAGCAGCCGGGGCTCGAGGCGCAGCTGGCGAATTTCGCCGATGAGATCGCTTACAACAATCATGATGTGGATGACGGCATTCGAGCAGGGCTCATTACCGTGGAACAATTGCTCGAAGTACCGCTGTTCCGCGAATATCACCGCGAGGTGCTGGGAACATACCCCGATCTGGGCGGCCGCCGCCTGGTGTACGAGATCCTGCGCCGCATGATCAACAGGCTGGTGTCCGACCTCATCGACTCCTCCGCGGAGCGCCTTCGCAGTTCCGGAGTTGGGTCGATCGCCGATGTGCGGGAGCATTCCCAACCGTTGATCGGGTTCAGCGATGCGACGCGGGACCTCAACTACGCTCTCAAGACATTTCTGCGGGAGCACGTGTACAGGCATTACAAAGTGAGACGAATGACCTCAAAAGCCCGTCGCGTCGTCGGGGCGCTGTTCGATGCATTTTTCAACGATCCGACGCTGATGCCCGTTGAACACCAGAACAGCGGCGGGCGATTGGAACGGGGGCAAGGTACTGCGGGCCGGGCACGCGCGGTGGCGGACTACATCGCCGGGATGACCGATCGCTATGCCATCCTCGAGCATCGCCGGTTGTTCGATCCCAGCGAACGAACCTGATGGCCGCGACGACTATGACCTCTCCATTGAAGAACGATTTGCTGCTCCGTGCGTTGCTCAGGGAGCCGACGCCGCGCCGGCCCATCTGGTTGATGCGGCAGGCGGGGCGGTATTTGCCGGAATATCGCGCAACACGCGCGAGGGCCGGAAGCTTCATGGCCTTGTGCACCAATCCGCAGCTGGCGTGTGAAGTGACCTTGCAGCCCATCGATCGCTTTCCCTTGGACGCCGCCATTTTGTTTTCCGACATCCTCACGATTCCGCATGCCATGAATCTCGGGCTGGATTTCGAAGCCGGCGAAGGTCCAAAGCTCGATCGGCCGGTGCGCTCCGCCGCCGACGTCGCCAACCTTGCCATTCCTGATCCGGGGCGCGAATTGCGCTATGTCATCGACGCCGTCGCCCTGATTCGCCGGGAATTGTCCGGCCGCGTACCTTTGATCGGGTTCGCGGGCAGCCCGTGGACCGTGGGGACGTACATGGTCGAAGGGGGTGGCAGCAAGACCTTCGGCCTCGTTAAACGGATGATGTACGAGTCTCCCCAGGTGCTGCATCGGCTCCTCGACGTGCTCGCGCGGTCAACCATCCTGTACCTCAACGCTCAGATCGCCGCCGGTGCGCAAGCAGTCATGTTGTTCGATACCTGGGGCGGCGTTCTAACGCCCGCGCAGTACGAAGAATTTTCACTGCGATACATGGCACAGGTGATCGGTGAATTGACTCGCGAGAGCGGCGGCCGCCGCGTTCCCAATATCGTGTTCACCAAGGGCGGCGGCGCCTGGCTCGGAAAGATCGCGGCGATCGGCTGCGACGCCGTCGGCGTCGACTGGACCACCGATCTCGCGTCGGCCCGCAAAGCAGTCGATGGCCGGGTTGCCTTGCAGGGCAATCTGGATCCGTCGGCGCTGTTCGCTCCACCGGAAGCGCTGCGCGCCGAAACCCGTCGCGTGCTCGAGAGCTTTGGCGCCGGACCGGGTCATGTCTTCAACCTGGGTCACGGCATCACGCCGGACGTCGACCCGGAACGTGTTGCGGTGCTGGTCGAAACCGTGCGGAACTACCAGGTGACCTAGCGCGCGCCGGTCACCTGGCATGCGAGCCGGTGACTGCGGGTCAGCCTTTCACTTTCCGGCTCGCGGCATTCGACGTTCCGGCGCTGCGGGTACCTGCGGTGGCGCGCAGTTCGTCGCGCAAGGCGCGCCTGAGGATCTTGCCGACATTGGTTTTCGGCAGCTCCTTGCGGAAATAGACATGTTTCGGCACTTTGTACCCGGTGAGCCCGGTTCGGCAATGCGCGATCAACAGCGGGGCCGTCAAACCGGGATCCTTGCTCACGACGAATAGAACCACCACCTCGCCCGCGGCATCGTCCGGTTGCGCGACGGCGGCCACTTCCACGACGCCGGGATGCCCCGCGGCCACGCCCTCGACTTCGTTTGGATACACGTTGAATCCCGACACCAGGATCATGTCTTTCTTGCGGTCCTCGAGGAAAACGTAGCCCTTGGCATCGATGCGGCCGATGTCGCCGGTGCGCAGCCAGTCGCCGAACATCACTTTTTCGGTCTCGTCCGGGCGGTTCCAATAGCCGCGCATGACCTGCGGCCCGAACACGCAGATCTCGCCCACGGCATCGGTGGCGACTTCCTTGCCGTCGTCGTCGCGAATCGAGATGTCGGTGGAGGGGATGGGCAGCCCGATGCTGCCGTTGAAATCCGCGCCAATCGGATTGGCGGTGGCCACCGGCGAGGTTTCGGTCAATCCCCACCCTTGAGTCATCACGCAGCCGGTCACCTTCTTCCAGCGCTCGGCGACCACGCCCTGCAGGGCCATGCCCCCGGCAAAAGACACTCGCAGGGCGCGGAAGTCCACGGTATCGAACCCGGGCGTGTGAAGCAGCGCGTTGAACAGGCTGTTTACGCCGCTGATGAAGTTGAATTTATGCTTCTTCAGTTCCTTGACGAACCCCGCAAAATCCCGCGGGTTGGTGATCAACACGTTGCATGCACCCAGCGGCAGGAAGGCGAGGCAATTCGTGGTGAGCGCAAATATATGATAGAGCGGCAAGGCGCAGATGATGACTCGGGCACCGCCCGCCCGCATCGCGGGAAAGATCCAGGAGGTGGTCTGCAGCACGTTGGCCACCATATTTCGATGGGTGAGCACCGCCGCCTTGGCGACGCCGGTCGTGCCGCCGGTGTACTGGAGAAAGGCGATGTCGTCCGGCCCGAGCTGCACGGGGTCGAGTTTGAGGCCGAGACCGGCTGAGAGCGCGCTCTTGAATGTCCGCGTGCCCGGCATGCTCCACGCCGGAATTTGCTTGCGGACGTACCGCAGCACGAAGTTGACGACGAAGCCTCGCGGGATCCCGAGCAAATCGCCGACGCCGGTCACCAGGACATTCTTGAGGGCGGTGCGCGGCAGGACCTGCTGCAGAACGTGGGCGAAATTCTCGAGAATTACGATGCATTTCGCCGCGGAATCGTTGAGCTGATGCTCCAGTTCGCGTCCGGTGTACAGCGGATTCGTGTTCACGACCACCATGCCGGCGCGCAGCGCGCCGAATAGGGCGATCGGGTATTGCAGGATGTTCGGCATCATCAATGCGACTCGATCGCCCGCCACCAGACCTGATTTTTTCTGCAGCCAGGCCGCGAACGACCTTGAGAGCTCGTCCAGCTCGGCAAAGCTCAGCTTGGTCCCCATGTTGCTGTAGGCCGGTTTGCTCTTGTGGGTGGCGACGGCCTCCTCGAACAATTCCCTGAGCGAGGGGTACTCGCTCGGATCGATGTCGGTCGGTACTCCGGCCTGATACTGTTGTAGCCAAGTTCGCTGCACGCGCGCGCTCCAGGGGTTTTTGTCCCGCGTGTATAGCATCGGTTCGGTGTGCCAGCAATCTTCTTTGCCGCCGGAGTAGACTTGACCCATGAATATTTCCAGATCGTGGGTTTTGGGCGCGCTGCTGGCCTTGTCGGGTTGCGTGCACGGGTCCGGTTGTCTGTTTCTGCAGCCGATCAAACATACGTTGACTGGCCGCATCCACTTCCGCTCGTTCCCCGCGCCCGACGGTATCGATACGGTGCCGGTGCTGGTGCTCGATCGGACCGCATACGTATATTCGCCGGCGCATAGTTATCAATGCCTGTCCGCCACCGACGTACAACTCGTCGGCGTGTCCGAATTTCCGGAGAACATCATCGAGAACTCGCGCGTCACCGCGCAAGGCTCGCTGTTCGAATCGACTTCCGGACATCAGTACACCCGCTTCTTGATGAACGTCACCACGTTGCTGCCGGTCAAGCCGGCGCCGTAAGGCAAGCGTGGGCGCCGCCCTCGCCCGTTCATTTGCGCAAGAGGGGCCGCAATCCCGGCCACACATTGCCCAGGAGCTTCGGCTGCCCGAGTTCATTGGGGTGTACGCCGTCGGCCTGCATCAGGTTGGGCGACAGCGCGATCTCGTTCAGCAGGAACGGTACCAGAGGCGTTTTTTTATCGCGGGCAAGGTCGCCGAACACCGCGAAAAATTTCTCGGTATATTCAGGACCGTAGTTGGGCGGTATGCGCATGCCGAGCAACAGGACCTGCGCTCCGGACTCCACCGAAAGATCGATCATCTTGCCGAGATTGCTGCGCATCTGGTCGATGGGCAGCGCTCGCAGTCCGTCATTGCCGCCAAGTTCGAGAATCACCACCTTGGGGTGATGCAGGGCAAGGGCGCGCGGCAGGCGCGCCAATCCGCCGGCGGTGGTTTCGCCGGTGACGCTGGCGTTGACGACTTCGTAACCGTAACCTTCGTCCTTGAGTTTTGCCCGCAACATCCCCACCCATCCCTGCTCGACATGCGCGAGTCCGTATCCGGCACTGATGCTGTCGCCGAACACGAGAATCGAGGGCGTGTCGGCGTAGGCCTGGAATCCCGCAAAACCTAGAATCAACAGGACGAAAAACCGTTTCACAGGCGCTCCCGATGCAAGATCAAGTCGTTCTCGAAGCTAAAAATGTAACCAAGACGGTATCCAGTCCCGAGGGTTCACTGACCATTCTCGCCGATGTCAGCCTCAGTGTGCGAAACGGCGAGACCCTGGCCATCGTCGGCGCTTCCGGGGCGGGTAAATCCACTTTACTGGCCCTGCTGGCCGGGTTGGATTCTCCCAGCACCGGGCGGGTTTCGATCGCGGGCGTTGATCTGACCGAACTCGATGAAGATGGCCGCGCCGCGATTCGCGGCCGGCATGTCGGGTTCGTGTTCCAATCCTTCCACCTGATCCCATCGCTCACCGCGATCGAAAATGTCATGCTGCCGCTCGAATTGGGCAACCGGGCGGACGCCCGACAGGTGGCCGCCCAAGCGCTCGCCCAGGTGGGCCTCACGCCGCGCGCGGCGCACTATCCCAAACAACTGTCAGGCGGTGAACAGCAGCGCGTGGCGATTGCCCGCGCCTTCGTCACGCACCCGGCGGTGCTATTCGCCGATGAGCCCACCGGAAATCTCGACACGGCAACGGGACAACGGATCACCGACTTGCTGTTCGAACTCAACCGCAGCAGCGGCAGCACATTGATTCTGGTGACCCACGACCGCTCGCTGGCGCAGCGTTGCGGCCGCGTGCTCGAATTGGACGCCGGTCATACCGTGAGCTGATTTCCAATGCAAATCCTCCGCTTTGCCTTACGCAATCTCTGGCGCGACCTGAAGTCCGGCGAATTGTCGGTGTTGTTGCTGGCGTTGTCGGTGGCGGTGCTGTCCTTGACGGCCGTCGGATTCTTCACCAGTCGCATCTCGCAGGGCGTGCGTGCGCAGGCTGCGGAGGTTCTCGCGGCCGACCTGCGACTGGAAGCGCCGAATCCGCTGCCGCCGAACTATTTCTCCGAAGCTAAAAAGCGCGGGCTCAGAACCGCGCGGGTATTGTCGTTTCCAACGGCCATCTTCAACGGCGACTTGAGCCAACTCGCCGCGCTCAATGCTGTTTCGGCGGATTACCCGTTGCGCGGCCGTATGCGGATCGCCGATGCGCCTTTCGGAGCCGCCCGCGCCACCGATCGCATCCCGAGGATCGGCGAGGTGTGGATCGATGCGCGCATCATCGCCCAGTTGAAGGTGTCGCTCGGCGACTCGCTGCGTATCGGCACCGGCTCGTTTCGGGTCACCGAAGTGCTCGACTACCGGCCCGACCAGGGGACGGGCTTCGTCAATCTTGCACCGGCGGCGCTGCTCAACTATGACGACATCGCCGCTACGCAGCTCATTCAACCGGGCAGCCGGGTCACGTACGCAGCGTTGTTTGCAGGCCCCCCGGCTGCGGTGAGCCAGTTTCGCGAATATTTGAACGCACACAAAGCGGCCGGCGAGCGCCTGCGCGAAGTCGACGAATCGAGCCGGCAGCTGAACTCAGCGATCGACCGAGCCAGCCGATTCTTGAACCTCGCGAGCCTTGCTTCCGTGCTGCTGGCGGCGGTCGCCGTCGCCATGGGCGCGCGGCGCTATGCGGCGCGGCACATCGACACCGTGGCGCTGATGAAATGCATGGGCGCCTCGCAAGGCTTCGTCCTGTCGATTTCGCTCATCGAACTGACCCTTCTCGCAGTGAGCGCGGTGGCGGTGGGCGCGTCGCTCGGGTACCTCGCGCAGTCCGGACTGGCCTGGCTGCTGCGGGACTTGATCCGGACCGAACTGCCGCCCGCATCGCTCGCGCCGCTTCCGATCGCGCTCGTAACCGTCATGGCCATGCTGATCGGATTCGCGTTGCCGCCGTTGCTGCAATTGAAGAATACGCCGCCCGGCCGGGTCTTGAGAAAAGCGGCGTCGGCGCCTCCTCTGCGATTCGGCCTCTCGTATCTCTTCGCGCTTGCCGCGCTGTTCGCGATTCTGTGGAGTTTGGTGCGAGACACCGAACTCGTGGCGAGTCTGTTCCTCGGCGTCCTCGGCGTGGGCGGCGTGCTCACCGCCGCGGGCTTCGGCCTGGTGCGCCTGACCGGCCGTTTGCGCGGCGGCGTAGGCATCGCCTGGCGCTATGGGCTTGCCAATGTCTCTCGGCGCGGCGGCGGCAGCGTGGTGCAGATCGTTGCCTTCGGCTTAGGATTGATGGTTCTGTTGCTGCTGGCGGTGGTTCGGGGCGACTTGCTCGCGGATTGGCGCCGCAGCCTCCCGAACAACGTGCCCAACAACTTCCTCATCAATATCCGTCCAGACGAGCGCGCTTCCCTCGAGGATTTCTTGCGCGCCCAGACCCTCGGCCAGCCGGAGATGTATCCCATGGTGCGGGCTCGCATGACCGCCATCAATGCGGTGCCCGTGGAATCGATCAAACCGAAGGCTGAGAATGGCCGCACGTTCCTGGAGCGCGAACAGAATCTGACCTGGGCCGCAACGCTCATGGACGACAACGGACTCATCGCCGGGCGGTGGTGGGAGCCGGAAGACTTCGGCAAGCCGCTGGTGTCCATCTCGTCCGAATACCAGGAGTCTCTGGGGTTGAAGCTGGGCGATACCCTGACTTTCGACGTTGCGGGCGAGACGCTCAACGTGAAGGTTGCCAGCATCCGCAAGATACGCTGGGATAGTTTTCGGCCGAATTTCTTTCTGGTGCTTCCACCGAAGCTGCTCGACGGCGCTGCGGGCACCTACATGACGAGCATTTACCTCACGGAGAAGCAGCGTCCGGCGCTGGTCGGCCTCGTCCGGCAATTTCCGACCGTCTCGGTAATCGACGTGGACGCCATCCTCAAGCAAATACGCGACATCATGGATCGAGCATCGCTGGCGGTGCAGTACGTGTTTCTGTTCACCTTGGCAGCCGGCGTCGTGGTGCTGCTTGCGGCAGTGCAATCGACTCGCGACGAACGGCGCTACGAGAGCGCGATGCTGCGGACCCTCGGCGCCAGCCGCAGCACGGTGCTGCAGGGCGTTGCCGCTGAATTCTCGGCGCTCGGCTTTCTCTCCGGAACGCTCGCGGCGTTCGGCGCCACGGGCGTCGGATGGCTATTGGCAACGCGCCTGTTCTCCCTGCAGTACGCCATCGATCCCTGGGTATGGGTGCTGGGTCTGGTCTGCGGCACCATTCTCGTGGGAGTCAGCGGCACGTTGGCGACCCGTCGGGTAGTCAACACGCCGCCGATCGTGACGCTGCGCGACGATTGATCGGCGTCGATCAACGGGCGTCGTTCAACGGACGTCGAGAATCAGCCATCCTTCGGGGCTGGGGCTGCCGCTGGCGCGCACCGGCAGGGATTCGATGCGAATGTTGTAGATGCCGGCGGACAGACCCGTGGTGTTGAACGTCAGCCTCAATTCTCCATTGGAGTCCTTGAGTAAATTGTTCAGTATCAGCGCACGTCCTTGGTCCAGTTTGTCGACGACGATGCGATATTGCTGCAGTTCTTTCGAGTAGCCCAGGTCGACGTGCACATCGACGAGTTGCGGGGCGCTGCGGTTCACGGTGATGCGCGCCCTGTCGATGCCGGCCGACCGGTCCGGCACCACGTGCACATTGGTCTCCACGGCGGGTTGCACCAGCGATCCCTGGTGCATGCGGGTGCGCGTATCCTCGAGTTCCTCCCGCAGCAGCACGTACTTGCCGAATAGAGCCCAGAAGCCGAGCAAGCACACGAACGCGACGACCCCTCCGCCGATGGGCACGTAGGGCGACCTCCACCACGGAGGCTTCGGCTCCGTGAGATCGAGCGGCCCGCCGCAGGCTTCCAGCAACTGCAGACTCGCCTGAGTGCGCTGCGCTAGCTTCAATGTCTCCAGGTAGGCCGGATTGGCACGGCACCAGTTCTCGAGGTCGCGAGCGCCTTTGGGCGGCAGCTTGCCCTCCAGATAGCGGTCGATGAGCTTATGGTCTTCGATGAACTTCGCATCGAAGCGTGCTGCCGACGGTGCAGTGACAGGTGCAATGGTGTCTGCATTCATGTGATTCATTCCGTTGAGTCAATATCTTGCCGGGTCTGGCCGGCGCAATATGTGAAATAATCGGCAGAAGCGTCAGCGGATTGCGGGAGAAGTTCATGTCTGGACGAAGTCTCGCCGATAGCGGCATGTCGGCGGCGATTTGCGCCATTCTTTGCCTATCATCCGGCGCAGCGGCAGCGGCAGCGGCAGCGGCAGCGGCAGCGGCAGACGGCGAGACGGGCATCACGATTTACAGTTCTGCGCAGCCCGGCGCCGTGCCGGCCGAGTACTACCGTCCCTTGCCCGGCCGGGGCGGGGTCAGTGCCGACGGCGTTCCCGGCTATGCCGTGGTCAGCCAGGATCGCAAGGTCTCGCTGGCCTCCGGCCGAACGCAGCTGCGCTTTACCGACGTGGCCGCGCTCATCGATCCGACGACCGTGCAGTTCATCTCCTTGAGCGATCCCGAGAACACGCGAGTTCTCGAGCAGAATTTTCAATTCGATTTGGTCAGCACGCAGAAACTGCTGTCGAAGTATGTCGACAAGACGGTGACCGTACAGGTCGTGCAAGGCACGCAATCGACGGAGATCACCGGCACCCTGCTGTCCGCCGGCGACGGCCTGGTGGTGCGCGGCGGCGATGGGCAGATCCGCGCCATCAACCAATACTCGAATCTGCGCTTCGCTGAATTGCCGGGAGGCCTCATTACGCGGCCGACCCTGCTGTGGGATATTTCCGCGCGTAAGGCCGGCGAGCAGACTGCACGCGTCAGCTATCAAACCGCGGGGATGACCTGGTGGGCCGATTACAACCTGACGTTCAGCGCGGGCGCTGACGCCAACTCCGGGTTCGTCGATGTGGGCGCCTGGGTCAGCATCGTCAATCAAAGCGGTGCAGGGTACGAGAATGCGAAGCTCAAGCTCATCGCCGGCGATGTGCAGCGCGCACAACCGCGCGCGCGCCCGGAAGAGATGGCGGTCGCCGCTTCGCGCCGCAGCGCCATGGCGGAGGACGGCGCCTTCGTCGAAAAGTCGTTCTTCGAATACCACCTGTACACCTTGGGCCGGCGCACGTCGCTGCCGGATAATTCCACCAAGCAACTGGAGCTGTTCGATGCGGCGAAGCACGTTCCCGCCCACAAGACGCTCATGTACTTCGGACAGGCCGGAATGTATTACGGGCTCGGCATCAATGCCGAAAGAAGCTACGGCGGGAACTTCAACAAAAAGGTCGACGTGTATCTGGAGTTCAAGAACGACGAGAAATCAGGATTGGGGGTTCCCCTTCCCAAGGGGCGGGTGCGGGTCTCGCAGATCGATACCGCCGACCATGGCCTCGAATTCATCGGCGAGGACGTGATCGATCACACCCCCAAGAACGAACGCGTGCTCGTAAAGTTGGGATCCGCATTCGACGTGGTCGGCGAGCGCCGGCAGGTGGATTTCGCGCTGGATTCGAAGGCGAAATGGATGGAAGAAGAAATCGAGGTCAAACTCCGCAACCACAAGACGGAACCGGTGAACGTCCTGGTGCGGGAGAACCTCTTCCGCTGGAGCAACTGGACCATGCAATCGAGTTCCGTCCCCTATGAAAAAGGCGATGCCCGGACTCTGTATTTCGCATTGAAGGTGGCCGCAGACGCCGAGCAGACCGTCCGCTACCGCGTCCGCTACAGCTGGTAGACGCGTCGGCCGTCAGTTTTTCGCCTTCATGGCGCCGGCCAGTACGTCGCATACCGCGGCAATGGCTGCGGCGCGGGTGGTCGATTTGCGCCAGACGGCGCCGACTGTGCGCGTCGGCGCGGGCTTCGTGAATTGCCGTATCGTGAGCCCTCGCTGAGACCCGAAAGGCGATTCCACGGCGGTTTCGGGAAGCAGGGTGATGCCGAGACCGGCTACCACCATCTGCCGGAGGGTTTCGAGGCTGGTGGCTCGGAAATCCTCGGCCTCGCGAATGTCGATACGACTGCACACCTCCAAGGCTTGGTCGCGAAGACAGTGGCCATCCTCCAGGAGCAGCAGTGTCTGGCCCTTCAGGTCCTGTACCTTGATGGTGGACTTCGCTGCGAGTGCGTGGTGGTTCGGCAAGGCGACGGTGAAGGCTTCTTGGTAGAGTTCACGCGTCTCCATCCCGTCCTGGGCGATCGGCAGCGCCATGATCCCAAGGTCGATCTCTCCGTCGTGCAAGCGCTTGAGCAGTGCTTCGGTTTGGTGTTCGTAGAGCATCAGACCAAGTTGCGGCAGCGCCTTGCGGATTTTCTGCATGACCCGTGGCAGGAGATACGGACCAACGGTCGGGATCAAGGCCAGCTTCAACCTGCCCGCAAACGGGTCCTTGTTGTTGCGGGCCAACGCGATGATCTGGTCGCCTTCGTCCAGCATGCGGCGGGCGCGCGCGACCACCTGCTTGCCGACCTCGGTGAGCTGCACGTTCTTCGGCTGGCGCTCCACCAGCTTGACGCCGAGGTATTCCTCGAGCTTCTTCAGCTGCGCGGACAGCGTGGGCTGGCTCACGAATGTGCGCTCCGCCGCCTTGCCGAAATGCCCGGTATCGGCGAGCGCCACCAAGTATTTGAGATCCTTTAGATTCATACGATAGACAGACTCTATCAGATTCATGTATTTAATCAATACCGACGATGATTGTTTGTGGCATCCTGAATGCCGTCTCCGTTCAAACCTGTTGAGGAAATTCAATGTCTCTAATCAATTCTGAAATCAAGCCCTTCAAGGCCAACGCTTATCACAACGGCAAGTTCGTCACCGTGACGAACGAGGATCTGAAGGGTAAGTGGTCGGTGTTCGTGTTCTATCCCGCCGACTTCACCTTCGTGTGCCCGACCGAACTTGGCGACCTCGCCGACAATTATGCGTCGTTCAAGAAGCTGGGAGTCGAGATCTACGGCGTGTCCACCGACACGCAGTTCACGCACAAGGCCTGGCACGACACGTCTGAAACGATCGGCAAGGTCCAATACCCGCTCATCGCCGACCCCACCTTGGCGCTATCGCGAAATTTCGAAGTGTTGATCGAAGAAGAGGGCCTGGCCTACCGCGGCACCTTCGTCATCAATCCCGAAGGCCTCATCAAGATCATCGAAGTGCACGACAACGGCATCGGGCGCGATGCGAAGGAATTGCTGCGCAAGGTTCAGGCGGCGCAGTACGTCGCCGCGCACCCGGGTGAAGTATGTCCTGCGAAATGGACGCCCGGCGACAAGACGCTGTCGCCCTCGCTCGATCTGGTCGGCAAGATCTGATCGCAACGCCAGGTGTAATCATGCTCGACGAGAATCTCAAAATTCAGTTGAAGGGCTATCTCGACCGGCTGGTGCAGCCGGTCGAGATCAGCGCGTCCTTGGACGACGGCGATAAGTCGCGCGAGATGCTCGAGCTGCTTCAGGACATCGTGTCGCTGTCGCCTCTGGTATCGCTCGATCCGGCCGGCGACGCGGCCCAGGTGAAGCCGTCCTTCGCGCTGCGACGTCCCGGACAGGAGGCCCATGTGCGTTTCGCGGGCTTGCCCATGGGCCACGAGTTCACATCATTGGTGCTGGCGTTGCTGCAGGCGGGCGGCCACCCCTCCAAGGCGGCTCCTGCGGTGCTCGAGCAAATACGCGCGCTCGACGGAGAATTCAATTTCGAGACCTTCGTTTCGCTGAGCTGTCAGAGCTGCCCCGACGTGGTTCAGGCGCTGAATTTGATGGCGGTGGTGAACCCGAACATTCGGCACACGATGATCGATGGCGCACTGTTCCAGAATGAAGTCGAGCGGCGTCAGGTGATGGCGGTGCCCGCCGTATTCTTAAACGGCCAGCCTTTCGGCCAGGGCCGCATGGAGTTGGAGGAAATCGTCGCCAAGCTCGACGCCGGCGGGGCGGAACGCGACCTGGCGAAGTTCAATGCCAAGGCGCCTTATGACGTGCTGGTCGTCGGCGGAGGGCCCGCCGGCGCGGCGGCCGCCATCTATGCGGCGCGCAAAGGGATCCGTACGGGCATTGCAGCCGAGCGTTTGGGCGGGCAGTTGTTGGATACCGTGGGCATCGAGAATTTCATTTCGGTCAAGGAAACGGAAGGCCACAAGCTGGCGACCGGACTCGAACAGCACGTCACCACCTACGATGTCGACGTGATGAACCTGCAGCGCGCCGAGGCGCTGACGCCCGGCGACCTGATCGAGATCCGGCTCAGCAACGGTGCAGCCTTGAGGGCGAAGTCCGTGGTGATCGCGACCGGCGCGCGCTGGCGTGAAATCAATGTTCCCGGCGAGCGGGAGTACCGGAACCGCGGAGTGGCGTACTGCCCGCACTGCGACGGGCCATTGTTCAAGGGCAAGCGGGTCGCGGTGATCGGCGGCGGCAATTCCGGCGTCGAGGCGGCGATCGATCTGGCCGGCCTGGTCAGCCATGTGACGGTCATCGAGTACGACGCGCAGCTGCGCGCGGACGCCGTGCTGACGGCCAAGCTCGGCAGTTTGCCGAATGTCACGGTGATCACGAGCGCGCAGACGACGGAGGTCATCGGCGACGGACAGCGAGTGACGTCCCTGAAATACAAGGATCGGCAGAGCGGAGCGGTGCACACGCTCGAACTTGCCGGAGTCTTCGTGCAGATCGGCTTGGTGCCGAACACCGATTGGCTCAAGGGAACCGTGAAATTGTCGTCCCGCGGGGAAATCGAGGTCGACGCTCGCGGCCGGACCTCGGTGCCCGGCGTTTTCGCTGCCGGCGATTGCACCATCGTGCCTTACAAGCAAATCGTGATTGCGATGGGCGAGGGTGCGAAAGCCAGCTTGAGCGCCTTCGATCATCTGATCCGCTCGCCGTTGTCCGCGGCCGCGTGACGGTGGCGCGGCCCAGGTTCCTCGGCGAAATCGGCCCACATTGCGGCGGAGCGGCGGCTGTACAATAGGCCCGACTTGAACTCAAGGCGCCTTGCCATGCTGTCAGCCGATCCCCCCACTCGAATGTCCTCCGGCGTCGTGGTGGTGAGCGTGCTCGACAGGAAATTGAAGTTCCTGCTGCTCCGGGCGTATCGCAACTGGGATTTTCCGAAGGGCTTGGTGGAGGCGGGCGAGTCTCCCATCGATGCCGCCGTTCGCGAAGTGCGTGAGGAGACGACCTTGGACGACATCTCCTTCGATTGGGGCATGGTGTTCATGGATACCGGACCCTATAACAAGGGGAAGATCGCCCGCTATTACATTGCGCGAAGCAAGGAGACGCAAATCCGGCTGCCCATCAATCCCGATCTCGGAACACCCGAGCATCACGAGGCGAGGTGGGTGGACTATGAGCGCGCTCTCTCCATGGTGTCGCCGCGCCTGCAGCCGGTAATGCGCTGGGCCTACGGGGTGGTGAATCATGGAGCCTTCCGGCCCGAGTCGGAGGATCCGCAGCCCGAGACTACTTGAGCGTTACCGTGCCTGCGCCCAAGTCGACGACGTCGCCGCTGACCCGAATGTGCCGGTCGCTGGCCACCTCGAGATAGAGGGTCGACGGCCGGCCGGTCATCTCGCCTTGCGATATCTCATACCGTAGAGGCAGCGGCTGCTGCATCGCAAGGCACCAGCCCCCGAAGTTGGCTGTTGCGGATCCGGTGGCGGGATCTTCGAGCATCGCGGTGCCTTGCGGAAAGAAGAATCGCGCGAGCGTCCGGCCCGCACCGGTTTCTGCGAATACGTACGCCATCCCAAACCCGTCCTGGTTCGGAATGGCGGCCAGGGCATCCGTCCTGGGTGCTGTGCGGCGGACGGCGTCCGGCGAATTGAGCGGTACGATGAGCTGCTCCGTCCCGGCCTTGATCCACAGGGGACGGTCGCCGATATCGTTCTCATCGAGTCCCAGCGCCCTCGCCAACGCGGCCACCGGAACTCCGAGCTCGCGCGGCGCGGCAGGAGTCGGCGCCGTGAGTGTCCAGCGGTTGCCCTGCGCGTCGACCGGCACCAGACCTGCGCGCATTTCAAGCCGCAGCGAGTTGGCCCCGAGCCCCAGTGCACGGCAGACGTGCGCAGTCCCGAGGGTTGGATGCCCGGCGAACGGCATTTCATAGGTCGGCGTGAAAATGCGCACCCGTGCGTCTGCAGTCTCGGACGGCAATAGAAAGGTGGTCTCGGACAGATTGAACTGCAGCGCCAGCGCCTGCATGGTGGCATCGTCGAAATCCGCCCCATTCTCGAAAACGCAGAGTGGATTTCCGGTGAGGGGCGAGTCTCCTTGGGTAAAGACGTTGACGATACGGAAGGGGTGGCTCGCCATGCCGATCAGCGGTAATAGGGCCGGACGACAACCACGGGAGGAGCCACCACGAGGGGCGCCGGGGCAAACACCACCACGCGCGGGCCGTAATATCCGCGGTGATAACCATAGGGCGCGACGACACACCCCGTCATCGCCATAATTCCGATTGGAATCAACAACTTGCTAAGAATTCTCATAATCGTCCCTCCTGGGAATTGTTGCGCCTCAAGAAGAACAACGCAACAGCCGAATGCGAGATGACAGCATGAACGTGCCGTAGCGGCCTCGCCGTGGCGGTTAGGGTGCGGTTGAGGCGCGGCGTCAAGCCAAGGTGTGAAACACCTTCTGCACGTCATCGTCCTGTTCCAGTCGGTCGATCAACGCCAGCACCTCGGCAGCCTGATCCTCCGGGAGTTCGCTGGGAACCGAGCAAATGTACTCGTGTTCCGCCGACAGCGGCGCAATGCCGCGCGCTTCCAGCGCTTCCTGGAGCTTGCCGAAGCTGCCGAACGCACAGCGTATGACCAGTTGCGGTTCGCCTTTCTCGCCGGTGCTCTCGCCCATTTCCTCGAGTCCGTGGTCGATGAGGTCCAATTCGAGTTCATCCTGGTCCTTGACGCTCGAGGGGACCAGGCGGAACACGCCCATTTTTTTGAACAAGAAGCTGACGCTGCCGGTGGTGCCGAGATTGCCTGCGCCCTTGGTGAAGATGTTGCGCAGGCTTCCGACCGTGCGGGTCGGATTATCGGTGGCGGTTTCGATCAGCAGCGCGACGCCATGAGGCGCGTAGCCCTCGTAGAGGATTTCCGCGTAGTTCGTGGCTTCCTTTCCGGAGGCGCGGCGGATTGCCGCGTCGGTCTTGTCCTTGGGCATATTCACGGCGCGGGCGTTCTGCAAAACCCGCCGCAACGTCGGATTCGCGGCCGGATCCGGACCACCCGCATGAACGGCGATTGCAATATCCTTCGCCACCCGGGTGAACTGCTTCGCCATGCGGTTCCAACGAGCGAACATCGCGTGCTTTCTGACTTCGAAAATGCGTCCCATACCGCGCATGGTAGCAATACCCTGTCAAACCGCTAGACTTGCCGCTACTTCTCGAAGGCGTTCTCTATGAGTGCAGTCCCCGTGGGTGAAAACCCTATTACCGCGAGTTTCCGCGACCTCGCGCTTTCGGATCCCGTGCTGCGAGCGCTCGCCGACGTGGGTTACGAATCGCCGTCACCCATCCAGGCGGCCACCATCCCGGTGCTTCTGTCGGGTGCCGACATGCTCGGTCAGGCGCAGACGGGGACCGGTAAAACCGCGGCCTTCGCCCTGCCCGCCCTGTCGCGAATCGATCTGTCAAAACATGAGCCGCAAGTGTTGGTTCTGGTACCGACCCGCGAACTTGCCCTGCAGGTCTCCGAGGCGTTTCTGCGGTATGCCGCTCACATCAAAGGCTTTCATGTACTCCCGATCTACGGCGGTCAAAGCTACCAACCGCAGCTGAACGCGTTGCGGCGCGGGGTGCACGTGGTGGTTGGGACGCCGGGCCGCGTCATCGATCACATGAACCGCGGTACGTTGAAGCTGGGGGGCCTTTCGCTACTGGTCCTGGACGAGGCCGACGAGATGCTTGCGATGGGCTTCGTCGATGCCGTCGAAAGCATCCTCGAGCAGACGCCGCCGCAGCGGCAGGTGGCGCTGTTTTCCGCGACCATGGCGGCGCCGATCCGCCGTATTGCCGCCAAGCACCTGCGCTCGCCGGTCGAAGTCACGATCAAGAGCAAGACCAGCACCGCCACCAATATCCGTCAGCGCTATTGGATGGTGAGCGGCATGCACAAACTCGATGCCCTCACGCGAATTCTCGAGGCCGAGGATTTCGACGGCATGCTGGTGTTCACCCGCACCAAGCAGTCCACGGTGGAACTGGCCGAAAAACTCGAGGCGCGGGGATTCGCGGCGGCACCGCTCAACGGCGACATTCCGCAACCGCAGCGCGAGCGAACGGTGGCGCGTCTCAAAGCGGGCCAGATCGACATTCTGGTCGCCACCGACGTGGCGGCCCGGGGCCTCGATGTCGAACGAATCGGGCACGTCGTCAATTACGACGTGCCGTACGATACCGAATCTTACGTGCATCGCATCGGCCGGACCGGCCGGGCCGGCCGCAAGGGCGAGGCCATCCTGTTCATCGCTCCACGCGAGCGGAACATGCTGCGCGCCATCGAGCGCGCCACGCGGCAGGTCATCGAACCCATGAACCTGCCGACGGTTGATGCGGTCAATACCTTTCGTATCGCCAAGTTCAAACAACGGGTCATGGAAACGGTCGCTCAGAGCGACGCGAAAGAACTGCGGCCCGTGGTCGAACAACTCGAAGCCGAGACCGGGCTGCCGCTCATCGACATAGCTGCCGCTCTTGCAGCGCTGGCGCAGGGCGCGACGCCGCTTCTGCTGGGCGGTAAAGCGGATCGCGACCCTGCGGCCGACTCCGTCGCGCCGCCTCGGCTGCTCGAACGTGCGTACGCGCCCGCGCGGGCGCAGGCCTCTGAGCGGGCGCCTGCCCCCGAACGTCCACGTCCCAGCGAGCCGCCGCGATCGGCGGAACGCCAGTCCGAGCCGGACCGGTCACGGTCACCGCCGCCCGAACCGACGCGGACGCCGCGGTCCAAAGCCGCGGGCGGCTTGATGGAGACCTTTCGCATCGAGGTGGGTTCGACCCACGGCATCCGCCCAAGCAACGTGGTCGGGGCGATCGCCAATGAGGCGGGCATCGAGGGCGTGCACATCGGACGAGTGGACATTCGCGAGGATCACAGCTTCGTCGACCTGCCGGAGGGCATGCCGAAACAGGTCTTCAAGCTGTTGCAAAAGGTACTGGTGGCGGGCCGGGAATTACGCATCAGCAAAGTCGACGAGAAACCGCCGAAACCGCCGCGTGGGCCCGCGGGACCGCTCAAAATCGGAGAACGCAAGGAGCGTAAGATGCTGAGCCGGCGGATCACGCCATCCCGCGCCAAGAGGGATTGATCGCTTAATACAATCGCTTTATTCAACCGAGAGGAGTCGAGTCATGGGCAAAGGCATGGATCGAAAGAAGGAAGACAAGAAGAAACCGGCCAAGACGCTAGAAGAGAAGCGCGCCGCCAAGAAGGAAAAGAAACAAGCCAGAGGGTAGGTCAGACCACGCGGCCGCGTCGGCCGCCCATCAGGAAGTCACGGACGTTGGCGGCGATTTCATCGAGGCACCGTTGGCGTGCCTCGCGCGCTGCCCACGCGACATGCGGCGTCAACAGAAGATTCGGTACGTCCGGATCGAGGAGCGGGTCGCCGTCCACCGGCGGTTCCTGCGGCAGCACGTCGATGCCTGCGCCGCCCAGACGATGGGCTTTCAACGCGGCCGCGAGCGCATGACTGTCGATCAAACCGCCCCGGGCGGTATTGATCAGCAGCGCGTCGGGTTTCATGAGCGCCAATTCCCGTGTCCCGATCAGACCGCGCGTTGCCTCGTTGAGCGGGCAATGCAGTGATACGACGTCGGACATCGCAAGCACCTGATCCAGGTCGAAGCGTCCTGGTTCGTGCGCGCCGCCAGGCCGGTTGGCAATGACCACACGCATGCCGAATGCTTCCGCGGCCCCGGCCGCAGCCCGTCCCAACTCGCCCCAGCCTACGACGCCGAACGTCCGGCCGGTCAGCTCGCGGATCGGATGCGTGAAATAGTCGAACGCTTCGCTTCTCTCCCATGAGCCATTCTTCGCGAGGCGCGTGTAGTGGTCCAGGCGCTGGGTGAGACCCAAGATCATGGCCCACACTTGCTGCATGACCGACCGGCTGCAATAGCCGCTCACGTTGCACACGCCGACGGCGCGCTCACGCGCGGCCGTCAAATCGACATTGTCCGTGCCGGTGGCGGCGAGGGCGATCAACTTCAACCGTTCCGCCCCGTGCATGAGGGCGCGCGTCAGCACGAAATTGTTCAGCAGCACGATCTCGGCATCGGCAATGCGCCCTGCGATTTCAGAATCACTAGTCGATCCATGGATCTGCAGCCCGGGCATCACGCCGGTCAGACCGGAAATATCCAAGTCTCCTTTGGAAACGGTTTCGTAATCCAGGAATACGGCTCTCACGGCGGGTTAGAATACCTCGTGAGCAACGCACGTGCCGTGAAGGTCCTGATCGCCGCCAATGTGGCGATATTTCTGCTGCAGTCTTCGTCCAGCGGCGGTCTCGACGAACTGTTGGCGTTGTGGCCCCTGACTCCGATCGACGGACGCGTGTATTTTCATGTCTGGCAGATCATCACCTATGCTTTCCTCCATAGTACCGCCAACATTTCTCATCTGCTGTTCAACATGCTCGCGCTGTGGATGTTCGGCGCCGAAATCGAGCGCTACGTCGGACCATGGCGGCTGCTCGCGTGTTATTTCGCATCGGTGGTAACCGCCGCGCTGACGCAATTGTTCGTGCCGGAACTGCTCGGAGCGCCGCCGGCGCCGACGATCGGTGCCTCCGGCGGCGTCTTCGGGCTGCTCCTGGCGTATGCCCTGTTGTTCCCCCATCGCAAAGTCGTTCCGCTGATCCCGCCCATCCCCATGCCTGCCTGGCTTTTTGCCACTTTGTACGCAGGGCTCGAACTCATAATGGGCGTCACCGGCACCCTTTCCGGCATCGCCCATTTCGCGCATCTTGGCGGCATGATCGGCAGCGCGTTGGTGGTCATGCAGTGGCGCCGGGGGCGACGTTGAACAAGGTGTGGTGGTGTTTGACGTTGTCGGCATGCTTGGCCTTGCCGGCACACGCAGAGTGGGTGCGGCGGATCACCGACGGCATCATGGGCACTCGCATCACGGTTGAGTTGTGGGCGGACGACAAGGACAAGGGCGATCGCGCAATCGATGCGGTCCTCGACGAGATGCGGCACATCGACGATTCGATGAGCACGTACAAACCGACCAGCGAAGTTTCGCAGGTCAACGCGAAAGCCGCCGATGGTCCCTTGCCCATCACGAAGGAGCTGTTCGACCTCTTGACCACCGCCAAGGAGTACTCGGTCCTCACCGAGGGCGCATTCGACATCACCTACGCCAGCGTGGGCTACCTGTATGATTTTCGAAAGCGCGTCAGACCGAACGAGACACAAATCACCAAGGCCTTGCCCGCGGTGGACTATCGCCACGTGCTGCTCGATCCGAAGAGTCAAACCGTACAATTCTCGCAAAAGGGCGTGCGAATCGACCTCGGCGGCATTGCGAAGGGCTACTCGGTCGACCGAGGAATCGAGGTGCTCAAGGCGCTCGGTGTCACCCGAGCCTATGTCTCCGCCGGCGGCGACAGCAGAATCATCGGCGATCGATTCGGAAAGCCGTGGATGGTGGGCATCCGCGACCCGAGAAAGGGATCGGACGATGTGATCACGCGCATCCCGTTGGTCGACGCGGCGATCTCCACATCCGGCGACTACGAGCGCTACTTCGAGGAAGATGGCGTGCGTTATCACCATATCATCGACCCTCACACCGGCCATTCGGCGAGCAAGGTACGCAGCGCCACCATCATCGGGCCGGCCGCAGTACGCACCGACGGTCTGTCGAAGACCGCTTTCGTGCTGGGGCCGGACCTGGCCATGGAAATCTACAATCGGATCGATGACATCGACGCCATCATCGTCAAACTCGACGGCACCGTGATCCATTCGAAGGGCCTCGAACCTGCGCATTGAGGGCGCGCGCACCATGCAGGGGACCCGCTCCGATCGATCCCCGGCACCGGGCTTGAACCCCATCGCGGTGTTCGGCCTGCTGGCCCTGGTGTTGGCGGTTCGCGTCCTGCACTTTTCCAGCGCGTTGCAAAGTCCCTTGAGTTACCAACCGGGGCCGGACGAGGACTATTACCTCCGCTTCGGCGAAGCCGTTGCCTCCGGGCACGGTGCCGACGGGCCCGAGTTCACCTTCATGGACCCGGGATACGGGTATCTGTTGGGCGCGGTGTTCAAATTGGTCGGCGTGAATCCGGTCGCCGTCTATCTCCTGCAAGCGCTCCTGGATACGGCCACCGCGTACGGAATCCTGGTCATTGGGAGGCTGTTGGGACGTCACCGGGCCGGCCTCTACGGCGCGCTGCTGTATGGTCTGACTTCCACAGCCATCATGTTCTGTACCACCTTGTTGAAAGAAACTTGGGTGGCGAGCTACGTGACCTGGTGGGTGGTGGCTGCGCTTGCGCTCCTGCGCTCCGAACGACGCCTCGCGTGGGCCTTGTTCGGGGTGCTCTGCGGGGTCGGCATCGCGCTGCGATCGACGCTGCTGTTATTGGGGCTGGCGGCGCTGCTGCTGCCCGGGCTGCGTCTGTGGACCGATAGCGCCGCGGTGCGCGCACCCGTGGGTTGGGCATCCAAGGCATCACTCATGATGCTGGGGTTGGCAGTGTCGCTCCTGCCGTGGTCGGCGCGTAATTTCCACGCGTTCGGCAGCCTCTCGCCCTTGCCCCACAATGGCGGAATCGTGCTGCACCAGGCGTACAACCCCGAGAACCCGGAATCCGCCATCTGGATTCCACCGTTTGTGAATTACCTGCATCCCAGCGAGATCTGGCGCGGCTACGCGGCCGAGGCCGACCGGCGCACCGGCCGTTCGTTGTCGCCGCGCGAAGCCGATGCGTACTGGCGGAGGGAGGCGCTCGACTTCATGCGCGAACATCCGGGCCAGGTGCTTGCCGACGCCGCCCACAAAAGCGCCATCTTCCTGGCCGACACCGAAATACCCAACAACCGTTCGTCGGCGGAGGAGCGGCTGTTTTCCCCCGTTCTCAGGTTGTTGCCGCCGCCGATGGCATGGTTGTTGGCCATGGGCCTTGCCGGGCTGGTCTGGCTGGAACGGAAGGATCGCCGCTGGCCCATCGTTGCCGCGCCCATCGTGATCTCCTGGCTCACGGTGGCGGCGTTCTGGGCTGAGGACCGTTTCCGGTTTCACGCCGTACCGGTGTTGGCGCTGTCGAGCGGTATCTGGATCGACGGGCTGTTGCGGAGCCTGACGGCGCGCCGCCTCCCTGGTCCCGCGAACGACGATGTAGGGCGCCGACAGGTCGCGGCATTCGGCGTGCTGGCCGTCGCGATCGGCGCTGCTTCGCTGTATTTGGGAAGGCAATTCCCGCCTCCCGCGATCCGCTGGGACCATGTCGTCTGGGGCTATATCAAGATGGGCAAGGTCGAGGAAGCCCGTACCTTGGCTGAACGCATCGCGCTCGAGCAGCCCGACAACGGGCCCGTTTGGGAAGCGATGGGCTATCTGGCGGCAGCGCGCCAACAATACCCAGACGCAGTGCGCGATTACCAGCGCGCCGTCGCATTGCGGCCTCGCTCGTACCTGGCCCACTACAATCTAGCCAAAGCTTTGCTTGCGCTCGAGCGGAGGCCGGAGGCGGCGGCCGAGGCCAGGATCGCCGCGAGTCTCGATCCGTCGGCGGACGCTCGAGCCCTCTTGGATCAGGCGCAGGCCGCGCCCTAGGCCGCGTCAGTATTTGGCCTGACGGCTAGTCGCGAAAATTGTTGAACTGCAGCGGCACGTCGAATTCCGCCTTGCGCAGAAACGCGATGGCGTCCTGAAGATCATCGCGCTTCTTGCCCGTGACGCGAACCTTTTCGCCCTGGATCTGCGCCTGTACCTTGAGCTTCGAATCCTTTAGCAAGCGCGCCACCTTTTTCCCCGTGTCGGCGTCGATTCCATGCCGGAGCACCACGTCCTGCTTGGCCTTCGCCAGGTTCACGACGGCATCCTTGACCTCGAGGCAAGCGACATCGATGCCGCGCTTGGCAATCCTCAGTTTGAGAATTTCCAGCATCTGCTTCAGTTGAAAGTCCGCCGGCGCGCTCATGGTCACGGTCGTCTCATCGAGCTCGAATGTCGCATCGGTGCCTTTGAAATCGAAGCGCTGGGTGAGTTCTCGGACGGCTTGATCGACGGCATTGGTCAATTCATGGGTATCTATTTCGGACACGACGTCGAATGAAGGCATGGTTAGGAGCCTGTATGAGTATTCTGCGTGGCCGCGGCCCACTGGTTCGCCTCTCATTGTCTCAACGATACCCGCGAGCCTGCAAGGTGAAAAGATTCGCATAACGGCCGCCCAGGGCCATCAGCGATTCGTGGCTGCCACGCTCGACGATTCGGCCCTCTTCCAGAACCAGGATCTGATCGGTCATCCGCACCGTCGAGAATCGGTGCGAGATGACGATGGCAATGCGATTTCGCGTCAGCTCGCGGAAGTGTTCGAACACTTCCGCCTCCGCCCCCGCATCGATGGCCGCCGTGGGCTCGTCCAGCACCAGGATGTCCGCCTGGTTGCGCATGAAGGCGCGCGCCAGCGCGATCTTCTGCCATTGACCTCCCGACAATTCGCGCCCGTCCTTGAACCACTTGCCGAGCTGCGTGTGATAGCCCGCCGGAAGCTGTTCCACGAATTCGGCGGCCAGGCCTTGCATGGCGGCGCTGCGCCACCGCGCTTCGTCATCGAAGGCGCGCACGTCGCCTGCGCCGATATTCTCCCCGACCCGCATCTGATAGCGCGCGAAGTCTTGGAATATGACGCCGATCCTCTGCCGTAAGGTGGTCTCATCCCATTCTTGGAGGTCCAGCCCGTCCAGGAGAATTCGTCCCTTGGTCGGCCGGTACAAACGGGTCAGGAGTTTGATGAGCGTGGTTTTTCCGGAGCCGTTCTGTCCGACGAGGGCCAGACTTTGGCCGGGCTTGACGTGAAGGTCGATATCCGACAGAGCCGCCGTGTTGGCGTCGGGATAGACGAATTCAACTCCTTCGAAACGGATGCCGTCGCCAGGCTCGGGCCCCACGACGACGCTGCCGCCGCTATGCCCCACGGGTTGCTCGAGGTATTCGTAAAGATTCGACAGATACAGGTTGTCCTCGTACAGGCCGCTGACTGCGGACAACGCCGCACTCACCGCCGTCTGTCCCTGCCTGAACAACATCAAGTACATCGTCATCTGCCCAACCGTCATCGCGCCGAGCACGGTTTCCGCGGCAATCCAGGCATAACCGCCGTACAGAGTCGTGGTGCCGATGAGCCCCAAGCCGAAACCCCACGCATCGCGCCGCAATGTCAGATCGCGGTCTTCCCGATACAGCCGGGTGAAGATTTCCCGGTATCGATCGAGCAAGCGCGGCCCCAATTCGAATAGCTTGACCTCCTTCGCGTTGTCCTCGCGTGCCAGCACCGATTCGAGGTAGATCTGCATTCGCGCTTCGGGAGCCCGCCATCGGAACAGGCGGAACGCTTCGCCGGAGAACTTCGCCTCGGCGAGAAAGGCAGGCAGGCCCGCCAACACCAGGAGCGCCACCGCCCACGGCGAGAAGCGCACCAGCAAGCCGCCGAACGAGATCAACGAAACGGCGTTCTGCAGCAATCCGAAGGTGCGCATGACCAGACTCAGAGGACGGCTGGAAGCTTCGCGCCGTGCGCGCGTCAATTTGTCGTAGAACTCGGAATCCTCGAACTGCGTCAAGTCCAGTGTCAAAGCCTTCTCGAGAATCATCACATTGACGCGCTGCCCGAGCTGTGCGCGCAGCAACGACTGTGCGAGCGAAATGCCGCGCTGGGCCACGGACATTGCCGCCACCAGCGCGGCCTCGAACAGTACCAGTCTGACGACGGGAATCAGCGACGTCATTCCGATACGCCGGTGCAGATCGGCTGCATGGATCACCGCATCGACTATCAGGGATCCGATGTAGGCGACACCGGCCGGCAGGATGCCGGCGACGAGAGTCAGCGCGGCCAACGTGATGCTCAACGCCTTGTTGGTGGTCCAGACCAGCATCAAGGCGCGGCGGCTGTACGAGAAGACGTCCAGCAGCCCGCGTTGCAGTGAGCCGTTTTCCGTTGCTCCGGAGGCAGCGTGAGGATTGGCGGACAAGTCGGCTACTTCACCAGGCGCAAGCAGAAAGGATATCGGCAGGGCTTCCCGTCGTGGCTGAATTCCATGTTCATCTGCAATCCTTCGGCGGGTCGCCGGCGGCTATAATGCGCAATGTTGAAACCGGTATGGCGGGGTAAGTCGTGAAATTCAAGGCCTTGCTCGATCGTTGGAAGAAAGAAGCGGTGCCGGTAAGGACCGCGAAAGAGTACGCGGTTCGCTTGAATCTCGACGACGCCGCGCGACTGCAGGCCCTGGCCGCATTGTTTCCGGACTGTCAAATCGAAGAGCTCATTTCCGACCTGCTGCATTCCGGCCTGGACGAAGTTGCAGCCGCCATGCCCTATGAAGCCGGGCCGAAGATCATCTCGCGCGACGACCATGGAGACCCGGCCTACGAAGACGTCGGCTTGACGCCCCGATTCGTCGAACTTACGCGCCGGTTCAAGAAGGAGCTGCAGGCTGCCCTGGCAGCCGCGCCCGCGGGGAATCCGGTACGACCCCCTTGACGCTGTGTGCTCCGGGCGGCGATACTCCCAGGCTATGTCGACCCGATTTTTCGCCCGCGCAGTCATTGTTCTCGACGCTCGTTGGTGGTGGCGCACTTCCCCTTAGTGGAGTAGGCGCTGGCCGCATAAGTTAACACCTAGTTTCTCGTCATCCAGAGCCCATCTCCGCAACTTGTGTGGTGATGGGTTTTTTATTGTCTTCGAGTTTTATAGCCGAGAGTTCATGAAGCCACCGTTCGATATCGCCGCCGATCTGGACACGCCGGTATCGGCCTATTTGAAATTGGCGCCGTTCAAGCCGCGGTTCCTGCTGGAGAGCGTCGAAGGCGGAGAGCGGTTGGCTCGCTATTCCTTCATCGGATTCGGCGATTGTCTGGAGGTCCGGCTGGATTCCGCCGGACTCAACATAGGCGGAATTCACACCCCGAGGCCCCGATCGAAGGCCGCCTTCCTGGACGCGTTGCGGGGCGCTCTCGCCCGCGCTCCCCAACCATTGCCCGAGATTCCCGGCGTGCCCCTGTCCGGCGGCCTCGTGGGATACACGGCGTACGACGCCGTACGCTATTTCGAGCGAGTTCCGGGGCGCAGTTTGGACCACACGGAAACGCCGCACGCACATTACGTCGCTCCACGCTCGCTGCTGGTGTTCGATCATTTGACCCGCGGCGTCGCACTGCTGCACGACGGCAGCGAGGCGGAACGCCAAAGCCTGCGCCGCGAGGTCGTGCAGGCGCTGCGCGGCGGGGTGCCCTCGCTCCTCACCCCCGGCCGCTTTTCCCCCCCGGGTCCCACGCTCACCGAGGCTGCACACGCCCACGGGGTGCACAGAGCGCAGGAACACATCGCCTCCGGCGACGTATACCAATTGGTGCTCGCATCGCGCTTCGAGGGGCGGCACTCGCTGTCGCCGTTCGAAGTGTATCGGGCGCTGCGCATGCTGAACCCGTCGCCCTATATGTATTTCTGCGAACTGGGCGACATCACGGTGGTGGGTTCTTCGCCCGAAGCCTTGGTCAAATCGCACGGCGGCCATGCGCAATTGCGCCCAATCGCCGGTTCACGGCCGCGCGGCGCCGACGCTCAGCGCGATGCCGATCTCGAGGCGGAGCTGCTTGCCGACCCCAAGGAAAACGCCGAACACGTCATGCTGGTCGATCTCGCGCGAAATGATCTCGGCAGAGTCGCCGTCGCGGGTTCCGTACGAGTCGATCCCTACCGCGTCATCGAGCGCTACAGCCACATCATGCACATCGTCAGCGGGGTCAACGGCGAATTGCGTGCCGGCCAGGATGCGTTCGATTTGTTTGCGGCCACGTTCCCTGCCGGCACGCTGGTGGGCGCGCCGAAGGTACGCGCCATGGAACTCATCGACGAACTCGAACCGGTGGGACGGCAGTTGTACGGCGGCACAGTGGGATACTTCGGCCGGCGCGGCGACATGGATCAGGCCATCACCATTCGGACGCTCGTCTTCCGCGGCGACGCCTACAGCTATCAGGCCGGCGGCGGCATAGTTGCCGACAGCTCGCCGAAAGCCGAATACGAGGAAGTGATGGCGAAGAGTGCGGTCCTGCGACGCGCGCTCCAGCTTGCGGCAGAGGGGCTTTAGATGCGGCCGAAGGTACTGCTCATCGACAACTACGACTCCTTCACCTACAACCTGGTGCAGGCCTTTCTGGTGCTGGGTGCGGACGTCGACGTGTACCGCAACGACGCCATCACCGTCGCGGAGGCGCTCTCTCGGCAGCATACGCATCTGGTGATCTCTCCGGGACCCGGCACCCCGCGCGACGCCGGCGTATCGATGCGCATGATCGAGGCGTTCGCCGGCCGCATTCCGATCTTCGGCGTATGCCTCGGGCACCAGTCCCTGGTGGAAGTGTTCGGCGGCCGCATCGTGCGCGCGCCGCGCTTGATGCATGGCAAGGTGTCTCCCGTGGTGCATGACGGCCGCGGTTTGTTCAGCGGCATGCCGCCGGAATTTCCTGCCGGCCGCTACCATTCATTGATTGCCGAGCCGTCCAGCATTCCGGCGGTGCTGGAGGTCACGGCCCGGACGGCCGAAGGCGAGATCATGGGCGTGCGCCACAAGTCGCTGCCGATCGAAGGCGTCCAATTCCATCCTGAAAGCGTGCTCACACCGGAAGGTCCCGTGTTGATGGGCAACTTTCTCAAGATTTGGGAGCCGGGCTCCTAGTCATGCAGCTCCCCCGCCGCACATTGGAACACTTGCTCGAGGGCCGAGATCTGACGGAGTCGCAGGCGGCCGATCTGCTGGGTCAGCTCACGGCCCCGGACCTCGCTCCCGCGATGGCCGGTGCGCTGCTGGCGGCATTGCGCGGCAAAGGAGTGACGGCCGCCGAAGTGCGCGGTTTCGCAGGTGCGATGCGCGGGCTGGCAAGAAAACCCGCGCTGCCGAGCGCACCCGACGCCATCGACATAGTCGGTACGGGTGGCGACTCGTCCGGTAGTTTGAACCTATCCACGGGTGCCGCACTGCTCGCCGCGGCGTGCGGCCTGCCGGTGATCAAGCACGGCAACCGTTCCATATCGAGCCGCAGCGGAAGCGCGGATCTGATCGAACGGCTGGGCCTGAAATTGCCGCTCGATGAACGTCAGGCGGCGGATTGTTTTGCGGCAACCGGGTTTACGTTTCTGTTCGCGCCCTATTTTCATCCAGCGATGAAGAGTCTTGCGTCCGTTCGTACCGCTCTCGGCGTGCGCACGGTATTCAATCTTCTGGGGCCGTTGACCAATCCCGCAGCGCCGCGCTTTTACCTGATTGGAGCGTTCGACGCCGCGGCCGCGGAATTGATGGCCGCCACGCTGGCCGGCATGGAAGCCGAGCGTGCGTGGGTGGTGCACGGCGCCGCCGGCTGGGACGAGGCCACTCCAATCGGTCCGTTCCTGGCATTCGAGGTGACCGGCGGCGAGATTTTCCGCCACCATGTCGACCCACGGGAGTTCGGTCTGGAGCCGTGCGAGGCGGCCGACTTGGCGGGCGGCGATGCCGCGGCTAATCTGGCCGCCTTACGCCATGTTTTCGAGTGCCGCGATCGCGGTCCGCACCGGGCGGCTTTGGTTCTACAATGCGGTCTCGCGCTCCACATTGCCGGCCGCGCCGGTTCCATTTCCATGGGAATCGACACCGCCGGTTCGGCGTTGGACAGCGGCCAAGCGTTGCGCTGGTTGCGGCGATTGGAGAACTATGCGGCGGAGTCGCACCAGACATGAGCGGCTTTCTGGACGAAATGACGCGGTCGAGTACGGCTCGGGTGCTCGCCGCACAACAACGCGAACCCTTCGCCGAATTGGAAAGGCGTGCGCGAGCAACCCCGCCCGGCCCGGCTTTGCGGTTGTCGCGGGCGGGCTTCGACGTCATCGCCGAACTGAAGCTGCGTTCTCCGGCCGCCGGTCAGTTGGGCAACGAATCCGAGGACTGGCTCGGGCGAATCGCTGCCTATGCGCGCGGCGGCGCGGCGGCGGTTTCCGTGCTGACTGAGCCGTCGCGGTTCGACGGCTCGTTGGAGCACCTGGGCCGCGCGGCCGCGACATTGGCGCCGCTGCAGGTTCCCGCCATGCGCAAGGATTTCCTGGTCGATCCCTACCAGGTGCTGGAGGCGCGTGCCGCCGGTGCGGGAGGAATATTGGTTATTTTGCGAATGTTGACGCGCGAGCGGATCTCGGCCCTGCTGGACACAGCCGCCGATCACGGCTTGTTCGTTCTTCTGGAGGCGTTCGACGAAGCGGATCTCGAATCTGCGCGCCAATTGCTTGCAACGCGCCGGCGGGCGGAAACTCTCCTGGTCGGCATCAACAGCCGTGACTTGCAGACCCTGAAAGTGGTGCCGGAGCGGTTTGCCGCGCTGGCACCGCTGTTGCCCGAGGCCTCCGCCTGTGTTGCCGAAAGCGGCGTGGCGTCGCCGCTCGATGCCCATGCAATGCGCCGCCTCGGGTACCGCCTGGCGTTGATCGGCACCGCTTTGATGAACTGTGGTGACCCGGCCCAGATGGTCGCGGAAATCTTGAAGGCTGCGCGGACAGCGCACGGGTAAAATGGCTACACTCGGACCCATGTGGATAAAAATCTGCGGTATGACCAGTGCCGATGCCATCGCCGCAGCCGCGGAGGCCAAGGTCGATGCGATCGGTTTCGTGTTTGCGCCGAGTCCGCGCCAGGTGACGCCCGGTCAGGCGGCACAGCTCGCGGCGCTTGCGCCGCCAGGCATTCTGCGGATCGCGGTGGCGCAGCACCCGCTGCAAATGAAGGTGGATGAAATCTGCCGGATTCTCAAGCCCGACTATTTTCAGACTGACGTCGAAGATTTGCGGGAATTGAAGATTCCTGCGCATGTGAAGGTGCTCCCCGTGGTGCGCTTCGGCCGCAAAACGCCGAGTCCGTTGCCGTCCCGCATGTTGTTCGAAGGCCCCTCGAGCGGCATCGGCGAACTCGCGGATTGGGGAAGGGCCGCGGAGCTCGCGCGCCAGACCGAAGTCATTCTCGCCGGCGGGCTGTCGGCGCTGAACGTCAGTGAAGCCATTCAGGCCGTAAGGCCCTTCGGCGTGGATGTGAGCAGCGGCGTGGAAGATGTGCCGGGCATCAAGGATCCGGACAAGATTCACGAATTCGTGCGCGCAGTCCGCATCGCCGCATCACGATTGGAGCATGACTCTTGAACTCACAGGTTCGCGCGGATGCCGCGCAATACGCCTCGTATCCCGACGCCAAAGGGCGGTACGGTTCGTTCGGCGGGCGCTACGTCCCGGAGACGTTGGTGCCGGCGCTCGATCGGCTGCAAGCCGGCGTTACGCTGCATCTCCACAGCCCTGAATTCCAGGCCGAATTCACCCATGAGTTGAAAACCTGGGTGGGACGCCCGACCGCATTGTCCTTCGCTCCCACGTTGAGCAAGCGTTGGGGGGCCGAAGTGTGGCTCAAACGCGAGGATCTCGCACACACCGGGGCGCACAAGATCAACAACGCCGTGGGACAGACGTTGCTCGCGAAACGCCTGGGTGCGAAGCGCATCATTGCAGAAACCGGCGCGGGGCAGCATGGGGTTGCCAGCGCCGCAGCGGCGGCCAGACTGGGGATGCCCTGTGTGGTCTACATGGGTGCGGTGGACGTCGAGCGCCAGGCGCCGAATGTGGGTCGCATGCAATTGATGGGTGCGACGGTGGTGCCGGTCACGGGCGGCGACAAGACCTTGCGCGCGGCCATCGACGAGGCGCTGCGCGATTGGGTCTCCGATCCCGACGGAACATACTATGCGCTGGGATCGGCCGTCGGTCCCCACCCGTATCCTTATTTGGTCCGCGAGCTGCAGGCGGTCATCGGGCGTGAGGCGCGCGCACAAATGCTCGAACTCGCCGGTGCCTTGCCGGATGTGGCGGTGGCATGCGTGGGGGGCGGATCGAACGCCATCGGGTTGTTCCATCCCTTTCTGGGCGATGCCACGGTGGGTCTGCTGGGCGTGGAAGCCGGCGGGCGCGGCCCGGGCCTCGGCGACAACGCGGCGTCCCTGACGTCCGGTACGCCCGGCGTGCTGCAAGGCAGCTACACCTTGATTCTCCAGGATGCTTTCGGCCAGGTTCAAGAGACGCATTCGGTTTCCGCCGGCCTCGATTACTCGGGTGTCGGGCCGGAGCACGCCTATCTTCAGACCTGCGGCCGAGTCGCATACGAGTCGGCGACGGACGATGAGGCCTTGGACGCGCTCGTGGAATGCGCGGAATGCGAGGGCATCCTTCCCGCCATCGAAACGGCGCACGCGATCTTCGGGGCGCGTCGCTACGCGCTTGCGCATCCTGGGTCGCGAATCTTGATCGGCTGCTCCGGACGGGGCGACAAGGACATGCCGATATTGCAGCGAACCGTCTTGAAGGGCTTGCAGACTTGATGAAACCGCGCGACACGATATCCGCCGCAATCAATGCGGCCGTTGCTTGCGGCCGACCTGCTTTGGTCGGATTTCTCACGGCCGGGTTTCCGAGCCGACGGCAATTCAAGGACAACCTCAAGGCCGTCCTGGGCGCTTGTGACGTCGTGGAGATCGGCGTGCCGTTCAGCGATCCGATGGCGGACGGGACGACGATCCAGCGGGCGAGCTTCGTGGCGCTGGCCGATGGCGTGACGGTTCCTTGGATACTGCAGGAGCTGCGCGAGATACCCGCGCCACGCTCCGCACCGGTTCTCCTGATGAGCTATTTGAATCCCCTGATGAAGTACGGCCTCGACAAGTTGCCCGCCGATGCCGCCCGGGCGGGCGTCGCTGGATTCATTGTTCCCGATTTGCCGTATGAGGAAAGCGGCGACCTCAAAACTGCGCTGGACGGCGAAGGACTCGCCTTGATACAGATGGTGACCCCCGTTACGCCTCCGGGACGCCTAGGAATGCTGTGCAAGTCCGCCCAAGGTTTCGTCTACGCGGTTACCATGACGGGCACGACGGGAAAATCCACCGAGGTGCCCGACGACGTCCTGGCCTACATGGATCGCGTCAAGCGCTGCTCGACCGTGCCCGTTTGCGCCGGCTTCGGCATTCGCTCACGCGAACAGGTGGCGCGCTTCGGGTCGCATGTCGATGGAGTCGTGGTCGGCTCCGCCCTGGTCGAGGCTTTGGAGCGCGGCGATGACGTCGCGGCCTTTCTGGGATCGCTGCGTTAGGAACGAGGATGCCTTGAAGCGAGTGTACCGAGCCGCATCGTTGTTGCAGGTGGCGCATGCTCGCAATGTGCTCATCACCGCCGGAATTCAGTGCGAGTTGCGGAATCAATATCTGGCCGGCGCGCTGGGCGATCTACCCATGATGGAAACCTGGCCGCAGCTGTACGTGGACGATGACGACGAGCCCCTGGCGCTGCGCGCCCTGGCGCGAGCCGCCGCGGCGCCTGTGGGCGCAATGTGGATATGCGGTGATTGCGGCGAACAGTCGGAACCGCAATTCACTCAGTGCTGGCGTTGCGGAGCTGCCGGACCGCCACGCGGTGTGTAGCGCAGTGTGCCGCTCAGTGCAGTTCGAGAGGCGTATCACGGAAAACCCGTTTGCATAGTGTGTGCCAGGCCGCGCCGCAGCGTTAAAAGCGCTCATCGGCGCCCGCGGGAGCGCGACCTTCGCCTTTATTCATCAATGGTTTAACGCTGCGTGTCAGACAAACACCTACATGAAATATCGTGAAATCTGAGCCAAGGTTCAGCGCCCATCTCTGGCCACCCTCTGCGGTACAGGTTACAAATCGACTCCGTGTTCAGTGTAACGATTACACGAACCCGATCAGGAGGAGATGCGAGTGATGAATATCGCGAGAAGTGATTTTTCCGAGTCGGAGTTGCCGTTCGCGGCCCCGAGTCCGTTGTTGGGCGACTCCGAAGCCATGCAGGAGGTGTTCCGCCTTATCGAACGGGTGGGGCCGACGGAAGCCAGCGTGCTGCTGACCGGAGAGAGCGGATCCGGCAAGGAACTGGCGGCGCAGTCCATACACGATCGCAGCGCACGCCGTGGAGGGCCGTTCCTGGCCATCAACTGCGGGGCGATTCCCGCCGGGCTGATCGAAGCCGAGCTTTTCGGCTACGAGAAGGGAAGCTTCACCGGAGCGGTACGCGCCCATGCCGGCGTCTTCGAACGTGCCCAGGGCGGCACGCTGCTCCTGGACGAGGTCACCGAGATGCCCTTGGACATGCAGACCCGCCTGCTACGGGTTCTCGAAACCCGAAAGTTCTACCGGGTCGGCGCCAGCGTGGAATTCATCTCGGACGTCCGCGTAATCGCTTCGACGAATCGATGTCCGCTGCAAGCCGTGCAGAACGGCCAGTTGCGTGAGGACCTGTTGTACCGTCTGGCCGTATTTCCGATCGACATGCCGCCGCTGCGCAGCCGGGGCAATGACGTGGAACTGCTCGCGGAGCATTTTCTTACGGAACTCAACGTGCAGAGCCGCACGCAAAAGCGGCTTTCCGCGATGGCGCGCATGACGTTGAAACAGCATACCTGGCCCGGCAATGTGCGGGAATTGAAGAACTGCATCGAACGCGCCTTCATACTGGGGGATCAATCCTTGGAATTGGCCCCTCTCATTCAGAATGCGGCGCGCAGCGGCGATGGGGGCTCGGATCGCGAACGGCTCGACATCCGCGTGGGATCGCGCATCTACGATATGGAGCGCTCCTTGATCGAAGCCACGCTCGATTACTTCAAAGGCAACAAGCGGCGTGCGGCCGATGCGCTGGGCTGCAGCCTTAAGACCCTGTATAACAAGCTGAACGGATATTCACAGAGCCAAGAGTGCGCCAGCAATTGAGCGCCGCCGTTAGGGGAGGACTAAAGTGTCACGAGTACTGATCGCCGACGATCATGCGGTCGTTCGCGCCGGATTCAAGCAATTTCTCGAAGCTGATTCCAGCATCAACGCGGTCGGCGAAGCTGCGAGCGGCAACGAGACGCTCGATCTGCTTCGGCAGCAGGAGTGGGACTTGGTCTTGCTGGACATCCACATGCCTGACCGCAGCGGGCTGGACATCCTGCGCCACATCCAGACGGGCCATCCCGGCGTGCGCGTGCTCGTGATGAGCGGCCTGCCCGAGCAGCAGTACGCCGTCAATGTGCTGCGCGCAGGGGCAAGCGGCTACCTGTCGAAGGACAGCGCCCCCGAAGAACTCATGAAAGCGGTCCGCACCGTGCTGTCGGGAAGGCGCTACGTGAGCGCCGCCTTGGCGGAAATTCTCGTTGCCGACCTCGATGGCGATCCGGACAAACCGCTGCACGCCAGGCTGTCGACCCGGGAATTTCAAATCTTTTGCAAGCTGGCTGCCGGCCGCGGTGTTTCGGATATTGCAAACGAACTCTCTCTCAGTGTGAAGACCGTGAGCACCTATCGAAGTCGCATCCTCGAAAAGATGAGCTTCAGCGCGAACGCGGATATCACGTCTTACGCGCTTCGAAACGGTCTGATTCAATAAGCGATGAGCCGTGCAAAAATCCCTCTTCAATACTCTACGCGAGCATGATCCGTGGCTAACGTGCGGGCAAATCATATGGATGTCATGGTGATGGCGCAGGGACTGCGGGTCCTGCTCGTCGAAGACTCCAAGGTGCTGACTGAACGGCTGACGGAGGCGATCAGGCAGATACCGGAGGTTGAGCTCATCGGAACCGCGGATACCGAGGCCGGCGCGCTGGCTGCGGTGAAGCGCGACTCCGTGGACGTCATCATTTTGGATTTGCACTTGAAGCAGGGCACCGGATTCGGAGTGATGCGAGCATTGGCGACGACACAGCTACGCCCTCGTATCATCGTCCTCACCAATTACGACTTGCCGGAGTATAAGAACGCGGCGATCGCACTCGGCGCAACTCATTTCCTGGATAAGGCCCGGGACTACGGCCGTCTGCCCGAAGTCTTACACGAGATCTGCGAAGCTCACCTCGCAAAGCATTGAGTCCCATGGTCCGCGCGCTTTGCCGCGCGCCGCCAGCCGCGTAAGGTCTACCGACCGCATCGGCAATATCTACATCGGCCTCTTGGCGCGTCCGCTCGAATCCTTGATTCCGCCCCACCCCCCGATCCTGCGTGAGCGCTTCGGGTTGGCACGCGGCTTGCTCCTTCCTACTGCAAGGGACGGCGTGAAGCCGGGTGGCATTCGGATCCGCGTGTAGGAGCGCAGCGATGAATCGGGATCGCCTCCAGGGAATCTGGAAGCAGCTCAGGGGCAAGATGCGAGTGGGGCGGGCCAAGTTGACCAATGATCAGCTGAGTGCGATCGATGGGCGCCGCGAAATTTGCGCCGGGAGGCTCCAAGAAGCTTACGGCATCGGAAAGGATGCGGCGGCTCGACGAACCAACGCATCGCGGAAGACGAGTCCGGTGGTTGCGACTGATCGTGACACCGGATTGCATCGAGTCGATGCGCGGCGATGATTCGTTGCCGTGCGGTGAGAACTAACGCAAAGGGGAATCACGTGAATGGGGAATCAGTCGTGAAAGACGATAAATCAATTCTGATGCGGGGAGCTGTGATTGCCGCTGCCGTGTTGGTCATGGCGGGGTGCGCGAGCACGCCGATACCGAACGAGAAAATAGCGGTCGCGAAGGCGTCGGTCCAGCGTGCCGAGCAGTCCGGTGCCCCGGAATTCGCGCCGGTGGAACTCGGCGCCGCGAGAGACAAGCTGACCCGTGCGGAGAAGGCCGCGGCCGATCGAGAGGCGCAGCCGGCGACCATGCTGGCCGAGCAGGCGAACGCCGATGCTCAGCTCGCCGAGGCCACCGCCATGCAGCAACGGTCGCACAAAGCGGCGACTGAATTCGATGCCAGCATGCAGGCGCTACGTCAAGAATCGATGCGCAGTTCGCAACCCGCCCAATAAGGATATAAATCATGAACGCAAAGCTACTGATCGGGCTGGGTCTGGCGTTGGTGCTCGGCGCCTGTGTCTCGACTCCGCAACCCAATGCCGCCCTGGAGACGGCCAGGTCCGCGGTGCAATCCGCGGAAGCCGACCCCAATGTGAGCAAGTATGCGGCGCTCGACTTGGAAGCCGCTAAAAAGGACCTGGAAGTTGCAGAGTCTGCGGCCACCCATCATAAGGACGCGGAAATAGCGCAGTCCGCCTACCTCGCGGCGCAGACGGCGCGGCTTGCGCGGGCACGTGCCGCTGCCAAGGCGGATGACGCACGGGTTGCCGCCGGACAGGCGGAGCGCGATCGCATTCAACTCGCGGCCCGCTCACGCGATGTCGATACCGCGCAGGCTCAAGCCAGTGCAGCCAAAATGAGTGCCAACGCGGCAAACCAGCAAGCGGCCGCGGCAAGCGAGCAGTCAGCGCGACTGCAGGCGGAGATCGACCAACTGAAGGCGACGCCCACGGACCGCGGCCTGGTATTGACGTTGGGCGATGTCCTGTTCGACACGGGGAAGTCGGAATTGAACTCGGGCGCAACGCGGAAACTGGATCAGCTCGCCCAGTTCTTGAGCGAGCATAAGGATCGCCGGGTGCAGATCGATGGATTCACGGACAGCGTCGGATCGGACTCATACAACCACGAACTATCGCAGCGCCGCGCCAATGCCGTGAAAAACGCGCTGTTGACTCGCGGGATCGATTCGACGCGCATCAACACGGAAGGCTACGGCAAGGCTTTCCCCGTGGCCAACAATGCGGATTCGGGGGGCCGGCAGTTGAATCGCCGCGTCGAAGTGGTGATCGGCGGCGATAACGGCTCGCCGGTCGCACCGCGCAGCTAGGTCTTTCGCCTTCGCTACATGCTCCGGCCGGCGAGGGTGAGGACGGGTTCCGGAAGCAACATGCCTCGCAGCGGTATGCGCGCAGTCACGGTGGTCCCGCCGCTGGGCGGCGCGCTCAATTCCCAGATGCCTCCCAGCGCCGCGATCCGGTGTCTCATGGACGCCAACCCATGCGACGGGATCGTGGGCCGGCGGGCCGGAGACATCCCTTTGCCATCGTCCGAAATTCGCATGACGAATATGTCCTGCTGAATGTCGATGGCCAAGTCGGCCGACTTCGCTTCGGCGTGTTTGAGGATGTTGGTCAGCGCCTCTTGAGCGACGCGGAAGACGCCGATCGCAGCGTCGGGGGTGAATCTCAACTCGGCTTCCGGAATTGACTCGGTGCATCGGAGTCCGGTGCGACGGCATGATTCCTTGAATTGCCATCGCACTGCCGCAAACAAACCCATGTTGTCGAGCAAGGTGGGCCGCAATTCCTCGACCACGCGGCGCTTGAGGTCCACGCCCGCGCTCAAGGATTCGTGGATGCGCTTGAAGCGCTGTTCGATGGCGGGGTCGCTGGTGGGCAGCCGGTGCTGCAGCCAGGACAAATCCATTCTCGCCGCGACCAACAGGCCGCCGAGTTCGTCGTGTAATTCGCGCGACAGCGCGGATTTCTCGAGCTCCGACACGCCTTGCAGATGGGTGGAGAGCGCCGTGAGCTCCCGAGTGCGTTCCTCGACCTGCCGGGCCAGCTCCTGTTTCTGATCGCGCAGGGCCGTCGCCTGCCGAGCACGCCGCCGCATGTCGACAAAGACGAGGGCGGTGGCGAGTGCAATGAGCCCGATATTCAAAATCGCACCGCCCAGTGTGATCCAGCGAGACAAGCGCAGATCCAACTGCCACCGCGCGATGGCGGAAGTCAGCTTCGCAGTCTCTTCTTTTCGCAATGCCGCGACGCTCATTAGGATATCTCTTGTCGTGCGCTTGCCGATATCGGCACGGGTAGCGCTCATTGCCGGGTCGAGCCCCGCTTTGTCGTGCAGAGCGACGGTTTCGTCGAGTTCGGCCAATTTCTGGCCCGATAGCAGCCGGAGTCTGGAGATTTCCCCCACCGGCTCCCCGCCGGACGCATAGGAATCGCGCAAACGGTCGAGCGCCGGAGCGAGTTTCTCGGCGGCGGCGGCATAGGATTGCAGATACGAACGCTCGCCGGTCAGCAGATACCCCCGCTGCTCCGACTCGGCATCGGTAATGAATGCGAGGAATTCGTCGAGCGCCTCCTCCCGGTCCTCGGAGTTGTGCACTCTTTCCTCAGCCGCATTCAGGCGAGTCTGGCCGGCAGCCGCAATGAAGAACAGCCCGACGAGAAAGCCGATCAACAACAACGGCGGCAGGATGACATACCACCGGCCCTTGGGGCCCAGTTCCTCGCCGAAAATTTTCATGTAAGCATGCCTGACTTGAGCGGCTAGTCTACCATGTGAGGCATTTCCTACATCAAGCGCTGCGCGGCGGCCGATGGGATCGCCCGCCGACAGTCGTTAACGTCAGGGCCCACAAGGAGAAGACTTATGGAAACGTTTGACGGGACAGTGAACGAAGCCCGCGCCACTGGGCGGCGAGTGAACCAAGATCTGAGCGAGGGCGCCGGCAACATCAAGAATGTGGCGTCGGCCGAAATCAAGAGCCTCATCGCCGACGTTGAAGACTTGGTGGCGCGAATCGCGGATCTCAAAGACGCCGATGTCGCCCGGGTGCGAAACAAGGTTCTACGCGCGGTGGATTCTGCCAAGGAGAGCCTGACCGAGAGTGCGGACACGCTGCGGCGCCAGGCCCAGAATGTGGCAACGACCGCCGACGACTACGTACACGACA
>JAXDQI010000016.1:0-57978 GCA_034667965.1 Gammaproteobacteria bacterium
CCGGCAGCCTCGCCTTTGTCCGTGAGCAGCCTGGCACAGATGACCTTGAGCCTCCTCGCGATCGTCGCGTTGATTCTCGCCATCAGCTGGGTCCTCAAGCGGACCCGCCTGGCGGGATCGCGTGGTCGCGGGCAGATCAGCGTGGTCGATGAAATCACTCTGGGACCCCGGGAGCGAGTGGTGCTGCTTCGGGTAGGCGATAGCCAGGTTCTCGTCGGCATCGCCGCGGCCGGCATCGTGGGTCTCACGCCGCTCGACACGCCCATCGTATTGCAGCAGCCCGCGGCTCCCGTGGGCGCCCCCGCATTCGCCGAGCGCCTCCGGGAGTTCATGAAGCGGCCGGGAGGCTCGGCATGAAAATTGCCGCGCGCCGCCTGCGGTGGTTTGCACTGGCCGCGCTCGCGATGCTGCCGGCTCAAATGGCGGCGGCGCAGCTTGCCTTGCCGGCGGTCGCAATCAAGACCGCGGCCGACGGAGCTCAGTCGTATTCGCTGACGTTCCAGGTCCTGATCCTGATGACGGTGCTGACGCTGCTGCCGGCGATTCTGCTGGCGATGACCGCCTTCACCCGCATCATCATCGTGCTGTCGATACTGCGGCAGGCGATCGGCATGCCGACCATTCCGTCGAACCAGGTTCTCACCGGCCTCGCGTTGTTCATGACCTGTTTCGTCATGAGCTCGACCTTGCAACAATCGTACGGCAACGGCATCAAGCCGTTCCTGGATGGGCAGATCGCCGGCGAAGCGGCGATCGATCGCACGGTTGCGCCCCTCAAGAAGTTCATGCTCGCGCAGACCCGCGAGACCGATCTGCAATTGTTCACGAAGCTCTCCGGCAGGACGCAGTACGCCAGCCAGGAGGAGGTGCCGATAACCGTATTGGTGCCGACCTTCATCACCAGCGAACTGAAGACCGCGTTCCAAATCGGCTTCATGGTGTTCATTCCCTTCCTGGTCATCGATCTGGTGGTCGCGGCGGTCCTCATGTCGATGGGTATGATGATGCTGAGCCCCAGCTTGATTTCGCTGCCCTTCAAGATCATGTTGTTCGTGGTCGTCGACGGCTGGACGCTGCTGCTCGGGACCTTGGCGTCGAGCTTTCACCAATGACGCCGGAAACGGTCATGGATCTGGCGCACGGCACACTGATCGTGACCTGTGTGATCGCGGCGCCGATGCTGGCGGTGTCGCTCATAGTCGGTCTGGTGATCGGCATGCTGCAGGCGGCGACCTCGATCAACGAGGCTGCCTTGAGTTTCATTCCGAAGATCCTGCTGCTGGTGGTCACGCTGTTCGCCATCGGCCCATGGATGCTGCGGATGCTGATCGACTTCACCCACGATTTGTATTCCAGCATTCCCTCAGTGATCGGCTGATGGCCGTGCAGCCGCTCGTGGTCAACGCCGCCGATGTGTCGCAACTGGTCGGACGCCTTTGGTGGCCTTCTTTGCGCATCGGAGGGTTCATCCTGGCGGCGCCCATCGCCAGCGAAAAGGGCATACCGAGGCGCGTCAAGATCGTGTTGACGGTGGCGCTGGCATTTCTGCTGGCGCCGAACGTGCCCGTGCCGGCGGGTCTGTCGATTTTCACGGGAACGGGCGCGCTGACGGTGGCGCAAGAAGTGCTCATCGGCGTGGCGATCGGCATGGTCGTACAGCTGGCCTTCGAGGCGCTCAACTTCGCCGGCCAGACGATTTCGATGACCATGGGATTGGGTTTCGCCACCATGTTCGATCCGCAGCACGGCGAAAACGTCACGGTGCTCGGCCAGCTCGTCATGATCATGGGCATGCTCACCTATCTTTCGATCAACGGACACCTGATGCTGCTCGGAGCGCTGGCGAACAGCTTTCAAACCCTGCCCATCGGCGCGGCCAACATCGACAGCCGTTTCCTGCTGTCGGTCGCGGTCTGGGGCGCGCGGATATTCGAAACCGGCCTGGCCGTCGCGCTGCCGGCGGTGATCGCGCTGATCATCGTGAACATGGCGCTCGGCGTCATCACGCGGGCGGCACCGCAGCTGAATCTCTTCGGCATCGGATTCACCATCACCCTGGCGTCCGGCTTCTTTCTCCTCTTGGTGGGCCTCGATGGCCTCATGGGCGGCATCTCCAGCCTGATCGACACCGCTCTTCGGGCGGCGGTCGAGTTGATCGGCGGAGCGCACTAATGGCCGAGTCCGAGTCGGGCAGCGACAAAACCGAAGACCCGTCGCCAAAGCGCCTGGAGCAGGCGCGCGAGAGGGGTCAGCTTCCGCGCTCCAAGGAGTTGACCAATTTCGCCACCATGATCGGGGGCAGCGTGGCGCTGGTTTCCATCGGCGGGAGCTTGACCGTGCGCATGGTCCACATCATGAAGAACTCCCTCAGCATCGATCCGGAGCTGCTCAGCAACCCCGAATCGATGGGGACCTCGCTGGGTGCCGCCATCGTGAGCGGCTTGCTGGCGCTGCTGCCGATTTTCGGCGCCTTGTTCGGCCTGGTCATGCTGGCCTCGGTGGTGCTGGGGGGCTGGAATTTCAGCCCGGGGGCCCTGACGCCCCAATTTTCACGCCTGAGTCCGCTCACCGGCTTGAAGCGCCTGTTCGGATTTCACGGTGTCTCGGAGCTCGGAAAGGCATTGATGAAATGCGTGGTGGTCGGCGGCGTCTGCGCCGGCGTCGTGTCCTGGAAGTTCACGGACGTCATGTCGCTCGGCCACATGGCGCCGCAGGCCGCGATCGCCCGCGGTGCGGACCTGCTCGGCGGCTGCTTCGTATGGTTGTGCGCGTCGCTCGGGATCATTGCGATCATCGACGTTCCCTTGGTGCTGTACCAATACAACACCTCCTTGAAGATGACGCGCCAGGAACTGAAGGACGAAGCGAAGGAATCCGACGGCCGCCCGGAAACGAAGCAGCGAATCCGTCAGTTGCAGCAGACGCTCGCCCGGCGCCGCATGATGCACAAGGTGCCGGCGGCGGACGTGGTGATCGTGAACCCGACGCACTTCGCGGTGGCGCTGAAGTACGATCCGAAAAACATGGGCGCTCCCCGTGTGCTCGCCAAGGGCGTCGACCTGGTCGCCGCGAACATACGCCGCATCGCCGAGGAGCACCGGGTGCCGGTGTTCGAGTCGCCGAAGCTCGCGCGGGCGTTGTACAAATCCACCGATCTGAATCGCGAGATTCCCGCCGGTCTGTACGTGGCGGTCGCGCAAGTTCTGTCCTACGTGTTCAAGATCCGAACCTTGAACCCGACCCTCGCGGCCCGCATGACGCGGCCCGAACCCACCGTCGGCGATGAGTACGCAGACGTATGAACGGCCGGTCCGCGCTAGCCACCTTCGGAGAATTTGCCCGCAACGGCCTGGGCGTGCCGCTCGTGGTCATGGCGGTCATCGCCATGATGGTTCTGCCGCTGCCGGCGTTCCTTCTGGACATCTTCTTCACGTTCAACATCTCGCTGTCCCTCATCATCCTGCTGGCCGTCATCTACGTGAGCCGCGCGCTCGAATTCGCGGCCTTCCCGACGGTGTTGCTGGGCGCAACGCTGCTGCGCCTGGGGCTCAATGTGGCTTCCACCCGCATCGTGCTGATGAACGGGCACAACGGTGCGCACGCGGCCGGCCATGTCATCGCCGCCTTCGGCCAGTTCGTCGTGGGCGGCAACTACGCCGTCGGCATGGTGGTGTTCGTCGTGCTGGTGATCATCAATTTCGTGGTCATCACCAAGGGCGCCGGCCGCATCTCGGAAGTGAGCGCGCGATTCACGTTGGACGCCATGCCGGGCCGGCAGATGGCCATCGATGCGGATCTGAATGCGGGCATCATCACGCAGGCCGAGGCCATCGCGCGCCGTCAGGAAGTTCGCGAAGAAACGGATTTCTACGGCGCGATGGACGGCGCCAGCAAGTTCGTGCGCGGCGACGCGATCGCCGGCATTCTCATCGTCTTCATCAATCTATTCGGCGGCACCATCATCGGCGCCGCGCAACACGGGATGTCGCTGGCGGACGCGGGCCGCACCTATGCGCTGCTCACCATCGGCGACGGCCTGGTGGCGCAGATTCCGGCGCTGCTGCTCTCCGTTGCGGTCGCCATTCTGGTGACCCGCGTCTCCCGGTCGCACGACATGGGCAAGCAGATCATGTCGCAGGTGCTCGGCCATCCGCGCGCCCTCGGCGTGACCGGCGGGATCCTGGCGCTGCTTGGCATCATTCCGGGCATGCCCAATGTGGTCTTTCTGGCGATGGCGGCCGGCTGCGGCTGCGGCGCCTTCTTTCTCAGCAAGCAGCGCCTCGCCGAGAAAGCGGCGGCCGCGGTGGCGCCGGCGGCCGTGCCTGCCACGCCGCTCGAACAGAGAGAGCTGTCCTGGGATGACGTCGAAGCCGTCGACTTGATCGGTCTCGAAGTGGGCTATCGCTTGATTCCGCTGGTCGACCGCAATCAAGGCGGCGAATTGATGGGGCGCATCAAGGGCGTGCGCAAGAAATTGTCCGAGGAACTCGGCTTCCTGGTGCAGGCGGTGCACATCCGCGACAACCTGGAGCTCGGTCCCAATTCGTACCGCATCACCATTCTGGGCGCGCCGGCGGGAGAGTCCGAGGTGTTCCCGGATCGCGAGATGGCCATCAACCCGGGCCAGGTGTCGGGCGTGATGCCGGGCTCCGCCACCAAGGATCCGGCGTTCGGTCTGGACGCCGTGTGGATCGAAAAGGCGCGCCGCGAGCAGGCGCAGTCGCAGGGCTACACCGTGGTCGACGCGAGCAGCGTGATCGCGACCCATTTGAGCCACCTCCTGCAATCCCATGCTCACGAGCTGCTGGGCCACGAGGAAGTGCAGCAATTGCTCAATCGATTGGGAAAGACCGCGCCGAAGCTGGTCGAGGATCTGGTACCGAAGCTGCTGCCGATGAGCGTCGTGGTCAAGGTGCTGCAGCAGCTGCTGCAGGAGCGGGTCGCGATCCGCAACCTGCGCACGGTGTGCGAAGCGCTCGCCGAACTCGCGCCGAAGACCCAGGATCCGCAGGCGCTGGTGGCCGCAGTGCGCGTCGCGCTCGGTCGCAGCATCGTGCAAAGCATCGGCGGCCTGCGCGAAGAGCTGCCGGTCATCACGCTGGATCCCGGACTCGAACAAGTGCTGCAGGACTCGATGGCGAGCGCCGGCGGCGGCGACGGCGCGCCGGGATTCGAACCCGGCTTGGCCGACCGCATTCAGCGCGCGCTGGCCGACAGCACGCGGCGTCAGGAAGCGGCCGGCGAGCCCGCGGTGCTCTTGGTGGCACCGAAGATCAGGCCCTGGGTGGCGCGCCTGATGCGCTATTCGACACCGTCGCTTTCCGTGCTCGCCTACAACGAGATTCCCGAAAACCGCCGAATTCGCGTCATTGCCGCGGTCGGACGTTGATGAATTGCCTGGATTCAAGGAGGTTTAGATGAAGATTAAACGGTACATGGCCGAGAGCATGCGTGCGGCGCTTGCCCAAGTGCGGGCCGAGCAGGGGGCGGATGCGGTCATCTTGTCCAGTCGACGCGTTGCCGAGGGAATCGAGGTCATTGCGGCTGTCGACTACGATGAGGCGCTGTTCGCGGGTGCGACACAGAAGCGCACGGCCATTGCCGATGCCGAGGCCCCGCAGCCGGCGGCGGCGCCCCTGATCCCGGAGACGTTGCCGGCGGCATCGCCGACGCGTTCGCCGATGAGTTTATTCGATCAGATGCTGTCCTCGGAGGAAGTCTTTCGCCTGGTCGTGCCGTCGGGCGACGACGAGCAGGCGCCGGCGGCCGCTGCTCCGGCCCGGAAATCGACTCGAGCGCCGGACGGCAGCTATCACGACATGCAGCGCGAACTCAAGGAGCTGCGCGAGATGCTGCGAGGCGAGCTCGCGCAAATGTCCTGGAACGAGAAGCGCCCGAAGGACCCGTTGCAGGCGCGTGTTCTCGAGCAACTGACGGCCATGGATATCAGTCCGGACGTCGCCATGGCGCTGGCGGCGCGGACGCCGAAGGTCCCGGATTCGAAGGATTCGTCCAACCTCACCGTCGAGCTTCTGGCGACCTATCTACGGGTGGTCGACAAGCTCACCCCGGTGAACGGCGGCGTCATCGCGCTGGTCGGGGCCACGGGCGCCGGCAAGACGACGACCATCGGAAAATTGGCGACGCGCTGGAGCATGCAACATGGCAGCCAGGATCTCGCACTGGTGAGCACGGATGGGTACCGTGTCGGGGCGCGCGATCAGCTGATGACCTATTCGCGGCTGCTCGGCGCCCCCTTGCATACCGCGAACAGCGGCGAGGAGCTGGCGCAGGCCCTGGAGCGGCTCAAATCCAAGAAATTGATCTTGATCGACACCGCCGGCATGGGACCGCGGGATGTGCGCCTCAAGGAGCAACTCGCGGCCTTGAAACTCGGTGCCGCGCGCGCACGCGTATATCTCACGCTCCCGGCGCACGGCGAAGCAAATGCGTTGGACGAAGCGGTCCGGTCATTCGCCAATTTGTCTCCGGACGCATGCATTCTGACCAAGGTCGACGAAGCGGCAAGCTTGGGGGCGGTGCTCTCCACCACATTGCGGCACAAGCTGCGGATCGCCTACTTGTGCAACGGCCAGCGGGTCCCCGAAGACCTGCATGCGGCGTACGACCGGCGATTGTGGCTGGCGCGTACGGCGAGGAAGCTCAAGGAAAACGCCCCCGCACGTCTCAACGATGGATTCCTCACACGAAATTCGGAAAGAGTACACACCCATGTCTAATACACGACTTTCACGAGGTCAGGCGGAAACGCTCGAGGAGCTCAATGCCTCGCGCCCGGTCAAGGTCATCGCGGTAACCGGCGGCAAGGGCGGCGTGGGCAAGACGACGGTATCGGCGAACCTGGCGGTGGCGATCGCGGCGCAGGGCCGCGATGTGATGCTGGTCGACGCGGACTTAGGGCTGGCCAACGTCGACGTGGTGCTGGGGTTGAACACCCGGTTCAATCTGGGTCACGTCGTCAGCGGCGAGTGTTCGCTGGAGGATGCCATCGTCACCGGGCCCCATGGGCTGCAAATCGTGCCGGCGGCCTCCGGCATCAAGCGCATGGCCAATCTCTCCGACACCGAGCAGGCCGGCATCATCCGCGCGTTCAGCGATCTGTACCATCGGGTGGATGTGATGGTCGTCGACACCGCGGCGGGACTGCACGACAGCGTGCTGACCTTCAGCCAGGCCGCTCACCATGTGCTCGTCGTTGTCTGCGATGAGCCCGCATCGATCACCGATGCCTACGCGCTCATCAAGGTGTTGAGCCGCGAACACGGGGTGCAGCGCTTTCAAATCCTGGCGAATCAGACACGCCGCCCAGGGGAGGGTCCGGAGTTGTTCCGGAAAATTTCCCGAGTCTGTGACCGATTTCTCAATGTCACGCTGGAGTTTGCCGGTTCCGTACCGTTCGATGATTACCTACGGCGCGCCGTCCAACGGCAAAGCGCAGTCGTCGAAGCGTTCCCGGCGTCAATTTCATCGATTGCCCTCAAGAATCTGGCAGTGAAGGCCGATAAGTGGTCTGTGCCACAAGGGGCACGAGGTCACCTTGAGTTCTTCGTTGAACGCATGGTGGGGGCCCGGATCGGTCCTTCGACGACGGTATTGCAATGAGAGCAAGCACACAATATTCGAATTCGCAGAAGCGCAGCCCGAAGCCCGTTGTGGACGCCGACGTCCCGGTCGGCGAGGTGCCGCAGCACGAATTGGTCATCAAGCATGCCGACCTGGTCAAACGTATCGCTTACCACCTGGTCAGCCGGATGCCGCCGAATGTCGAGGTGGACGATTTGATTCAATCCGGCATGATCGGCCTGTTGGACGCCGCCAAGCACTATTCGGCCACGAAGGGCGCCAATTTCGAGACCTATGCGGGAATCCGCATCCGCGGCGCGATGCTCGACGAGGTGCGCAAATCCGATTGGACGCCCCGTTCGGTGCATCGGAACATGCGCGAGATGGCGGATGTCGTACGCAAGATCGAAAATGCAAAGGGCCAGGATGCCAGTCCGGTCGACATCGCCGAGGGGCTCGGCGTGACCATCGAGGACTACCACAAGCTGGTCCAAGATGCCGCGAGCTGCCGGCTGTTCAGCTTCGACCAGATGGGTTCCAGCGAGGATGAGTCGAGTCCCGCCGATCACGCGCGCGACGAGCGACCCGGTCCCTTCGATCACATGCAGGACGCCGGATTCCGCGATGCGCTTAGCCTGGCGATCGGCACGCTGCCGGAGCGCGAGAAACTCGTGTTGTCGCTCTACTACGACGAGGACATGAACTTGCGCGAGATCGGCGAGGTCCTCGAAGTATCGGAGTCGCGAGTCTGTCAAATCCACGGCCAGGCGTTGATTCGCCTGCGGTCTCGCCTGGCGGAGTGGTTGGCGCCAGACTGAGTCCATGGATATTCTGAGCATCATCGGTGTCGTACTGGCGTTGATCGCAATCATCGGCGGCGCGATATTGAAAGGCAGCAGCGCGGGCGCCCTGGTGGGCAGTGCGGCCTTCGTCATCGTGGTGCTCGGAACCCTGGCCGCGAGCCTGGTACAGACGCCGATGGCGACGTTCTTGCGGGCGTGGAAAATCGTGTCGTGGGTGTTCATGCCGCCTGTGAACAACCCGGCGGCCTTGATCGAAAAGATCGTCGAATGGAGCAACATCGCGCGCAAGCAGGGGCTCCTCGGCCTGGAATCGGCAGTGGAGGCCGAGAAGGACGCCTTCCTGAAGAAGGGCCTGCAATCGCTGGTCGACGGCGGCGAGCCGGAGGCGATCCGTTCGAGCATGGAGATCGAACTCGATACCATGGAGCATTTCGACAACCAGGCGGCCAAGGTCTTCGAGGCCATGGGCGTCTATTCGCCGACGCTGGGCATCATCGGCGCGGTCATGGGGTTGATGGCCGTCATGCAGAACCTCGCGGATCCGTCCAAGCTGGGACACGGCATCGCCGCGGCCTTCATCGCCACGATCTATGGCATCGCCTTCGCCAATCTTCTGTTTCTCCCCATGGGCAACAAGCTCAAGTCGGTGATCCACGGTCAAACGCAAATGCGGACCATGGTGATCGAGGGAATCATCGCAATCGCGCAAGGCGAGAATCCTCGAAACATCGAGGCAAAGCTGCAGGGCTATTTCCATCATTGACGGGGGTTTTAGGGAAGATCGAGCATGGCGCGCAAGAAAAAACACGAAGAGCATGTAAACTCGGAAGCCTGGGCGATTCCCTACGGCGACCTGGTGACGCTGCTGTTCGCCCTGTTTACCGTGATGTATGCGATGTCGTCGGTCAACGAGGGTAAATTCCGAGTCCTGTCGGATTCGATGATCGCCGCGTTCCACGGCGCTCCGAAGAGCATGCAGCCCATCAACATCGGCTCGAAGCAGCCGGGAAAGGGCGGCGACAAACCCCTGGTCGGCGTGTCGCCCACCGCCCTGATGAAGCTCAATAATAGTCAGAACACGGTCGGCGGAGACCTCTCGCCGCGAGATCCGGAGGCGGCGAAGGGCTTCGCGCATGAGGATCTTCCCGGCGCTCTCATCCGGATGGAACGCCAGGTGCAAAACGCCATGCAGGCGCTGATCGACGCCAAGCTGGTCACCGTGCGGCGCGAGAACATGTGGCTCGAAATCGAAATCAACACCGATATTCTGTTCCCGAGCGGCGACGGGGCGTTCGCGGCGCAGGCGGAGCCCGTGCTCGACAAACTGGCGGAAGTGCTGAAACCGTTTCCCAATCCCATCCGGGTGGAGGGTCACACGGACGATAAGCCGATTCGCACCGCGGCCTTTCCATCCAATTGGGAGTTGTCCGCTGCGCGCGCCGCGAGCGTGGTCCACCAGTTCATGAAGCAGGGCATCGATCCGCTGCGGCTCGAGATCGTGGGATTCGGTCAGTTCCATCCCAGGCAACCGAACGACTCGCCCGGAGGGCGAAATGCCAACCGTCGCGTCGCGATCCTGGTGCTGGAGCAGGTCTCGCCGGGTGCAACCTTGACCGTCAGAAGCAACGAAGGGACACCGCGTACCGTACCCCCCGACATCGAATTGGCGGATGGGGGCATCGCCGCAAATCGATTACTATCCCGGGTGCCGATTGCCGATATCGACAAGACGGTACTGGTCAAGGATGCGCAGGCCCCTGCGCATGAATGAGCGAGGTGACACATGAGCGAAATCGATCGCTTGAGTAATTCCGGCTTATATCCGGCGCTGCCCATTGCGGACCAACATCGCAACAAGGGCGAATCGGGCGGCAAGCCTCCGCCCGATCCCCACGCCGCCAAATCCGATCCGAAAGCCGCCGTTTCTCCCGATCCGGCCGCCCCCCGCCCCCCGAAATCCATCATCGACGAGTACGCCTGACAGCGAGTCGGTCGGATTTCTCTCGGCGCACAGCGGTTTTCTCTGACGAGCGAGTTCCGGCACCGGGTACGAGGTAGCTTTGAACGGGAACACGCCGGCGGGCTGATCGTTGTGCCATCTCGCGGAGAATAGTTTGTACGCTGCAGTGTATTACGGTCCGCGCGACCTCAGGCTTGAATCCGTTCCGGAACCGGAGCCGGGACCGGGCGACGTCAAACTACGCGTTTTCTTCAATGGGATATGCGGCAGCGACCTGCATGAATACTACGACGGACCCATCACGACGCGGACGTCGCCGCATCCGCTGACGGGCGTCAAGAATCCCGTCATTCTCGGCCACGAGTTGTCCGGCGAAGTGGTCTCCTGCGGCGCGGGCGTCGACGACCTGGCGCGCGGAGATCTCGTCGCCGTGGAGCCGCTCGAGACCTGCGGCTGCTGCATATGGTGCGCAGCCGGTCAGTACAACCATTGCCCGAACCTCGCACTGCACGGCTACAACCGCAGCAGCGGCGGGCTTGCCGAGTACACCGTCGTGCGACGGCGGATGGCGCACCGGCTTCCTTCCGGCATGACCCCCCGGCAGGGCGCCCTCATCGAACCACTGGCCATTGCGTGGCATACCGCGAACCGCTGCCGGCTCGAAGCGGGCCAGAGCGTGGCAATCCACGGCGCCGGGCCGATCGGCATCGGCGTGTTCCTGACGCTCAAGGCGCGCGGCGTCGACGCCATCGTGGTGGATCCATCGCCGCTGCGCAGGGCCGTGCTCGACCGCTTGGGTGCGCGCGTTACGTTGGATCCGGGAGACTGCGATCCGGTGGCCGCCATCCGCGACCTGACGGGAGGCCGCGGTGCTCACGCCTCCGTGGATGCCGCGGGCGTGCCGTCGGCGTTCAATGCCATGCTGCACGGCACGCGCGTCGACGGCACGGCCGTCGTGGTTGCGATACATCATGCGCCGGTGGTGATTCCACCCTTCGATTTGCTGATGCCCGAGATCAATATCACGGGCGTCGCCATGTCCGCGCATGCCTTTCCCAGCGTCATCGACGCCATGGCGCGCGGCGACTATCCGCTCGACGACTGGGTGCAGAGCATACCGTTCGAGAACCTGGTGGAAGACGGCCTCGAGCGGCTGCGCCGGCAGGAAGGATTGAAGATTCTGGTCGATGTGCGCGCGTAGCGCGGCGGGGAGGCGAGCCGGTGACTGTCAACGAATTGTTCAAGGTCGAGGGCTACGGGGTGATCGTCACCGGCGGCGCCAGCGGCATCGGTCTGGGGTACGCGGAGGCGCTCGCTGAGAACGGTGCTCGGGTGACCCTGCTGGATGTCGACGCCAGGCGCCTCGACGACGAGACGCGGCGGATGCGGGATCTCGGGTACGCCGTACGCGGCGAAGTGGTTGATGTACGCGACCATCCCGCGATCGATAGGTCGTTCGATGCGGCGGTGAAAGCGCACGGACGCCTCGACGTGGTATTCGCCAATGCCGGGATCGACCCGGGGCCGGGGTTCGTCGGCAGCTGGGCGGGGGCGGAGCGGCCCCGCAATCCCGAGGGTGCCCTTGAAAATTACACGGATGAGCGTTGGAACCGGGTCATCGACATCAACTTGCACGGCATTTTCGCGACCTTGCGCGCCGCTGCCCGGACCATGCGCCCGCAGCGCTCCGGCCGCATGATCGTCACCACGTCGGTGGCGGCCTATCAATGCGAGCCGGCGATCGGTGCGGCTTACATGACGGCCAAGGCGGGCGCCGCCCACTTGATGCGCATGGTGGCCTTGGAAATGGCGGCGTATCAGATCACGGTGAACGCCATTGCTCCGGGGTTCTTCGCGACCAACATCGGCGGCGGGCATGCCAAGCAACCGGCGATGCAGGCAGCGATGAGCAAGGCCATTCCCATGCACCGCGTGGGACTGCCGGAGGACATGAAGGGCCTGGCGTTATTTCTTTCGTCGCCGGCGTCGGCGTATATCACCGGCCAGCAGATCTCGATCGACGGCGGCTGGACCCTGGGCGTCGCGGACTAGCCGCAGGCCGACCAATCAAACTCAAGGAGATGCGGTAATGGGACTCGTAGGTTTCGGTCAACCCGACGACGGCGTCATCCAGATGTGTTACCTGGTGCCCGACATTGAAGCGGCAATGAAGACGTGGGTGCAGAAGCTGGGTGTGGGCCCGTGGTTTTTATTGGAGCATTTCTCCGGCACCAATCCCAAATATCGGGGCCAGGATTCAAAGGCGGATGTGTCGCTGGCGATGAGTTTCGCGGGGCACATGAACATCGAGCTCATTCAGCCCAATGATGAGCATCCGTCGGTGTACCGGGAGTGGATCGATCGCAGGGGATATGGCTTTCATCATTGGGGCCGGGCGACCCGGAATTTCGAGCGGGATGTGGCCGCGTATCAAGCGGCGGGACATGATCTGGTCTTTCTGTCGGGGGTTCCGTCGGGGGGCAGCGTCGCGTATATGGACACCACCGCCGAGCTGCCCGGATACGTTGAATTCATCGAAATCGGCGCAGGATTCGAGGCGACGTTCAGCAAATTTTATCGCGCCAGCATCGGCTGGGACGGCAAGGACCCGGTGCGCTCGTTCATTTGACGGCGCGGGACGCCTCAGGCAGACCCCGTATCAGACCCGCGCGGTTCAGGGCACTCAACCGTTACGGAATCTCCGGTATACGCGAAGGGAACGGGTACTATTCGTGGTCCTTCTCGAGGCGATGGAGCATTTTATCGACACGGTGGCGCCTGTAACTCTACGAACTTCCTCCACCGGAACCCTGAAACGCGTGCTGGGCGCTGTATTCGCGGTTTGCGCGGTTATCGGCACGACCGTCGGCGGAGGCATTCTGGGCACACCCGGTAAAATCGCGGCGTTGCTGCCGGATCCCTGGCTGTTCATGGGCGTTTGGGTGATTGGCGGGATCAACGCGCTGCTGGGAGCAACGGTGTTCGCCGAACTCGGTGCGATGATCCCGTTGAGCGGCGGGTCTTATCCTTTCGCGCGGCGCGCGCTCGGGGACTACGCGGGATTTTTCGTGGGCTACACCGTGTGGATCATGGACTGCGCCGCCAATGCGGCGCTCTTGCTGCTGGTCGGCGAGTACGCGCAGGCGTTGATGCCGGTCCTTGCGGGTCATGCCGTGGCTGCGGCTTTCGCAACATTGGCCGTGCTGTCCATGATGAATTGGCGAAGCGTCCGCGAGGGCGGGCGCATTCAGGTCGCCACCACGATTGCGAAGACGTTCGCTCTCGCCGCTTTGGTGGTCGCGGCGTTCCTCACACCGCACCAAGCCGCTGTTTCCGGCGAGAACATGCTCGCTGTGCCGCACGGCGGCGCCTTGATCGTCGCCCTGATCCTGGCGATGCAAGGGGTCATCTTCACGTACGACAGCTACTACTGCTCAATTTTCTACAGCGAGGAAGTGGTCGATCCGGCCCGGGCCATACCACGCGCCATTTTCCGGGGCCTCGCCGTCATCATCCCCATGTACCTGTTGCTCAATACGGCTTTTCTATGGGTGGTGCCCATGGCGAAGATGGCGAACAACTCCTTCGTCGGCGGGGCGGCTGCGCAGGCGGTATTCGGGACCTACGGGGACCTGATCATTCGAGTCATCGTGGTGATTTCCGTCGTGGGCACCATCAATGCGGTGATCATGATGACTTCGCGCATTTTGCTCGCGATGGCCCGCGACGGACTGTTCGCGCATCAGGCCACCCGGATCAACGCCGGCGGCTCGCCGACGGTTGCTCTCGTCCTAAGTGCTCTCACGACCGCGACGTTTCTGGCGTCGGGCACCTTCAATGCCGTGCTCGGGGTGGTTGCGCTTTTGATGGCCGTGAACTATCTCCTCACCTATATTTCGCTCATCGTGCTCCGGCGGCGCGAGCCGGATACGCCGCGCCCCTACCGGGCGTGGGGATATCCGTGGTCCACGGGAGCGGCCATTCTCATCGGGGTGGTATTCGTCGCGGGGGTCGCTCTCAACGACGTGCGCAACAGCATGATCGCACTGATGTTGCTGGCGGCCAGCTATCCCCTGTATCTGGGAACCCGCCGCCTGTTCAGACAGGCTCAGCCTTCGCCGTGAAAATCCCAAAGGGCTTGCAGCCGCTGATCGATGACGGCATGGTCGATTCCGTGGTTCGCCGCCTCAAGAGCGGCAAGGAAGCGTCGGTGTACATTGTCGCCTGCGGCGCGGAGGTACGGTGCGCCAAGGTTTACAAGGAGGCCGAGCAGCGCGGGTTTCACAAGCTCGCGCAATACCAGGAGGGACGCAAGACTCGCAGCAGCCGTGACGCGCGGGCGATGGGAAGACGCGGGCGTCACGGCCGCAGAGTTCAGGAAGAGGAATGGAAGAACGCCGAGGTGGATGCCTTGTTCCGTCTGGCCGGTGCCGGGGTGCGCGTCCCCGCCCCCTACCTGGTGCATGAAGGCGTGCTCTTGATGGAACTGGTGCGGGACGCGCGCGGCGATCCCGCGCCACGGCTGAATGACGTGGAAATCACCGCAGAGCAAGCGCGGGAGTGGCATGCCTTCATGGTCGCTCAAATCGTGCGAATGCTCTGTGCCGGCTTGATACACGGCGACCTCTCCGAGTTCAACGTCCTGCTGGACAGCAGCGGGCCGGTCATCATCGATCTGCCGCAGGCGGTCAACGCGGCCAGCAACAACAATGCGTTCGCCATGCTGGAGCGCGATGTCAATAATATGCGCGCGACATTCGGGTGCGCAGCGCCGGAGTTGCTCGAAACGGAATACGCACGCGAGATCTGGAAACTGTATGAGGCCGGCGAGCTCACGCCGGATTCCGTGCTGACGGGACGGTTCGCCCGCGACTTCTCCGCACCGGACGTCGACGCCGTGCTCAATCAGATCGAAGACGAGCGGCGTGAGGCCGAGGCGCGGCAGCGCCGTCGCGACGCGGCGGACGCGGCCTAGTTCCGTTCACCATGCCGGTCGCTTCGGAACGTCGTCGTCGAGGACGTAGTAATCCGACTTATCTGCGACGAAGATGTGTTCCTGCATCGCGATTCCCGTTGGCGTATCGAGGGTGCCGGCGGTGATGCTCGTGGTGTCGCTGTCGAATTGCCGCCAAAACAGGTTGCTGCCGCAGGTATTGCAGAAGCCGCGTTCCGCCGTAGCCGAGGACTGGTACCAGCTGAGGGTCTGCGACGTCGTCAGTTCGAGGTGCTCTGAGGACGCGCTGGTCATGGCGGCATAGTGGCCGCTGGTGCGACGACACTGCATGCAATGGCAGGCAACCACGCCTCGTAGTGGTCCGTTGACGATGTAGCGAACGCCGCCGCAGAGACATCCGCCGGTTTGCCGTGTTGATTCGGCGGTCATCGGTCGATCCTGAATCATTGCATCTTCAAAGACAAGCGGACGCTTGACAATCGGTAAGCCATCACTTACCGTAAGTCATGGCTTACGGTAATGCATTGACCGCGCTCGCTGATCCCACCCGCCGCAGGGTGTTCGAGCGGCTGCGCTCGGGGCCCGCTTCGGTCGGCGACCTCGCGGCTGAGCTGCCCGTGAGTCGCCCGGCCGTATCCCAGCATCTCAAGGCCCTGAAAATCGCGGGGCTGGTGACCGACAAACCGGACGGCGCGCGCCGCGTCTATTACATCGATCCGGATGGCCTCGGCGAACTGCGGCGCTGGCTCGACCAGTTTTGGGACGTCGCTCTCGAGGCGTTCAAAGAAGAAGTGGAAAAGCCCAGGAAACCCGCGGGAGGGAAGAAGCCGTGAATCGAACCATCAGCATTGCGCCGGTGCGCAAATCCATCGTCGTGCAGGCAACGCCGGAAAGAGCCTTCGCGGTATTCACGGCCGGGCTCGATCGCTGGTGGCCGAAGACTCATGGCATCGGCACCGCGCCGCTCCGGGAATCGATCATAGAACCCTTCGTGGGCGGCCGATGGTACACGAAGCACGAGGATGGATCCGAGGCGGTCGTCGGTCATGTGAGCGTCTGGCAACCGTCGCAACGATTCGTCGTGAGCTGGGAAATCAGCGCTGCATGGAAACCGGATGCCCGGGTCGCGTTGGCTTCGGAAGTTGAAGTGCGTTTCGTGGCCGAGTCCGCCGGCAGTACACGAGTGGAAATCGAGCATCGAAACTTCGAACGCATGGGCCTGCCGGATGGCGAAACGATGCGCAAAGGCGTCGACGGCGGCTGGCCAGGGTTGCTCGACCTGTTTGCGAAGGAAATTTTGACGGGCAGCGATCCACAGGGAACCAATTAAGGAGGTATTCACATGAACGAGTTTGTCATTCATAGCATCCCCGGCAGTCCCTTTGGCCGAGCGGTCTTGGTCGCCCTGGAAGAAAAAGGCGCGCCGTACCGGCTCGCGCCGGTGGTGCCGGGAACCCTGCGCACCCCCGAGCACCTCGCCTGCCACCCCTTCGGCAGGGTGCCATATGTGGAACACCGTGGCTTCAAGTTGTACGAGACAGCCGCGATCGTGCGGTACGTGGATCGCGTGCTGCCGGAGCCCGCGCTCACTCCCGCGAATCCCCAGGCTGCCGCGCGCATGGATCAACTGATGAACGTCAACGACTGGTACCTGTTCCAGGGCGTCGCGAATGTCATCGGATTTCAGCGCATCATACGTCCGCGCCTGATGGGTCTGGATTCGGATGAGGAGGCCATCGCCGCGGCGATGCCGAAGGCCCACACCGTGTTCGGCGAACTGTCGCGGCAGTTGGGCGATAGGCCGTATTTCGTCGGCGAATCGATCACGTTGGCCGATGTGATCCTGGCTCCGCAATTGGACTTCTTTGCTACGACGCCGGAGTGGGAGCCGCTCACGGCGAACTCTCCCAATATCCGGCAATGGCTGGATCGTATGAACGCGCGCCCAAGCATGTGCGCAACCACGTGGGAGCGGGTCGCAGCCATGGCGAAGGCTGCATGACATGGGCTGCGTATCGCGCCATGCCTGCGTATTGCGCCGTGGCTGCGTTTCTCAACGGATCGGTCAATTTGATTCGTTGACGCGCATCCCGCGGACGGGCGATATAGCTATTCGGCCCCCTGCTCTTGCTCGACAGATGAAAATTAGACTTCGCGGGGACCAGGTTGGGCCGACGAGTATTCCAGATTCGGCGGCCGAGGCGTCTCCGCTAGCGAGCAGCCTGCGAGTCGCGGACGTTGATCTCGACTTTTACACCGTTCGGGTCATGCAGAAATAGCTGGGTCAGGCTGATGCTCGGAATTTCGTTGACGGCGAAGTGCACGCCGTGCGCGGTGAGAGCCGATTTGATGGCCTTGCAATCGCTGGCATTGAAGGCGATGTGGTCCACCGGCCCGGTACCCGGCGCCCGCGTCGAAATGCCGATGCCGGTCTCGGTCGCGTAAACCCGGTAGCTTTCCCACTCGGCAATATGGATGCACGGTACGTCCCCCAGATAGAGCCAGTAGCCAGGGAAGCTGAGGGGTGGACGCGGACCGACACGCATGCCCAGCGCGTGTGCGTAGAAATCGCGCGTACCATCCAGGTCCTCCGTGAGCACGAGATAGTGTTCGAGATGCGTCAACGGCATGAAAGTGGGCTCCTTGGGACGATCGAGGCACTCTACAATGATCGAGGCACTCGAGGTAGGCGCGTCACGCGGGGAATTGAGCCCGTGTAGTCGCAGCGGCGCGTTCGGCGATGCGTTCGGGCGGCCAGGTGCGCAGTTCGCTGTTCAATACTTCAATCCCCCACGGTCCCTGGTATCCGGCGTCGAGCATGGCCGCGACGAAGCCTCGAACGTCGAACTCTCCGTCGCCGCACAGGCGGCGATGGTTGATCGTATCCTCGAACAGGCTCCACGGAGCGGTAAATGTGCCGTCGTTGATTTCGATCCCGCCGATGAATTGCAGCGGGAACCGGGCGACTTCGTCGTACGGTATGCCGAGCTTTACGAGGTGCCATAGATCGAAGACGATGCCGCCATTCGGCGCGTTCGCCGATGTCACGAGTTCCCGTGCATCCGCCAGCGTATTGATGCGGGCAAACGGCATCAGCTCGAACAGGATTTTAGTGCCGTATTCCTGCGCTTCTTTGCACAGCGCCGCGAATCCCTCGATGAGCTGCGGCATCTCGACCGGACTGTTGAACAGATCACCCACCTTGACATGCCGCGCGCCAAGCACGCGAGCTGCCTCCAGCAATCGGCCTTTGTTGGCGTCGCTCGCCCGCCGGCGCTCACCGTCCGCAAGCCACCAATCGCTCAAGAATTCGATCTCGATGTGCTTCATGCCGTGGTCATCGAGTATTCGGCGCATGTCCTCGAGCGAGATGCTGCGCAGTGTGTGTTCGAGGTCGGTGTGCCAGATCCCGAAACCGGTGAAGCCCGCGTGCGCGGCCGCCGCGACCCGCTCGGCGAAAGCAAAGGAGCTGTACTCGTGATCGCCGTGCGGCGCCGCCCCGGACGCCATGGTCCAATAAGAGGCCAACAGGTCTACTTGCTTCGTCATGGGCAACCTCGGGAGCGGAATTCGGAGCGCGGTTATTGGGCGAGAGCCGGTGCCGCACGGTCCGCGAGTCGCGCGGGAGCCGTTTCGATCAAGAACAACGCCAGAGCAGCGGCGATCACGGCGCATCCGGCCTGCATATAGAGAGGGACCTGCAGGCTGTAGCGGTCGGCGGTCCATCCCGCGAGGGCGGGTGCGCCGACGCCGCCCAGCACCTCGCCCAGTCCCATCACCATGCCGAGGGCGGTTGCGACATAGCGCGCCGGAATCGTCTCGGAGGGAATGGTACCCATCAGAAGCGGCATGGTGCCGCTCGCCGACCAGCCGAGGAACACCAGCGCGGCCAATGCGTACGCGGAGCCGTCGAAATAGAGAACGGCGGCCGGCACGACGGCGCCTATCAGATTGAAGGCGATGACGACGGTCCGCCGGCCGAGGCGATCGGACAAACCCGGGACGACAAAGCTGAAAAATGCCGCCGACAAGCCGAGCACACTCATGAGGACGCTCATCTGCCCAGGGGAGTAGTGCTTCACGTCGATGTAGTACAAGGGTAGAAACGCCCAGCCCAGCACCATCCACGCGACCATGACGATGCTCATGAACATGCACAGCCACATGTTGCGAAACTTGAGCATCGCGGTCCATCGCATGCCGGCACCTGTGGCGCGGTCCGCCGATCCCAGAGTGTGAACCTTCGGTTCCTTGACATACTTGACGATGAGCGCGGCCATGATGAGCCCGGGGATGCCCGCGACGAAAAACGCCGTGTGCCAGGTGGATGCTTTGGCGATGGCGACCAGGATCAGCGGAGCGGCGAACGAGCCGAGCAGATTGCTGCCGAAGTTCTGCATCACACCCATGTTGTAGCCGCGATGGCCGTCCGCCGATTCGAACGCCACCAGGGATTGCGACACCGGCAGGATCGGGCCCTCGGCGACCCCCATCAGCAATCGAGTTGCGAAGAGCGCAAGGAAGGAACCGGCAATGCCCGACAGGAAGGAACACAAGGAGAAGGCGATGACCGCCGCCACCAAGATCTTTTTGCGGTGCATCGTGCGGTCCGCGTAGGCGCCCCCAAGGAAGCCGGCAATGGCCCAGGTAAAGGAGAGCGCCGAGGCGATCAGCCCGACCTCGCTGTTGGTGAACGAGAGATCCTTCGCGATGAACGGCATCAGGAAGCTGACGGCATTCCGGTCGAAGAATACGAACCCGAACGTGATCCCCAACACCCAGATCAGGCGAGTTTCGTATTTCATCGCGGGACTCTACTAGACGGCCGGACGGGGTGCATGCGCTCCGAGGCGAGCCAAATTTCCCTCTTGGTCGAGTAGCCGGGGGCTGCTGAGTCCACGCTGCGGAAAACTCCCTCCGTCCGTGCCCTTGTTGCGGACCGGCAACAGGGATACAAAAGATCTATAAGGCAGGGGGTGGGGACTATGGGCAGGAATTCTACTTTTGGCCGAATCAAGGCTGCTGGTGCCGTGGCATTGTCGGGGCTCGCTCTGTGCGCCGGTGCAGCCATCGCGCAACAGGCGGACACCGGCGTGCTGGAGGAGATCACCGTAACCGCTCAGAAGCGCACGGAAAACATCCAGCAAGTGCCCATCGCCATCAGTGCGTTCTCGGCCGAAGCTCTGCAGCAAAAGGCGATCACCAGTGTCGATCAGCTGAGCAATCTCTCGCCCAACGTCAATCTCGATGCGGGAGCGCCGTTTTCCGGATCGGACACCGTGCTGTCCGCATATATCCGCGGCATCGGCCAAGATGATTTCGCCTTCAACCTCGACCCGGGCGTCGGCGTGTATGTCGACGGCGTGTATCTGGCCCGCAGCGTCGGCGCCAATACCACAATGCTCGACGTCGACCGGGTCGAAATCTTGAAGGGCCCGCAAGGTACCTTGTTCGGTCGCAACTCCATCGGCGGCGCGATCTCCATCGTGACCCGCGATCCCGGCAATGAGTTCAAGGTCAAGGGCGAAGTCACCGGGGGCTCGTTCAATCGGCTGGACACCAAAGTATCAATGGATGTGCCCTTCACCGATCAAATACTCAGCACGTTTTCATTCTCCGAGGAGAAGCGCGAGGGCTATCAGAGACGCATTCCCTATGTGCAGAACAACGCCGGCGGGACGGGCGCTGGAATTCCCGATTGCACCACGGTGACCTGCCCCTATGTCGTCGATTCAGCTCAGCAATTTCCGGCCGCCGGATACGCCGCGGGTTCGACCCAGGGCGGCATCGGCAAATGGGCGGCGCGCGGCAAAATCGTTTTCCATGCCAGCGACGACATCAAATTGACGGTGTCGGGTGACTATCTGCACGTTGACCAGTCCGCGTCTCCGAACACGGTGTTGTCGATTCAGTCGCCGCAATTGGCGGGAGGAAGCCTGGGGACGCTGGCGAATCTATGCTTGAACGGCGTGCCGCTGGGCGTCCTGTGTTCGTCGCCGCGCGGCGGCCTGAGCCCGACGCCCACTCCGATGCCGATCTCGTCGCCACTCGCGGGCGTCAATGTGGACCACAATCCGTACAACAACTATCTGCCCTTGGACAGCCGGTTCCAGACCAACAACATCGATACGACGTACGCCACGGGAAACAACTTCTCGCGCCTCACCAACTTCGGATTCGGTACGGTGCTCGATTGGAAACTCGACCATGGCATGAACCTGAAGTGGATCAATGCCTACCGGGCAATGCATTGGGATGCGGGCATGGATCTCGATGGTTCGCCTGAATACTATCTCGCGACCTCGTTCGACATGATTCAGCACCAGGTTTCCGAAGAACTGCAGTTGAACGGCGCCGCTATCGACGATCGCTTGAACTACGCCGTCGGCGCCTACTACTTCAAGGAAGGCGGCCACTTGCATGACTACGTGACGTTTCCATTGGGACTCCTGATGATTGACGGACCCAATGATCTCGACACCCGCGCTGAAGCCCTGTATGCGCACCTCAACTTCAAGTTGACGGATCAATGGTCGTTCACCCTCGGCGGGCGGGAAACGAGGGAGCACAAGGAATTCCAGGGCTATCAGACCGATGATAATGGTCTGGCCTATAAGATCAGCGGCTGTTTTCCGCCCGGCGCCCCCAACACCCTGGGCGCTCCGGCGTTCCTAACCTGCCAGCAGACGATCGGCTTCCCAGTTGCGGGCCATCCCTATACGTACTACCCCACGGGTCCGTTCACGCAGGATTACAACAATTTCTCACCCACGGCGGGCGTGGATTTCCACATCAATCAGGACATGATGCTGTACGTGTCGTTCTCCAAGGGCTACAAAACCGGGAGCTGGACGACACGTTTGTCGAACCCGCATCCAACGTACGATTCGAGCCTGCACTTCGAGCCTGAATTCGCCAAGTCGTTTGAGCTCGGATTCAAATCCGAGATGTTCGATCATCGCATGCGCTTGAACTTGGCCGCGTTTCATACCAAGTACGACAACATCCAGCTGAACTCGCAGCAGGGCATCTCGCCCACCATCGTCAATGCCGGGGATGCGACGATCTACGGCTTCGAGGCTGAATTGGAGGCGGTCATGGGCGGCGGATTCTCTGTGACGGCCGGCGCAGGGTACACGCATGCCGCGTATGACCGCTTGAATAACGTTGGAGACAACGGCTACTTGTTGACGCGGAATTCCTGCCCTGAACGAAGCCAGAATGCTCCGACCGTAACCCCAACCAATACGGCGGCCATGGTCGCGGCGTCATTCCAGAACGGTGTGTGCGAATTGCCCAAGACTCCCAAATTCAAGGGATCCGTGGGTCCGCAGTACGTGGTTGACCTGCCCAATTCATCCGCGGTGCAGTTCAACGTCGACTACACCTACATCACTCATGAGTTCAACGACATCGGCAATACCTGGCAGCTGGAACGCCCGGACATGAGCTTGGTCAATGCGGTGGCGACCTACCGGGCACCCAGCAAGCTGTGGGAGTTCGCATTGGGCGGCACCAACATCACCGACAGGCGTTACGTGGTGTCGGGCCAGAACCAGGGTGGCCTCGCCGTGGTCGACGCCAGCTACAATCCGCCGCGTCAGTGGTATGCCACAGTCAGATTCAATTTCGCGCCCGGCAAGTAAGCCATGAAACCCTCCTCGCAGCAGCGACTCTGGATGTACGAAGCCATGTACCGCAGCCGGCGTCTCGACGATGCGGTGCTCGCGGCGTACATGGAGGGCAAGACGCCGGTGTTTCACATGGGCAAGGGCCCGCTCCCGGGCGAGATGCATCAGTCGTTCGGCCAGGAACCCTGCGCGGCGGGTGTTTGCGTGCACCTGGGCAAGGAAGACGCCGTGGGCGCCGGCCATCGGCCGCATCACGTGGCGGTGGCGCGCGGTGTGGACCTCAAGAAAATGGTGGCCGAATTGTTCGGCAAGAAGACCGGTCTTTCCGGCGGCCGCGGCGGTCACATGCACCTGTACAGCGCCGAGGTGAATTTTTTCTCGAGCGGCATCATCGCCGAGGGCATGGGGCCCGGCGCGGGCATGGCGCTTGCCCGCAAGATGCAGGGCAAGCCCGGCATCGCGGTGGCCTACATCGGCGACGGTGCCGCGAATCAAGGCGCGTTTCACGAAGTGTTGAACATGGTGGGGCTGTGGAAGCTGCCCTTCATCTGCGTCATCGAGGACAACAAGTACGGGGTATCGGTCCACAAGAAGGATTCCACCGCGATAGAACGGAATTCAGATCGAGCATCGGCGTATGGCATCGCCGGCGAGTTCGTCTCCGGCAATGATCCCGACCTGATTTTCGAGGCCGCCGGCCGTGCCGTGCAGCGCGCGCGGAGCGGGCAGGGCGGCACGATTCTCGAACTCGAAACGGAGCGGCTGCATGGCCATTTCATCGGCGACAGCGGCGGCTACCGTCCCGACGCCGAACGCAAGGCCATGAAGGATCCGATCCCGGCGTACCGTGAGCGGCTGCTCGCCGACAAGGTGTCATCGGCGGGCGAGATGACTTCGCTGGAGGCGAAGGTGCAGGGAGAGGTCGACGAAGCCATGCGCTTCGGCCGCGAGAGCGAGTATCCCGACGCAACCGAGGCGCTCAAGCGCCTGTACGCCTGACCGGAGAACGAGACCATGGCACAGCCTATACCTGCCGCCGCCCCCGGTTCCGAACGCACTCTCACCATGGCCCGCGCGGGACGCGAGGCCGTGTTCAGCGAGATGCGCAAGAATCCCAACATGTTCGTCATCGGCGAGGACGTCGCCAAGCTCGGCGGCGTGTTCGGCACGACGGTGGGAATGGCCGAGGAATTCGGCGCATCGCGCATCATCGACACGCCCATCTCGGAGACCGGCTTCATCGGCATCGCGACCGGGGCGGCGATGGCCGGCATGCGGCCCATCGTGGAGATCGCGTTCGTCGATTTCATCGGCGTCTGCTTCAATCAGATCTACAACTTCGCCGCCAAGACGCATTACATGTCGGGCGGTCAGTTCAAGGTGCCGCTGACGTTCATGATCGGCTACGGCGGGGGCTACAACGATGCGGCTCAACATTCGCAGACGCTGTTTGCAACTCTGGGGCATGTCCCCGGAATCAAGATCGTGACTCCCGCGGATGCCTACGACGCCAAGGGCTTGATGGCCTCCTGCCTGCAGGATGACAACGTCACCGTGTGGATGGTGCACAAGCGGCTGTGGGGCCTGGGTTGGCTGGGCTTTCCGCTGCCGAAGGCCCTGGCGACGGTGCCGGAACATGACTACACGATTCCCTTCGGCCAATCCCGCATCTGGCGCGACGGCGGCGATGTGACCATCGTGGGCCTCGGGCTCACGGTGCACAATGCGCTGCAGGCCGCCGAACAGCTTGCCTCCGAAGGCATCTCGGCCGAGGTGCTCGATCTGCGCAGCGTGGTGCCGCTCGATCGCGAGGGCATTTTCAAGTCGGTGGCGAAGACCGGTCGCCTGGTGGTGGCCGACGAGGACTACATGAGCTTCGGTGTGACCTCCGAAGTTCTTGCCGTCGTTGCGGAGCGCGATCCCACCGTCTTGAAAGCCCCGGCGGTTCGCGTCGCTTATCCCGACGTGCCGGTGCCGTTCTCGCGACCGATGGAGGATTTCTGTCTGCCCAACGTGGAGCGAATCATTGCGGCCGTGAAGTCCACGATGAAGGGAAAGAAGTGAGGTCGATGTCGTGAGCGTCGATATCGTCGTACCCCAGGACATGTGGGGCGACAGCACGGAAGGTGTGGTCGTGACCTGGATCTACCAGAACGGCGCTTCGGTCGCCAAAGGGCAGCCGGTGGCGGAGGTCATGGTTGAAAAGGCGCAACTGGAATTGGTCGCGCCGGCCTCGGGAAAACTCACCATCCTGGCCGCACCGGAGACCGTCATCGGCCGCGATCAAGTGGTCGGCCGCATAGAGACCGCGTAGTGCTGCCGGACGCTGGGACGGCCGTGGGTCGCCGCCAATTCGTCCAGGGCGTCACCGCTGTTCTTACGGGGGTGTTGGGCGCGCTCAATCCGCTGGCAACGCTGATCCCGAGCCGAACGTGGGCCGTGGATCTTCACGCACTGGATCCGGAGCAGTCGGCTGCGTTGCTGGCCATGGTTCACACCATTGCGCCGCATGACGGTCTCGACGACGCGGCCTATGCGCTCGTCGTCGGCGCGATCGACGGCGATGCGGTCAGGTCGGAAGAGACTCGATCGCAGCTGGCGGCCGGGCTTTTGGGACTGGGTGCGGATTTTGCCAAGGGCTCCGAAGCGCTCCGCGTACAAAGGCTCCAGACCGTCGAAACCTCGCCGTTCTTTCAGTCGGTACGAATCAAGACGCTGATGGTCCTGTACGGCAATCCCATCGCCTGGGCGCATTTCGGCTACGAGGGCGAGGCCTTTTCGAAGGGCGGATACCTGCTGCGCGGCTTCAACGATCTGAAATGGCTGCCCGAAGTACCTCCGGCGGCCGGCGGGCCGATGCCCGTATGAGTAGATTCCAGCAGAACGACGCCGATGTCGTCGTGGTGATCGGATCGGGTGCCGGAGGCGGCACCATGGCGCATGAGCTGACGAGGCGCGGCCTCAAGGTGGTGATGTTCGAAGCGGGCCGGCGTCAGACACCCGCGAGCTTCTCGCAGAATCCGGGAGAGGCCTTCGGACAGCTCACCTGGCTGGAGCCCCGCTCGCAGAGCGGTACCTGGGATCCCGTCAAAACTTCGCCGACGTTGCCCGCCTGGCATTGCCGCACCGTTGGCGGGACCACCGTGCACTGGACCGCCGCGACGCCGCGTCTGCGGCGCTACGAGATGCGTGCGCGCACCACCTATGGCGATGTGCCCGGTACGTCGCTGGCCGATTGGCCGATCGAGTACGAGGAACTGAAGCGTTGGTATCTCGTTGCCGAAAAGCGCATGTGCGTCACGCGGCGCAACGGCAATCCCGGGATGCCGGCGTCCAATAATTTCAAGGTGATGTACACCGGTGCAAGGCGCCTGGGCTACAAGCGCGTGCATACCAATTACCTGGCCATCAATTCGCGCGCCCAGGACGGCCGCGGTTTCTGCATCCAGCAGGGCTTCTGCGTGCAGGGCTGCAAAACCGCCGCAAAGTGGAGCACGCTGTACACGGAGATCCCGCGCGCCGAAGCCACCGGAAAATTGGATCTGCGCACCGAGTGCTTGGTGACTCGTATCGAACACGATGCCGCAGGCAAGGCGACGGGTGTCGTCTACCGCGACGCTGAAGGACGGGAACAGCGGCAGAAGGCGAGATTCATCTGCCTGGCCGGAAACGCCATCGAGAGCGCGCGACTGCTGCTGCTGTCGGAATCCGCGCGCTTTCCGCACGGGCTCGCCAACAGTTCGGACCAGGTGGGGCGAAATTACTGCCATCATTTGACCGGATTCGTCTGGGGCGTCTTCGATCAGCCGGTGCACTCTTACCGCGGCGCGACGCTGGCGGGCGTGGTCGAGGATGAAAACGTACACGATCCGAAACGGGGATTCGTGGGCGGCTATCATCTGGAGCTCTGTGCGCTGGACTTGCCCACTCTGCCCTTGGTGGGACTGCGCTACGGTTGGGGCCGCGAATTCGCATCCGTCATGGACAACTACCGCAATCTGGCGGGCATGCTGGTCAACGGCGAGGACATGCCTCGGCCGGGCAACCGGATCACGTTGTCGGCCACGATCAAGGACGCGCACGGCCTGCCGGCGGCGCACATCAATTGCGAGGAACACGAGAATGATATCGCGCTGCGCGCCCATGCGCAGAAGCAAGGACAGCGGATCTATGAAGCGGCAGGCGCGAAGCGCACGATCTTGAGTGCGACGCCGCCGGCGACGCATCAGATGGGTACGGCGCGCATGAGTCGCGATCCGGCGCTCGGGGTGACGACACCCTACGGCCGCACGCATGACGTTCCGAATCTGTTCATCTCGGACGGCAGCGTGCAGACGACCGCCGGAGCCGCCAATCCCACGCTCACCATCGTGTCGCTGGTGCTGCGGCAGGCCGACTACATCGGCCGGGAGATTTCCGCCGGGCGGATCTGACTCCGCGACGCTAGAAGGTTACTCGCGCCTGCAGGCCGTAGCGAACCTCGCCGTCGTTCGGCACGCAGTAGAAAGAGCCCGCAACTCCGCGCAGATCCTGGATCTCCAGGCAGTACTTGTCGCTCGTCAGATTGTCGCCGTAGATCGACAACTCATACTGCCGCGCATTACCAAAAGCGTACGTCGCCCGTGCATTGAGCTCGAAGCGCGAGGTGTATTCGTCAATCGGCACCTGCGGGCTGTACTTCACCTTCGACGAACTCTGATACCGAGCATCCGTCTGCAAGACGAGGCGCTCCGTCCCTATTTCGAACTCCCTCGCCACGGCGGCGTTGCCCGTGAATTTCGGCGCCAACGGTAATTCGTGCCCCTTCTGGAAGTCTCCCTGGTGCAGATTGAAGTCGATGCCGGTCACATTGGTGAGTTCCGTGTGCAGCAGGCCGATATTGCCGGACAGCAGCCAATGTTTGGCCGGAACCCAGTTTGTTTCGAGTTCCGCACCCTTGATCTGCGACTCGGGAAGATTGAAGAACTCCGGACCGTTTACCCCCACGTTGAAGACCTGTTGGTTCTTCCAGATATCAAAGAAGATCGCGCCGTTGAACACCAGCGACCGGTCGAGCAGCTCCGACTTGAATCCAAGCTCGAACGCATCCAGCGTCTCGGGCTTGAGCGGGCGTTGCGGGAACGGCGTGTCATCGGTATGCAGGAATTCCAGATCGAATTTTCCCGACTTGAAGCCGCGCGAGTAGCTGCCGTAGACCATGGCCTCGTCGGTCAGGTGATACTGCAGCCCGGCCTTGCCGCCTACCTCATCGTTCTTCAGATCGCTGCGGGTATTGGTATCCGCGCAATGCACGAATGGTATGTATCCCGGGCCCTTCGGTATGCACGGCGGCAGCCCGGCTGAGAGCCGGCGAATTTCGTCGATGCCGATGTAGATGGACGGGTCCCAGATGAGCGGCTTGACGAAGGCGCCGGCGTAATACGAGGGATCGCCCTTGTCGTCCCGCGTGTAGCGCAGGCCCAGGGTAAAATTAAGCTTGTCGGTGAGTTTGTAATCCCCCTGGCCGTACACCGACGAGCTTTGATCCTTCAGATTGTGGATGCTGAACGAGACGGTGTTGGCATAGGGATCGGGAATCACATCGAACAGACTGGGCGGAGTGATGCCATTCGCCGACGGATGCGCGCCGGGAAAGCCGTTGTTCCCGAAGCGGATGTCCTGTCCGAGGAATGCGGTCTCTCTCAGATAATACAGTCCGGTGATCCAGCGGAACCGAGCACTGTCATCATTGGACGCCAGCCGGAACTCCTGGGTGAACTGCTTGTATGACTGGTCCATGTCGATGATCAACACGTCGTGCGTCACGCCGGGCGAACCGGCGCCCGCGATGTTGCCGTCGCCGGTGTTGTCCTCTTCATACAGGGCATGCGTGTGGTCGTACGACGAAATCGAGTTGATCGTCGCAGGGCCAAAATCGTAGGCCACCTTGACGTAGCCCCCATCCACGTTCAAGTCCGCGCGCTGCGAGCCGCCGGCCCATATGTCGCGCCAGCGGGTCGTGAGGCGGTCGAACCCCTCTATATTCACGGTGGGCACATTGCCCGCCGAATTCAGGGTGCCGTTCACCCAGTCGATATTGCCGGTGAAAGGCGCCAGATCGTTGATGCGCAGGGGTGGATTGTTGAGCAGCGCGCCGGCCATCTTTTGCGGCTGAGCGCCGCCGTTCGAACGTGCCGAGTGTGCGCTCAATGTCACGCGTGTCGAGGAAGTCGGCTCCCACACCAAGGTGGCGCGTTCCGAATGGCGCTTCTCGTCTCCGTAATGGCGATCGCCGGTGTCGAGATTGTGCCAGATGCCGTCGCGCGAGTGATACATGCCGGCGAGGCGCAGGGCAACCGTGGAAGACACGGGCAGCGATACGCCTCCCTCGAATTCGGTGAGATTGTTGCGGCCATAGGTCAGCAGCGCGTAGCCGTCGGCCTCGTCCTTGCCGACCTTCGGCATGTTCGTGATGTAGTTGACCGCGCCCCCGGTGGTATTGCGTCCGAACAGACTGTTCTGCGGACCGCGCAGCACCTCGACGCGGTTCATGTCGAATAATCCGAGCGTGCTCATGTAGGAGGAGTTCATGGTCACCTCATCCATGTACATGCCGACGGACGAAGGCGCGTTGCCGAAGAATTCGTTGGTGCCGACGCCGCGGATCACGATGTGCTGACTGAGGGCGTTCTGCACGACGACATTCAGATTCGGCGCCAGACGCGTAATGTCCGTGAGCTGCGAGACCCCTGCGTTCTGCAGTTGCTCGCCGGTGTACGCCTGCATGGTAATCGGAACCTGCTGCAGATTTTCCGAGCGCTTCTGGGCGGTGACTATGATCTCCTGCAGTTGGCCGTGCGCGGACTGGTCCGGCTCCTCGGCACGGACCCCGAAGGCGGCGCCGGCCGTCAGCCCGTACAGCAGGATGAGATTCCGGATATTCGGATGCGAATTCTCGGGCGTAGAAGCGTCATTCATTGTCGTTCTCCCGTAAGACGCCGCGTTTCTTGTGATATGCAGCGGCGCGATGGCCAACCAAGCGGAAATTCGCGCAACTCTTTGGGTTGCTATTTCCTTTTCAGATTGCAGATCTCCCTAAAATGCCTCCGCAGGCGTCTCCACCACTACCTCCACCAGAATCGGTTTGGCTGACTGGAACGCCGTGTTCAGCGCGTGATCCAGATCCTGGGGCCGTTCCACGCGTATCGACTGAACGCCCTGGCTCTGCGCAAGTCCGCTGAAATCGAGCTGCGGCAACGCCGTTCCCGGAAGCGGCCCCATGTCGAAGTGCCGGCCAAATTCATGCAGTGCTTCGTAGCAGCCGTTCTTGATGATGATGAATGCGATCGGCAGCCCGAGCTGCGCCGCTGACCACAGGCCCTGGATGGCGTACATGCTCGAACCGTCGCCCAGTATCGCGACGATCTTTGCGCCCGGACGACCCAACGCGATCCCGATGGCCGCAGGCAGACCATGCCCGAGTCCGCCGCTGGCACAGGTGAAGAAACCGTCCTGCTGGGTGATCGGCAGGTAATCATGCATCGCGCGCCGGCTGCTCGGCGCCTCCTCGACGATGAGGCTGTCCGGCGGGCGAAGAGCCGCAATTTGCTGCAGCAGGTATTCATCGGTCAGGCTGGTGCCCGTCAGGCGCGCCGGGCGCAAGAGTTTCGGCGGCGCCGGCCGCTGCCGGGGTGCAGGGCCTGCGAGGAGCTCGCGGATGCCAAGCTTCAAACTCGTGACGATGGATACTCCAACCGGGCTCCACGCCGCAGCGGCCGGGTCGTCGACCAGCTGCACGAGCTTGGCGCCCTCCGGGACGTGCGATCCGAATCCCTCCACGTGGTAGGTGAAGACCGGAGCACCCAGCACCAGAATGAAGTCGGTTCCTTCCAGATCTCTCACGATCATGCCGCGGTCGGCCGAGAGGAAACCGGCAAACAGGCGGTGATTCTCCGGAAAGCTATTGCGGCCCGACATGGGGCTTACCCAAACGGCAGCCTGATGGCGCTCCGCCAGCGCGATGGTTTCCTCCCATGCCTGGTCGCGAGCGACGGCGGCGCCGACCACGATCACCGGACGACGGGCGTTGCCCATGGCCTCGGCTGCGTCCTGCAGCAGCGCCGGGTCGCCACGGACTGAGCGGCTGACCCGGCGTGCCGTGATCGGTGCCGCCACGCGATCCCAATCGTCGACCGGCACCGACACAAAGGTCGGCCCGCAGGGCGCCTGCATGGCCACGTAGTAAGCGCGCGCAATCGCCGCGGGCACGTCTTCCGCGCGTGCCGGTTCACAGCTCCATTTGACGTATGGTTTGGGGAACTCGGCGGCCTGCGCGGCGTACAGGAACGGCTCGAATGGCAGGATCGACCGAGCCTGCTGGCCCGCAGTGATGACCAGCGGCGTTTGATTCTTGTAGGCGGTGAAGACATTCCCGAGCGCATGTCCCACCCCCGCCGCCGAATGCAGATTGACGAGCGCGGCGTTGCGGGTGGCCTGCGCAAAGCCATCCGCCATGCCGACCACCAGCGATTCCTGCAACCCGAGTACATAGCGGAAGTCGCTCGGAAAGTGCCTGAACATCGGCAGTTCGGTCGAGCCGGGATTGCCAAAGATCGTCGTCAGGCCGACCGCCCGCAAAAAGCGGAACACGGCCTCGCGCACCGTCTGCTCGTCGGCAGTCGCGGCGATTGCTTCCCCCCGCCCGTTTATCACCCCGACCACCCCTAGCGGCTGCGACCGCAACGATCATCCTCCCCGACCGGTGGACCGGCTATGCCAAAGCTGGCCAAAGTCATAACATCCGTGCATGACCTTCGACCCTCGGCAGCTAAAGGCGTTTCTCGCGATTGTCGAGACCGGCAGTCTCGGTCGCGCGGCAGAATGCCTGCATTTATCGCAGCCCGCGCTCAGCCGAATCGTGAAGCGATTGGAAACGATGCTGCAGGTGCAGCTGTTTGAGCGTCATTCGACGGGGATGGAACTTACCAGTTTCGGCGAAGCGTTGCTGCCTTACGCCACGCACCTCAGCACCGAGGCGAATCTCGCGCTCGAGGAGATCAATGCACTGCGCGGGCTCGGTCGAGGAACGATTCGCGTCGGCGCCGTCGCCAGCGCGGCAATCATGCTGCTGCCCGACGTGCTCAACCGAATCCTGAGCCGTTGGCCGAGCCTGCAGGTGCAGATCGTGGAGGCTGTCGAGGACAAGCTGGCGTTCGCCCTCGTCCACAATGACATCGATGTGGCACTCGCCGGCCCCATCCCCGAGAGTCAGGACATTCTGCGGGTGGCCGAACACAAGTTCAACGATCGCTACTCCGTCATCACGTCGGTGACGCACCCGCTGCAGCGACGCAAGGACCTGTCCATTTTCGACCTTGCCGGCATGGCGTGGGTAATGCCGCCGGAGGAGGCGGAGCCGCGGCGGCAGTTCAACTCATTGGTCAATGGACTGGGAGCACCCGCGCCGCGCGTCAGCATCGAGACGCGGTCGCCGAGCGTCATCAAAGCGATCGTCGCCCGCACGCTATTCCTGGGGTGGCTTCCCGAGCCGCTATACGCTGCCGAGGAAGCCTGCGGGCTGATCCGACCGATCGCGGTCAAGGGGATGGACATGCAGCGGCGGTTCTTCGTCTACCGCCGACGTCGAAGCTTCACGTCGCCGGCGATGTCGAAGTTTCTCGAGGAATTGAACAACGTGAAGACTGCAAGGCTGTAAGTCCTGAAGCTCCTCACGCATACTCTGCCGCGTCGCGATGGCGATCCAGTGTCCAAAGGGAAAATCACGAATGTCCAATGAAAGTGCGATCCGCCGTGAAGTGGGCACCGTCGCCCTGATGTTCACCGGTTTGGGTTCGATCATCGGGTCGGGATGGTTGTTCGGCGCCTGGCGCGCGGCGCAGCTGGCCGGTCCAGGTGCGATCTACGCCTGGATCATCGGTGCCGTAGTCATCCTGTTCGTCGCGCTCACGTATGCGGAGCTCGGGGCGATGTTTCCGGAGTCCGGCGGTGCGGTGCGCTATGGACACTATTCGCACGGTTCGCTGACCGGTTTCGTCGCCGGTTGGGCCGCGTGGATTGCAATCGTGTCGGTCATCCCGGTGGAGGCCGAGGCGTCGGTGCAGTACATGAGTTCCTGGCCCTGGGCCTGGGCCAACGCATTGTACGTGCATGCCGCCAACGGCCAGGGCGAGCTCAGCGTAGCGGGCATATCCATCGCCGCCGTGCTGGTCGTGATCTATTTTCTGTTCAACTTCTGGAGCGTGAAGGTGTTTGCCGGCGCCAACAGCGCCATCACATTCTTCAAGCTGATCGTGCCCGCGGGTACCGCGATCGCATTGATGTGGAGCGGTTTTCATTGGGAAAACTTTCGATTGGGCGTCCATGGGGGCCCGCATGTCGGCAATGTCGCCTCCATCCTCACGGCCGTGGCCACCAGCGGCATCGTCTTCAGCTACAACGGCTTTCAGAGCCCGGTGAACCTGGCGGGCGAAGCGCACAATCCGGGCCGCAGCATCCCGATTGCGATCTTTGGTTCGATCGCACTGAGCACGGTCGTGTACCTGATGCTCCAAGTCGCCTTTCTCGGCGCAGTGTCGCCGGACCACCTGCACGAGGGCTGGGCGGCGCTGGAATACAGCTCGCCATTCGCCCAACTCGCGCTGGCGCTGAACCTGAACTGGCTTGCCCTCCTTTTATATGCCGACGCCTTCGTGAGCCCGAGCGGCACGGGCGTGACCTATACCGCCACCACTGCACGCATGATCTATGCGATGGAGCGCAACGGCACGGCGCCCGAGGTATTCGGCCGGGTGCATCCGCGGTTCGGCATACCGCGTCCGGCGATGTGGTTCAACATTGTCGTGTCCTTCATATTCCTGTTCTTCTTCCGCGGGTGGGGCAAGCTTGCGGCCGTGATTTCGGTCGCTACGATCATCACTTACCTCGTCGTGCCGATCAGCGTCATGGTGCTGCGGCGAACCGCACCCGAGCTGCACCGGCCCTTGCGGGTGCCCGGGCTGTATGTACTGGCGCCACTGGCCTTTGTGCTCGCGACCCTGATGCTCTACTGGGCGCGCTGGCCGCACACGGGGGAGATCATGCTGCTGTTGATCCTGCCGATACCGGTCTACCTTTACTACCAGGCCAAGGCCGGGTGGCGCGATTTCGGCCGGCAACTGCGCGGGGCGTGGTGGTTGATCGCCTATCTTGCCGCCGTCGCCGCTCTCTCTTGGGCAGGAAGCAAGGAATTTGCAGGCCACGATTACATCGGCTACGGCTGGGACCAGCTCTGCGTCGCGCTGGCTGCGCTGATATTTTGCCGCTGGGGTGTGCGCAGCGGTTGGCGTACGCCATCGGTCGACGCGGTCATTGCGTCGCGACCCGATCAATGAAGAAAAACTAAACCGAACTCAACAACCTCTGTTTGTTCCGAGACGGTGCCTCGGATCACCATGCGACTGTGCAAACGTCGCACGGTACGGAATGAAGCGCCATGAACACACCAGACATCGAACGATTGCCGCGCGTCGAGGCGGCACTGCGCTACCTCGAGCCGATGAACGAAAAGCCGCGTTCGTTGGAATACGAGCCGCCGCCGGGCGTACCGCGTACGACGGCCATCTATCGGGACCACACGGTCACAATTCACGATGTTCGGCCGGTCGCGTCGACTCTCTCGCTCGAACGGGAGGGATTTCAGGTGGTCACCGCCGCGAGCGATGTCAGGGACTTCTCCGATGAGGAAGCGGTCCAAACCCGCTACTACTCCGAAGTAGCATCTTTGCTCGAGGAATTGACCGGTGCATCCCGCGTGGTCGTTTTCGATCACACGATTCGTCGCCGGATTCCGGGAGCGACCGACAGAGCGATCGGGATTCCGCGTCAGCCCGTGCCCCGCGTACACAACGACTACACTGTGAAATCCGGTCCGCAACGGGTCCGCGATCTGCTTGGCGAGGAGGCGGGCGGTCTGCTGCGCGGGCGCTTTTCCGTGATCAACGTGTGGCGGCCCATCCGCGGGCCGATTCAAGATGCGCCGCTGGCCGTCGCCGATGCTCAAAGCGTCGACAGTGACGATCTCGTCGCGACGGATCTCGTCTATCCAGACCGCACCGGTGAGATCTACTACGTGAAGTTCAATCCCTCTCAGCGCTGGTTCTACGCCCCCGCGATGCGTCGGGACGAGGTGATGCTGATCAAATGTTTCGATTCTGCCGATGATGGACGTGCACGCTTTGTACCGCATTCGGCGTTCGAAGATCCAACCACACCCGCCGGTGCGCCGCCGCGCGAGAGCATCGAATTGCGAGCACTGGTGTTCTACGGGGAGTGAGCGAGACCGTCGCGCGGTGACTCGCCGCAGAGACGCACATTGGGCGACCTGAGTTCGGTTTCTTGACCGCCCATGTAATTTAAATGCAAACTGGCCGCCGTGCGCGGCCATACAGGGAAGGTTCTTGCGAAGTCACAGGATCGATCCTCGCGGTCGGCTCTTGCGCCAAAATCCACATTGTCGATCCGGCTCAGCGCCGTGCTGATGGGTTGCGCGGCGTTTCTCGGTGCACCCTCGGCCGTCGCGGCGGAAAAATGCAAAATTGCCAAAGTGATCGAGCTGCCGATCACCATGAACAGCTTTCGTCCCACGATCGACGTGAAGATCAATAATAGGGACGCGAAGTTCGTTTTGGACAGCGGCGCCTTTTACAGCATGATCAGTTCCGCCACGGCCGCCGAGTACGGCCTCAAAACCGTTGCGGGGCCGTATGGACTGAGAGTTTTCGGGATCGGCGGTGCCGCGGAGGTTCGGCTAGCCACCGTGAAGGAATTCTCGATAGTCGGCGTCACCATCAAGAACGTCGAGTTTTTGGTGGGCGGGAGCGAAGTAGGTAACGCGGGACTGCTCGGCCAGAATCTTCTGGAGAGTTTCGACGTCGAATATGATCTAGCCACTGGCGCAATACGCCTGTTCAAAACGGAAGGCTGCGATCATGCGCGCTTGGCGTATTGGCTGACCCCCGGACAGGCTTTTTCTTGGATGCCGATCGAGCGCATCGAACCCATGCACCCTCATACCATTGGCGTTGCCTACGTCAACGGCAAAAAAATTCGCGTCGAATTCGATACCGGCGCCTTTACCTCAGTGCTTTCCCTCAAGGCGGCCGAGCGCGCGGGAGTCGGACCTGACTCGCCGGGCGTAGTCGCATCCGGGTACACCCGGGGCATCGGTCGAGGGATGACCAGGGAATACATCGCGCCGTTTGCAAGTTTCAAGATAGGCGACGATGAGGAGATCAAGAACACCAAGCTACGTATTGCGGATATCGGGTTGGACAACACCGACATGCTGGTCGGTGCGGATTTCTTCGTCTCCCATCGTGTCTTCGTCGCGAACAAAGAGCATAAGCTTTTCCTGTCGTATAACGGCGGTCCGGTATTCAACCTATCGAGTAACCGACCGGAACCGGCCGCGGCCAGTCCCGAAGACCAACCCGACGCGCAAGCCGACGAGGCGAAGCAAGCGGACAATTCCCGAACGTCCCCCACGTCCGGAACGTCCCCCACGCCCGCCGCCGAGCTTGCGCGCCGCGGCTCCGCATTGGCTGCGCGGCGCGACTTTGGCCCCGCGTTGGCCGATCTTTCGAAGGCGATCGGGCTGTCGCCGGATGAACCGGAGTTCTATTATCAGCGTGCCGAGACCTATTCAGCGAGCGGCCAGGCGGATCGGGCGCTGGCGGACTACGACCACGTGCTCACTCTCAAGCAGGACTTCCTGCCGGCCTATATTCCACGCGCTGAAATCAAGCTCGCCAAAGGCGATATGCCGGCGGCGGTGGCAGATCTGGAAGCCGTCGGCCGCTTGGCGCCGAAACAAGCGGACTTGCGCTTTATGCTGGCGGAACTCTATGGGCGGATAGACCGATTGCCCGCTGCGATCGAGCAATTTTCTCTATGGATTCAAAATCATCCTGATGATTCTCGCCTGCCGATAGCCAGGGCCGGGCGTTGTTTGAGCAGCGCCCTGCAGAACCAAGACTCAGCCCTGGCATTGAGCGACTGCAACGCGGCACTGCGCGCCGCCGACAAGAAGAACCAGAACTACCCGGACCTGTTTGTGGATCGCGGCTTGGTGCATCTTCGGCGGGGAAATTATGACAAGGCGATTGCCGACTTCGACGATGCGCTCAAGATGATGCCGAAAAATGCACGCGCGTTGTATGCGCGAGCCGTGGCCGAATCACGCAAGGATCAAAAGAAGAACAGCGCGAGCGACATCGATGCCGCCAGGCAAATTGCGCCGGAAGTGGCCGAAAGATTCGAGCGCTACGGCATCGTCCCGTAGCTGGGGTTCGGCGCCCTGTCACAGCGATTCCATTTCTTCAAGCGTGAGTTCCCGCCAGCCACCCTTGGGCAGTTCGCCGAGCGACAGCGATCCCACCGACACCCGCACGAGGCGCAGCACCGTCACGTCGAAAGCGGCCAGCAATCGCCGTATCTGCCGGTTACGTCCCTCATTGAGCACGATTTCGAGCCATGCATGGCGTTCGCCGGTGCGCACACATCGGGCCATCTTCGCGGCCAGCCGTTCGCCCTCGACGAAGGCGCCCCGCTGGAGATCCGCCAGCAACGCGGCGTCGGGTAAACGGTTGATTTGCACGTGATATGTTTTTTCGGGCCCGGTGGCCGGATCGGTAATCCGCGCGGCCCATGCGGGATCGTTGCTGAACAACAGAAGGCCCTCGCTGGCTTTGTCCAGCCGTCCCACCGGCGCGAGCCACGGCAATGCGGCGCCCTCGAAGCATTTGTAAACAGTGTCCCGGCCCCGCTCGTCGTGCGTCGTGGTCACCAGGCCGCGCGGCTTGTTCAGCATGATGACGAGGCGCACGGGCGAATCCGGCTCCAGGCCGTCGACGACGATTCGGTCCCGACCTTGAATCACGGGAAACTCGGCGTCGCTTACCACGCGGCCGTTGACCCTTACCCGCCCTTCGCTCACCCACCGCGCAGCCTGTGTGCGCGAGCCGATGCCCAGCTTCGAGATGACGCGTGCGACCCCATGTCGCGGTGCCGGCCGGACCGGCGCAACCGGCGCAGCCCGCGTGGCCGGCGCGGCCCGCGAGACCGGCCGGGCAGATGCGGGAATCTTCGTCTTCATCGTCGGATACCCTATCATGCCGAACATCATGCGAATCAAACTCACAGCTCACACATCTTTTGCGGCATCGGCACTCCTGGCTGCGGCGGCCGCGTTTGCGGCGGCCGCGCCGCCTTCCGCCGCCGGCACGCAACCGGCGACCCCTGACGTCCGCGCCGGCAGCCTGCCGCCGACGTGGAATACCGGCGGCCCGAAGTGCATGGAGATGCCGGAGTGGCAGATCCATGAATACAACCCCGATCTGTACATTCTGCGGCAATCCGGCTGCACCGATTTCGAGAAGCCGTTTGTCTATCTTCTCTTCGGAGGCGAGCGCGCGCTGCTCCTGGATACCGGATCTCGTCACGGCAACATCGCGCCGGCATTGCAACTGACGATGCATCGCTGGCTGTTGCGCAACCATCGCGGTTCGATACCGCTCGTCGCGGTGCACACGCACTCGCATTCCGACCACATCGCAGGCGATGCGGAATTGCAGGCGCTCGGTGACGACGCCATGCCGACCACTGTCGTCGCTCCCACGGTGGAGGCGACCAGGAAATTCTACGGAATGGCCAACTGGCCGGAGGACGCCGGCACCGTCGACTTGGGCGGCCGCGTCATCGACGTCCTTGCCATCCCGGGTCATGACACCGTCGGTGTCGCCCTGTATGACCGGCAGACTGCGATACTTTTTACCGGCGACAACGTGTATCCCGGCCGTCTCTATATCCGCGACTTGCCGGTCTACGAATCGAGCAACCAGCGCATGATTCGCTTCACCGATGGAAAGCCGGTCGCGCACATCCTCGGCAATCACATCGAACAGACTCGGACGCCGTTCGTGGACTACCCCGTGGGCACTATTTATCAGCCCGACGAGCACGAACTCGCGCTATCCCGTGGCGTCCTGTTCGAGGTTCAGGCGGGTTTGGCGGCGATGAAGGGTAACCCGAAGCGCGTGGCCTATCGCGACTTTTCCCTGTGGCCCACGGGCCCCGCATTCCGGGAGACGGAGGAGGGCGCGGCGATCTTCAAGCGCACTCAACAGCAACAACTCGACCATATGTGGGATCAAACCCGGCCCTGATGCAGCGGCGGGCTTTTGCGGTCATAATCCTCGATTGCCGTGCGGGCGTTTCAGGCCGCCGGGCGTGCTTCGTCGGCCCAGTTGCCGTGCAGCGCCGGCCGTAGTCTGAGCGGGAGTTTGGCGAAGGCAAGGGGTCCCTCCGCAATCCGCCGGGCGTCGAAAATCGCGAGATCGGAGTAGTTGGTCACCAGGTTATCGAGCACCGCGACGAGATAGCCGTCTCCCTCCGCCGAATTCCGGGCGCGGGGTATGAAGCACGGTTCCTGGACGATGGTTTGCGCCCCGGCCCACCAGGTCGTCTGTTTGCCGGTGGTGAAATCGATGTGCGCAATGGAGTTCATGATGAGACCCGAGGCGCGTCCGCCCGGACCATCGAAGGGCTTGGTGTGATCCGAGACCAGCAGCCAGCCGTGGCGATGCGGCTGCGTCGCGTAGCGGTCGTCGATGCGCGGAAACTCGCCGAACAAGTCGGTGAGCCGCTCGACCTTCTGGAAACCGTCGCCCGGCGCCGCCATGTCGACCGTCCAGCGGGTCAGGTAGCTCGCGGATTCCGCGGGATTGAAGGGGGTGCCGCGCACATCGGGGAAGAACGGAAACATGTTGTTCTTGGCGACCGGCGTATCGAAGAACACCCGGGTCCCGTCGTTGAAAGCATTCATGACATGGCTGGCGAACACGGTGGGCGCCTTGAACCATCGCATGGCGCCGGCATCGCCGTGCCGGGGCAGCACGCCGAGATGGATGGGCAGCGATGTGTCGAAACCGAAGTGGGGCAGCCCCGCCTTCAGGCGCTCCCAGGAGCTGACGATGGGAACGACGTGAAACACGGCATAGTCTCGAGTGACGCCGAAGTCGTGCATCATGCAGTAGTAGGGCGCCTCGAAGAACGTCTCCAGCAGAAGGTCCCCGCGCGGACCCACCTCCATGTAGTGGCAGTCGCGCGTCAATAACCCTTTCGCTGCATAGCCAAATGCGCACAGATTGCCGGTAACGGGATCGATCTTCGGGTGCGCGCAGAATGTCTGCCCCTGCATCTTTCCGCCGAAGTCGGTGTAGCCCTGCGTCTCCAAAGTGAGCGGATCCATGAGAAGCGCAGGGCTGTCTTCCTTCAGTGCCAGCAGCTTGCCCGCGTGCACGATGACGTTGGTGTTCGCCGTGCCGCGGATCCTTCCTCTCACCGACTCATCGTCGGTGAGAGGATTGCGGTAAGCGCCGAATAACGAGCGCTCCGCGCCGCGCTCGAGTTTCCACTTGTCGGTCTGCGCGAAGCGCGATTTGAAATCGATCCTGCCGCCGCGGAAATGAAACAGGCCGACCATGCCGTCGCCATTGAAGAACTGGTCGTTTTGAAACATGGGCGAGAACTGGGCGTCCGGGTGGACTCGATGATAGGTGCCGTTCAGCTGAGCCGGTATCTCACCCTCGATTTCGAGATCGCGGATATCGCCCTCGAATCGGTTGGGACGCAGCGTACCGGTAAATCCGGGGGTGTCTGGGTATTTGGCCATGGGAGCCCATCATCCCCGTGTGGGGATTCGATTCTGTCTCGAGCGGGAGCGGCTTTTCGCCGCTGAGCGAACTACCTGGCGGTGCTATCGAGGGTCAGGTGCACGATCAGGTCGCGCAACCAGGAATGGGCGGGATCCGATTCGTTGCGTTTGTGCCAGAGGAGGATCTCGTGCAGCTGTTCCGTTTCGAAGGGCAACGGAAAGGTTTTGACCGGGAAGGTGGTCGCGAACATATGCGCGACCCGTTCGGGCAGGGTTGCAACCAGGCGGGTGCCCGCCAGCACCAACGGGAGGTGAAGCAAGCTCGGCACGGTGATGTGTACGGTCAGATCGACGCCCAACAGCCGGCGGACCAATTGATCGGCCGACACATTGGATCCATTGGGGCGGCCGAACACATGCGGCAACGAAAAATACTGTTCCGACGACATGCTGTCGCCGACCGATGGGTGGTTGTGATCGACGGCGCAAATCCAGCGAATCGGGCGCAGTCGGATGCTTCGAAGCGTGTCCGGATAGGCGCGCACGTCGAACAGCCGCAGACTGTCCATGCATAGGCAGAGATCGGCGTCGCCGTATTCCAGCTGAGATAGCGCTCGATGCGAAACCAGCTCGATGTTGATGCGGATACCCGGCGCCTCCGCCGAGACACGCTTCAGGATGGCCGGCAATAGGTCCGGCACCGCCTCCTCGGACATGATGAGGGTGAACTCCCGCTGCGTGGTGGCGGCGGTGAAGGTGGGTTGGGACCCCAGCGCGGTCTGGATCAACAGCAATGCCTCGCGCACCGGATCGACCAAGGATTGGCCGCGCGGCGAGAGTTCCATGTCGCGGCCGACACGGACCAGCAGCGGATCGTCGAAATAGTCGCGCAGCCGATGCAGCGCCGCACTCATGGCGGGCTGCGATACGAATACCTTCTCGGCGGCGCGAGTAATGTTCTTCTCGCGCAGCAAGGTGTCGAGCGCGATCAGCAGATTCAGGTCGAAACGGTGGAATTGCATACGATACTACGTATAACTGCGGTGAATTTTACCAGATCGCGCCGATTCCGGTCCGGTTGCGCTTTGAGTGGAACGGGTCTTCGCCTAGGGTCGAGCGCCTCCTTGGGCCGGCGCGCGACAATCGAACCATGCTTCACCTATACCATGCCGAGCCGGTCGCGAATTCGATGAAGTCACTCCTGTGTCTCAAGGAGAAAGGGCTCGAGTTCGTCAGTCACTATGTTGATTTGCTGCGTTTCGAGCAGCACAGCGAAGATTTCGTCAAATTGAACCCGAACGGCCAGGTTCCCGTGCTGGTCCATGACGGGGTGGTGATTACCGAATCCACCGTGATCAATGAGTACCTGGAGGACGCGTTTCCGGACGTGCCGTTACGGCCGAAAAGCCTGACCGAACGAGCCCGGATGCGGGTTTGGAGCAAGTTCGTCGACGAATATTTCTGTCCGGCCTTGAGCATGTGGGGCTGGCATCTCATGGTGCGCAAAGTCGCCAAGAGCCTGGATAAGAACGAACTCGACAAGATGCTCGAGCGCATCCCGTTGAAAGAACAGCGCGACAAATGGGCCACCATCGCCGGCGAGTCCTTCACCGAGGCCCAGCTCGCGGAATCCACGCGAAGGCTGGCGGTGTCGATCGAGCGCATGGAGGCGATTCTCGCAGGATCGCGCTGGCTTGCGGGGGCGGATTACTCGCTTGCGGACGTCAATAGCTACTCCATGGTTGCCGGCGTCCCGCGCATGTTTCCGGGGATCATGAATCCAAGGACCGCGCCGCTGGCATGCGCATGGCTTGATACGATGAATGCGCGGCCGGCCGTGCAGGCCGCGCTGGCGATGCCCAACAAGGTACCCGAGGCACTGCGAACCTTCGGCGGGTGATCTATGAATGCCGCATTGATATCGGACGATCTGTACTCCAAGGCGAAGGATTTCACGCGACGTCCTCGGGAACTCCTCATCGGCGGACGCTGGCTGCCCGCCCACTCGGGCGGGACCTTCGAGGTGATCGATCCGGCGACCGGTCAAACCTTCGCGCACGCGGCGGCGGCCGAGGCGGTCGACGTCGATACCGCGGTCAAGGCGGCCAGAAAGGCCTTCGATGGGCCGTGGGGGATGTCCATGCCGGCCTACCGGGCGCGCCTGCTCCTGAAGCTAGCGGACTTGATCGAATCCAACGGCGACGAATTGGCGTTGCTCGAAACGCTGGACAACGGCATGCCGTTTCGCATGGCTCGCATGGTGGCCACTTTCGGCGCAGCGGAGAGTCTGCGATACCACGCCGGATGGGCCACCAAGATCGGCGGTGAGACCATCAATCTCAGCGTACCCGGCGAGTGGCATGCGTATACCCTGCGCGAACCCGTGGGGGTCGTCGGTCAAATCGTTCCCTGGAATTTTCCGTTTGCGATGGCGGTGGCAAAAATCGCCGCAGCCCTCACCGTCGGCTGCACGGTCGTCTTGAAACCCGCCGAACAGACGCCCTTAAGCACGGTGCGCCTGGGCGAGTTGATCCTCGAGGCCGGCTTTCCGCCGGGCGTGGTCAACATCGTCACCGGATACGGCGAGACCGCCGGCCGCGCGCTGGTGGCGCACCCGGACGTGAACAAGATCGCGTTCACCGGATCGACGCCCGTCGGCAAGGAAATCCTCCGGGCCTGTGCCGGGAACTTGAAGCGTGTGACCCTCGAGCTCGGCGGGAAGTCGCCGGTGATCATTTTCCCGGACGCCGACCTGGGACCCGCCACCGACACGGCCGCACGCGGCATCTTCATGAATACCGGCCAGGTGTGCGCGGCGGGTTCGCGGCTGTTCGTTCACGAAAAGGTATTCGACCAGGTGGTCGAGGGCGTGGTGGCGCGGGCCCGTGCCCTCAAGGTCGGAGCGGGCACCGACTCCGCCACCGATTTGGGTCCGGTGGTTTCCGAGGAACAGCGGCGGAGGGTGACCGGCTATATTCGCGCCGGCATCGACGACGGTGCGCGCCTGCTGACCGGCGGCGCAGAGGTGCCAGGTCCCGGCTATTTCGTCGAGCCCACCGTGCTCGCCGAAACGACCGCGAACATGAAAGTCGTGCGCGAAGAGATCTTCGGTCCGGTTTTGTGCGCCATGTCGTTCTCCGATCCGGACGTGGATGCGCTGGCGCGCATGGCCAATGACACCGACTACGGGCTGGCAGCCAGCATCTGGACGCGGGACATCGGCGTTGCGCATCGGTTGGCGCGCCGTATCAAAGCCGGTTCGGTGCGCATCAATACCGCGGGCTCCGTCGATGCCGCCATGCCCTTGGGCGGCTTCAAGCAGTCCGGTTGGGGCCGCGAAAACGGCCGCGAAGGCACCGAGATCTACACCGAGGTCAAATCAGTCACCGTCGGGTTGACTTGACGACGCCGGGATGAGTTCGATCGAATTCGACTACGTGATCGTCGGCGCCGGATCGGCCGGCTGCGTGATGGCCAACCGCCTGAGCGCCGATCCGAGTCTCCGGGTGCTGCTGGTGGAGGCGGGCGGATCGGACGACCGGTTCCTCATCAACATGCCGCTGGGATTCCTGCGTGCCTTGTTCGACCCGGCGTTGTCGTGGGGCTACATGAGCGAACCTGAGCCGACGCTGGATGGGCGCTCGCTGTGGCTGCCGCGCGGCAAGGTGCTCGGCGGTTCCTCGTCCATCAACGGCATGTTCTATATGCGCGGCCATTCCAGCGATTTCGACGCATGGGCCGCGCAGGGTTGCACGGGCTGGAGCTACGCCGAGGTGCTGCCCTATTTCAAACGGATGGAAAGGAGCTGGCGCGGCGCCGGCCCCTGGCATGGCGCCGAGGGACCGCTGCAGATCATGCCGATCGATACCCGCCGGCTGTTGCATCGACCCTTGATGGAAGCCGCCGCCGCGGCCGGGTTTTCAACCACCGACGACATTCATGGCGAGTGCGAAGAAGGATTCGCGCGCGGCGAAATAACCGTGGACGCGCGCGGCCGCAGGGCGAGCACGGCGCGAGCCTATCTGCGGCCGGTGATGAGTCGCCCGAATCTGACCATCGTCACCGGTGCGCTGGTGACGAAGATACTCATCGATGAGGGCAGTGGTGGCAGCGACACGGGCGCCGGCAAGGCCGGCGGCAGGGCCTTCGGCGTCACGTACCGTCACGGCGGGGCCACGGTCGATGCCAGGGCCGCGCGAGAGGTCATCTTGAGCGGCGGCGCCTTCAACTCGCCGCAGCTCCTCCTGCTCGCCGGCATCGGACCCGCGGAGGAGTTGCGTGCCCATGGCATCGCCGTGCGCGTCGATCTGCCCGGCGTGGGCATGAACCTTTCGGAGCATGCACGTGTACCGATCGAGTTCGCGACGCGCGGCAATATTTCGTTTTTGAACGAACTCAGAATCGATAGGGTGGCCCGATCCGTGCTGCAATGGGCCGTCCTCGGGAATGGCGCGTTCGCGACGCAGATCAACAGCTGCAATATCGTCGTCCGCACCGATCCGAGTCTTGCGCAGCCCGATATTCAGCTCATGAGCAATCCGGTGCGCATGGATGCGAAGATCTGGTGGCCTTTCTCGAGCTCCCGCCAGGAGCATCGGATCACCGCCGACGCGGTGGTGCTGCATCCCGACTCACGCGGCAAGGTCACGCTGCGGTCCTCGAGTCCCGCTGACAAGCCGCGGATCCGGCTGAACGTCCTTGCGACGGACGGCGATCTCGCGACGGCGCGCCGCGGCGTGCAAGTGGCGCGGCGGATCTATTCCACGGCTCCCCAATCCGCGCTCATCGACCGCGAAATCGCACCTGGCGCGGCCGTTCTCTCCGATGGCGATCTCAATGCCTACATTCGCGCCGCGGCCGGGGTTACGCAGCATCCGGTGGGGACCTGCGCAATGGGCGCGGGTTCCGATGCCGTGCTCGACCCGCAACTGCGGGTGCGCGGCATCGCGGGTTTGCGGGTGGTCGATGCTTCGGTGATGCCCACGGTACCAGGCGGCAACACCAATGCGGCCGTCATCATGATCGCCGAAAAAGCGGCGGACCTCATCCTGGGCCGTGCTCTGGCTCCGGAGCCCGCGCGCGGCGCGGTTGCACGAACTTGACGCTTGGAGTATCGATGTCGACTTCCCCAATGCAAGAACCGGTGACCGAACTCAACCTCGTGCTGCAGCATGTCTTCGACATCCGCATCGATTTTCACCAACGGCTGATATTCGATGCCATGCCGGGCGGCCAGAAGGCGGCCTACACCTCCGTCAAGAGCGGGACGGTGTCGGGCCCGCGGCTCAGCGGCAAGGTGCTCGACTACAGCGGTGCGGACTGGCCCATCGTGCGCGCGGACGGCGTCGTCGAACTCAATGCTCACTATGTGCTCGAGGCGGACGACGGTGCGCACATCTATATTCGCAATCTCGGATATGTGTACGGTCCGCGGACCGCCGCCGATTCGGCCCGATCGCCCGCCAACCCGGCGGTCACGGGCTACTTCCGCTGTACGCCATATTTCCGCGCTCCGGAAGGTCCGCATGATTGGTTGAATCGCACTGTCATCGTCGGCGGAGGCGAGCGTCACAGCGCGCCGGACCACACGTTGTTCAGGTATTACGCGGCTTTATGAACCGCGCCGATTACATCGTCGTCGGCGGCGGATCGGCCGGGTGCGTTCTGGCGGCGCGCCTGACGGAAGATCCGCACACTCGGGTGGTTCTGCTGGAAGCGGGCGATACCGATGTGGGCCGCTGGGCCATGCGCATGCCTCTGGCTTGGCGCGACACGTTCATGGACCCCACTTTGAGCTGGGGATACGTGACCGAACCCGAGCCCTTCGCCGACAACCGAGTGGTCCCGGCGCCGCGCGGCAAAGTGCTGGGCGGCTCGGCTTCCGTGAACGGCATGATGTATTCGCGAGGTGCGGCGGCTGATTACGATGATTGGGCCGAGGCCGGTCTTTCCGGCTGGGGATATCGGGACGTGCTGCCGTATTTCCGAAAGTCGGAGGGAAATTGGCGCGGGTCATCCGCGTTCCATGGTGGCGACGGCCCATTGACGGTGGCGCGCCACGTGCCGGATGACGTGATCTATCCGCGAATGATGGGTGCCGCGCGAGCGTTGGGCTTCAAACAATTGGAGGATTTTCACGGTCCGGATGCCGAGGGATTCTCGGTACCCGATTTCACGGTGCATCGTGGCGAGCGTGCGAGTACGTCGGTCCGTTTTCTGCGCCCCGCGTTGCACCGCCCGAACCTGACCGTCATCACCAAGGCGTTGGTGCATCGCCTGCTGCTCGACGGCGCACGTGTGCGGGGCGTCGCGTACGGAGTCGGGGGAGACACCCGGACGATCGACTGCGATCGCGAAGTGATATTGGCCGCGGGTGCTTTCGGCTCGCCGCATATCCTGCTGCTGTCGGGGATCGGGCCGGCGGGCGGTATCGAGCCGCACGGTATTCGCGTCGTCCACGATTTGCCGGGGGTGGGCGCCAATCTGCAGGAACATCAGTCGATTGCGATGATGTATCGGGCGCGCGGTCCGATCACGTTCGACGCCCGCCTGCGGGCGGATCGTTTTGCGCTCGACGTACTGCGCTGGATGCTGTTCCGGACAGGACCGATCGCGGGGCTTCCCGTGGCGGCGCAGGGGTTCGTGCGCACGTCGCCCGAATTGAACAGGCCCGATCTGCAGATGCTGGTCAGCCCGGTCTCGATGTTGGCGAGACCCTGGTTCCCCGGCTGGCGCGCCGGCGCCGGACATGTATTTTCGGTGGCGTGCGTGCTGCTGCACCCGGTGAGCCGTGGCCGCGTTTCGCTGCGCTCTGCCGATCCGGCCGACGCCCCGCGGATTCTTCTCAACCTGCTGCAGGCACCCGAGGATCGGTGCGCCTTCACGCGGATGCTACGCTTCGCGCGCCGCTTTTTCGGCACGGACGAAGCGCAGAGAGTGGTTGAAAATGAGCTGGTGCCGGGCGAGGGACTGCAGAGCGACGCGGATCTCGAAGGTTTCGCCCGCGCCAACGTGCGTACCGCCATGCATCCGGCCGGTAGTTGCGCCATGGGGGTGGGCGACGATGCGGTGCTGGACGCGCAACTGCGGGTGCGGGGAATCGGCGGATTGCGCGTCGCGGACGCTTCCGCCATGCCGACCATCGTTGGCGGAAACACCAATGCACCTGTCATCATGATCGCCGAGAAAGCCGTTGACCTCATCCTGGGTCGCGTCGCGCCGGGGACCGCAATTGCCTGAACGTCGTTTCTACGGTTGGACGATGCTCGCCGCACTCTGGGGCGTCATGTTCCTGAACCTCGGTTTCCCCGCCTACGGTCCCGCGGTCATCAATGCCGCGATGGCGAAAGCCCTCGGGCTGCATCGCGAGATGCTGGGAAACATGTTCTCGGTGTACATGATCATGTCGGGATTGCCCGGACCGCTGGTCGCCGTCAGCGTCAATCGGTTCGGTGTTCGCAAGACGCTGGTCCTTGGAAGCGCATTCATCATCATCGGTGCCTTGCTGATGGCGACGGTGGTCACGAGCGGGATGGGAGGCATGCTGTGTTTCGGCTTGCTGGTGGGCACCGGGGTGGCGACCGGTGCAGCCTTGGCATCTCAAGCGGGGCTGGCGCGGTGGTTCGTCCGGCGCCGGTCGCTGGCTCTGTCCGTGCTGTACTCCGCGGGCGCCGTCGGCGGCTTCGTTGCGGCGCCGCTGCTCAATCGACTCGTTCAGGTGAGCGGCACCTGGCGCGCCGGTTGGTGGCTGCTGGCGGTGCTCTCGGGTCTCGCCGCCTGCATTGCGCTGATCTTCGTCCGTGAGCGGCCGGAGGATGTGGGCCAAGCGGCGGACGGTTTCGGCGCCGTACCCGCCGACGGCCGGCCACACGCGGACACCCGGCCGCCATTCGTGACGCGCCGCGAGTGGACTTTCCGGGACGCCGTACGCAACCCGACCTACTGGGTGCTGCTCATCTCGCTGCTCGGTACCAGCGGCGGGTACACCCTGTTCCTGGCGCACGGCGTCGTGCATTTGCAGGATCTGGGCCATTCGGCCGGCGTGGGTGCCTGGGCGGTCGGCACCATGACGGTTACCGGCCTTTTCGGAAAGCTGATTCTCGCGACTCTCGGCGATCGCATCGATCCGCGGTACATCTTTGCGCTGTTCATGGCGGTGTTCGCGGTCGGCCTGCTGCTCATCGTCGATGCGCGAGCCACGTGGCAGGTGTTTTCGTTCGCGACCTGCTTCGGGATCGGCTTCGGCGGCGGTTTGGTATGCTTCATGTCGGTGCTGAGCAACTATTACGGTACTCGCGCCTTTGCTTCGCTGGCGGGGCTTGCCGTCGCGATCAACACCACCGTGTCGGCCATCGCACCCAAGGTCGCGGGTCATCTGTTCGATCAAGGCGTCGGTTATGCAGCCACCTTTTATTTTTTGGCGGCCTGGGGCTTCATCGGCGCCGTCGTGCTGATCTTTACGCGCCGGCCCGAAGCAACGGTACCCGACGGTACCGTGACGGCCGACGGGTAGGGCGGAGCGATGACGTTGAACGTCGCGACCAATGCAGTGAACGAGGGCGACCTCATGTGGGCGCCCAGTGTCGAGCGGGTGCAGCGTGCGAACCTGACGCACTATATGAAGTGGCTGGCGGCACGCGGCCGCCGCTTCGGCTCGTATGCCGATCTGTGGCAGTGGTCCATCGACGATCAGGCGGGGTTCTGGGGTTCGCTCTGGGATTATTTCAACGTGCAGGCTTCGCAACCGTACGAGCGGGTCCTTGGATCGAGCACCATGCCGGGAGCGGAATGGTTCCCCGGAGCTCGGCTGAACTATGCCGAACATGCGCTGCGCCACGAGCGCGCGGGCGCCGACGCTCTGCTCAGCTTGAGCGAGCGCCGCGGTTTGACGCCGCTCTCATGGACGGATCTGGGAGGCCAAGTCCGCAAGCTCGCCACCCGGATGCGGGCGCTGGGAGTGGTGCCGGGAGACCGAGTGATCGCATACCTGCCGAACTCGCCCGAGGCCGTCATCGCCATGCTGGCCACGGCCAGCATCGGCGCCGTTTGGGCGAGTTGCGGTCCGGACTTCGGGCCCCGCGGGGTGATCGATCGGTTCCTGCAATTGGAGCCGAAGCTGGCGTTTTGCGTCGATGGTTATTATTACGGCGGCAAGCCCTTCGATCGCCGCCCCGAACTCGCGACGATTTTGAGTTCCTTGCCCTCGCTCAAGCAGGTGATCTACCTAAGACACCTCGAACCTGAGAATGAGGCGCCGTTGACGTCGCATTCGATCTTTTGGGAAGACGCGCTTCGCGGTTCCGAGGTGGCGCGCGCTTCGTTCCAATTCGAACAGGTGCCGTTCGGGCATCCGTTGTGGATCTTGTTTTCATCGGGCACCACCGGCTTGCCGAAGCCCATCATTCATTGTCACGGCGGAATGGTCCTCGAACAATTCAAGGCGCTCCTCCTGCAGATGGACGTGCATCCCGGTGAGCGCATGTTCTTCTTCACCACCACCGGCTGGATGATGTGGAATTTCCTGGTGAGTGCGCTGATGGTCGACGTGGTGCCGGTGTTGTACGACGGCAATCCTGCCTACCCGCAGCCGGACGTATTGTGGGCCATGGTCGAGCGGACGGGCGCGAGCTATTTCGGGGCCAGCCCCACCTATATCAACATTCTCGAAAAGGCGGGCATCGTCCCGAAGGATCGCTTCGATCTGTCGAAGCTGAAGTCTCTCATGCTCGCGGGATCGCCCGTGACCGCTGAAGTCATGGCGTGGTGCTATCGCAACGTGAAGTCCGATGTGTGGGCCTATTCGGGCAGCGGCGGCACGGATTTGTGCACGGGAATCGTGGGAGGTGTGGTGCTGCAGCCGGTATACGCGGGAGAAATTCAGGGGCGCCAGCTCGGGATCGCCGCTTTCGCGTTCAACGAGGCCGGTCAGTCGGTGGTGAACGAGGTCGGCGAATTGGTGATTACCAAGCCGTTGCCATGCATGCCGGTGGGATTCTGGAATGACGCCGATGGCAGCCGCTACCGGGAATCGTATTTCGATCAATATCCCGGCGTGTGGCGGCATGGGGACTTCTTCAAGGTCAACCAGCGGGGTGGCTGCTTCGTGCTCGGCCGTTCCGACGCGACGTTGAACCGGCACGGCGTACGCATCGGCACCGCCGAGGTATATCGCGCGCTCCTGGAGGTGGCCGAGATCGAGGATTCGCTGATCGTGAATCTTGATTTGACCGGCGGCGGATTTTTCATGCCGTTGTTCGTCAAGTTGCGCGAGGGGGAACCGCTGGATCAATCGCTGGTGGATAAAGTGAAGGCATGCATGCGCAAGACCTACTCCGCACGCCACATACCCGACAAGATTTACCAGGTGACCGCCATTCCTTACACCTTGACCGGCAAGAAAATGGAAGTGCCCGTGCGCCGCATCCTCATGGGCGTTCCCGTTGAAAAGGCCGCGAACCGCGCGGCCATGTCGAACGTGGACTCACTGGACTATTTCATCGCGTACGCGCGCGAACAGCAGGATTATCGCCTGTAGACGCTGGGTGGAAGACGCACGAGATCATTCCCTCCGACGCCGCCCGCCAGAACTGGGAGATCGCGCACGGCTTTCCCGCGGACAAGTTGTTCTGATGGACTTTAGGACATAAGGAAACGTGACATGTTGAAAATCAATGATTTGAGAGCTTCCGCCGTTGCCGCGGCGATCACTCTGGTCGCGATCGCGGGATGTGCAACGTCACATGTGATGATCGGCCGGGCACGACCGCCGATTTCGCCCGATCAGGTGCAAATATATCTGCACCCTCCTTCCGGCAAGTACGAAGAGATTGCGTTGCTCGATACCTCGAGCAGGAATTCCTTTTCAATCACTGCGCAGGGCAAGACGAACGCGGTAATGCAGCGCTTAAAAGCAGAGGCGGCCAGCCTCGGTGCGAACGGCATTCTGCTTAACGGCGTCGGCGACCAAGCAGCGGGATCGGTGGGTACTGGATTTGGAAGCGCCACTGCGTCAGGCCATTCGGCATTTGGTATCGGCATTGGCAGTTCGGCGACGACGTTTCAGAAGAAGGGCGATGGGCTTGCGATCTACGTGGAGCCAGAGCAGATGGCGTCGCGTTAAGCTGAGGCGCCCTGTACCTCTCTTCAGGCGTGACGTTATGACGTCACGATTGAACTCGCCCGTCACAACGTCATTGTTCAAACAGACCTTCGCTGCCCGCTTAGAACGGATAGTGCCGCGGCGTGGTCTGTAAAGTGATCCAGCGCAATTCAGTGAACGCGTCCACGCCGGCTTTGCCGCCGAAGCGGCCGTAGCCGGAGGACTTCACTCCGCCGAAGGGCATCTGGGCTTCGTCGTGAACCGTTGGTCCGTTGATGTGGCATATGCCGGACTCGATGCGCTTCGCAATGTCGATGCCGCGCGCGAGATCGCGCGTGAATACCGCCGCGGACAGGCCGTACTCGGAGTCGTTCGCGACCCGCACCGCCTCGTCCGCCGAGTCGACGCGGGTGATGGACACCTGCGGTCCAAACGACTCTTCATGGAACAGCCTCATGGCCGGCGTGACATGGTCGATGACTATGCCCGACATGATGGTGCCGCGGGCATCTCCGCCGCAGAGCACCTTGGCGCCGTGCTTGACCGCGTCCGCGACCAAGCGCTGCACGCGTTCCACGGTCGGTGGACCAACCACGGAGCCGAGCACGAACTCGCCTTCGTTCGGATTACCCACCGGCAGCGCCGCAACGCGCTTGGCCAATTTCCGGACGAATTCGTCGGCGACGGATCGCTCGATGATCACCCTTTCGGTGGACATGCAAATCTGTCCTTGGTTGGCGAACGCACCGAACACGGTGGCATCGACCGCCGCATCGATGTCGGCATCGGCGAGCACCAGGAGCGGCGCCTTGCCGCCCAACTCGAGCAAGATGGGCTTGAGATATTTCGCGCACAGCTGCGCGAGAATTCGGCCGACGCGGCTCGAGCCGGTGAAGTTGACGCGCTTGACTGCGGGATGGCTGATGATGGCCTCGCTGACCGCCTGCGCGTCTTTGACATCGGCATGCACGACATTGACCACGCCGTCGCCCAAGCCGGCCTCCTGCAGCACGGTTCCGATCAGCATGTGGGCGGCGGGACAGACTTCGGAGGATTTCAGCACCACGGTGTTGCCGCATGCCAGCGGCATGGCCACTGCGCGTACGCCCAGGATGATGGGTGCATTCCAGGGCGCAATGCCGAATACCACACCGACGGCCTGGCGGTAGGCCATGGCCATGGACCCGGGGACGTCGGACGGAATGACTTCTCCGCCGATCTGTGAGGTCATGGATGCCGCCTCGCGCAGCATGCCGGCGGCCAGATGCACGTTGAAATGACCCCAACCGGCGGTGGCGCCGGTCTCGTCGCGCACGATTGCCGCGAAATCCGCCGCCCGCGCTTCGAGCAAATCGGCCGCCTTGTTGAGCCTGGCACGCCGCTCACCGGGGCCGAGCGCGGCCCAAGCCGGAAACGCGGCTGCCGCAGCGTCCACAGCCGCGGTCGCATCCGCCCCCGCAGCCGCGGCGCTGCGTGTGACGACCGTGCCCGAGACCGGATTGCGGCGCTCGAACGTGGCCGCCGAGCGGGCTTGGACGGCCTTACCGCCGATCAGCAATTTCACATCGTTCATGGCATTTCCTCGCGACGTCCCAGTTCGAACAGGCCGCTATCCTAGCTCCTTACGCCGCTCGATTTGGTTCTCTGTGGTTCGATTCCATGCTCCTCCTCGGAGGAGTTTGGGTGGGTGCCTCAAGCGCTTCATGTCGCCAGGGGTCTTGAGAGAGGCTCCGAGCATCCGCTATCAATCCCTGTGGAGAATCCTCCGTGACTGCATCCATCAATTCCGCCGCGAGCGCCACCCCCGCGGCGAGCGCCATCGCCGCTCAGCCCCTCCCCTCAGCCGGCGTCAGCAAATTTTTCGCCATGAAGCCGCGCCTGTTCATCAACGGCGAGTGGGCGGAAGCACATTCCGGCGGGACCGTTCAGGTGTTCGACCCGGCCACGGGCGGGCAAATCGGCCTGGTCGCCGACGCCGGCCCTAAGGATGTGGATCGCGCGGTCGCCGCGGCCCGCGCCGCGCTGGAAACCGGTCCATGGGCCACCATGACGCCGTCAGGGCGCGAAGCCTTATTGTGGAAGCTTGCGGACCTCATCGAGCGCGATGCCGCCGAATTCGCCGAAATCGAGAGTATCGACAACGGCAAGACGCGCTTCATGGCGAGCATCGTCGACGTACCCGGCGCACGTAACTATTTTCGGTATATGGCCGGTTGGGCCACGAAGATCACCGGCACCACGATGCAGACCTCGATGGGCCCCCCGGGTTCCAAGTTTCATACCTATGTGGCACGCGAGCCGGTCGGGGTCGTGGCGCAGATCGTGCCGTGGAACTTCCCGCTGGCCATGGCTGCGTGGAAGTTGGGTCCCGCGCTCGCCGCTGGATGCACCTGTATTTTGAAACCCGCCGAACAGACGCCCATGTCGGCATTGCGATTGGGTGAACTGATCCGCGAAGCGGGATTTCCGCCCGGCGTGGTCAATATCCTCACCGGCGTCGGCGAAATTTCGGGGGCGGCGCTGGTGGCGCACCCCGGTGTCGACAAGGTCGCGTTTACCGGCTCGACCGACGTCGGCAAGATCATCAACAAGAGCGCCACGGACACCATGAAGCGGGTGTCGCTGGAACTCGGTGGCAAGTCGCCGATGATCGTTCTTCCGGACGCGGACCCGAACGCCGTGACGGGCGGCACCGCCGGCGCGATTTTCTTCAATGCCGGTCAGGTGTGTTGCGCGGGGTCGCGCTTATACGTTCACCGCTCAATCTTCGATAAGGTGATCGAGGGCGTGAGCGCCGCGGCGGCCTCGATTCGCTTGGGACCGGGCCTCGAGCAAGCCACCGAAATGGGGCCGCTGGTCTCCCGGGAACAGCAGGAGCGTGTGCTGGGCTACATCGAGTCCGGCCGCAAACAAGGCGCCTCGGTCGCCGTGGGCGGCGAAGCGCCGTCGCACCCGGGATATTTCGTGAAACCCACCGTTCTGGTGAACGTAAACCAGGACATGCGGGTGGTGCGGGAAGAGATCTTCGGACCGGTGCTGGTGGCGCAGCGCTTCGACGATCTCGACGAGGTGGTCGAGGCGGCGAACGACACGCCGTATGGGTTGGGGGCCAGCATCTGGACCAACAATCTCACGGCCGCGCATCGGCTGATTCCGCGCATCAAGGCAGGCACCGTGTGGGTGAACTGCCACAATCTCGTGGATCCCAACATGCCCTTCGGCGGCTACAAGCAGTCCGGATTTGGGCGCGAACATGGACGGGTGGCGGTGGAGATGTACACCGAGACCAAGTCGGTTTGCATCATGATCTAAGGACCGTCGCATGCATCACCGGACGATCGCCGCGGCGGCATTGGGGCTCGCCTTGGGGGGCTGTGGACCAACGCCTCCTCCACCGCCTGCGTTACGGCAACCGGAACCTAAGTCTGCCGCGGCGGTGGACGCCATTCGATTGGCGGCGGCGGACCGCGAACCCGGTAACTGGATGGGCCCGGGCCGGGATTATGGCGAACAGCATTTCAGCCCCCTCGAGGCGATCGATGCCGGCAATGTCAAGCAGCTCGGGCTGGCTTGGTTCTTTGACATCGATACTGCGCACCGCGGCCAGGAGTCGACGCCGTTGGTGGTAGACGGCGTCATGTACGTCACCAGCGCCTGGAGCAAAGTGATTGCGCTCAATGCCAAAACCGGCGCACCGCTGTGGACCTACGATCCTCAGGTGCCGGGCCAGGCAGCCATCAACGCCTGCTGCGATGTGGTCAACCGTGGCGCGGCGGCGTGGAAGGGGCGCATCTATTCGGGAACGCTGGATGGCCGGCTCATCGCCTTGGACGCGGCCACCGGCAAGCTCGCGTGGGAGGTGATGACGGTGCCGGTAGGCGGCCGCTACACCATCACGGGTGCGCCGCGGGTGGTCAAAGGCATGGTGCTGATCGGCAACGGCGGCGCCGAGAACGGGATGCGTGGTTACGTGACGGCCTACGACGCCGACACCGGCAAGCAGGTGTGGCGTTTCTATACCGTGCCCGGCGATCCATCGAAGCCCTTCGAGAATCCCGCCTTGGAGAAGGCGGCGAAGACCTGGAAGGGCGAATGGTGGACCTTGGGCGGGGGCGGCCCGGTGTGGGATGCCATCGTCTACGACCCGACCTTGGATTTGATCTATATCGGGGTGGGCAACGGCGCGCCGTGGAACCGCGGCGAGATCGGCGGCGACGCCCTGTATCTGTCATCGATCGTTGCGTTGAAGGCCGATACCGGGGACTACGTCTGGCACTACCAGACGACGCCGCATGACGAATGGGACTTCGATTCCTGCTCGCCGCTGATCCTTGCCGACTTGCCGATCGGCGGAACGCAGCGGGCCGTCATCATGCAGGCACCCAAGAACGGCTTCTTCTACGTCCTCGATCGCGCCACCGGGGAGCTGCTCGCGGCCGATCCTTTCACCACCACCACCTGGGCGAAGTCGGTGGATAAGAAGACCGGGCGTCCGGTCGTCGAGAAGGGCGCGAACTACGGTGAGACCGGCAAGCCCTTCGTCTCCATGCCGGGGCCCGGCGGCGGCCATAGCTGGCAGGCGATGTCATTCAGCCCGCAGACCCATCTCGTCTATTTCCCTGTGACCGAGGTGGCCTTCCCGTACGTGCCGGAAGCCAACGCCGCCCATCACGACCTCGCTTGGAATACCGGCGTGGATTTCAATGCCGGCAGCCTGCCGCAAGCGCCGAAAATCAAGGCGCAGATTCTTGGCAGCCTCAAAGGACACCTCGTGGCATGGGATCCGATCGCCAACAAAGAGGTGTGGCGCGCCGAACTGGGACACCCATGGAACGGCGGCGTGGTCTCGACCGCCGGCAATCTCGTGTTTGAGGGCACCGCCATGGGCGAGTTCGTGGCCTATCGCGCGGATACGGGAGAGAGAGTGTGGTCGGCCGAGACGCAGGCGGGAGTGCTCGCTGCGCCGATCAGTTATGAAGTCGACGGTGAGCAGTACGTCGCCGTCGAAGTGGGTTGGGGCGGCGCCTTTGGGTTGGCGGCGGGCGAGCTTGCGTTGAAATCTCATATCGCCTCGAACCTGCCGCGCATGTTGGTTTACAAGCTCGGCGGTAGCACACACCTGCCCGCGCTGCCCGCTGCGGTGCAGCCGGAGCTCAAGCCGCCGCCCGAGACCGCGTCCACCGCCACGGTGATCGCCGGCAAGAAGCTGTATCACACCTACTGTTCGAGCTGTCATGGCGACAGCGCCACCGGTTCGGGCGTGCTTCCGGATCTGCGCTACTCGCCGGTTATCAACGATGCGAAGGCCATGGACGTGATAGTGCGCCAGGGGTCGCTGCAGGCGAGCGGCATGGTGTCGTTCAAGGACGAGGTATCTGCGCAGGACCTGGAAGAGATCCGCGCCTACGTGATCCACCGCGCGAACGAAGACAAACAGGTCGCCCCGCATTGAGCCGTCAAACGAGGATCTTTCGGCCGGTGTCGAGCGTCGTCTTGTCCTTTTCGCCGATGTCGCCGGGCGCCGGCACGGCGCGGCCTTTCTTGACGGCCGGGCGCTCGCCGATCATTTTTGTCCACTTGTCGAGATGCGGCAGTCCGTCGAGAGTCACGCCCGACCACTCGTGCCCATGAATCCACGACCAGTGCGCGATGTCGGCAATCGAATATTCGTCGCCGGCCACGTACGCATACGAGGTGAGCCGGCGCTCGAGCACCTCGAACAGGCGGCGTACCTCGCGTTGGTAGCGATCGATCGCGTACGGAATCTTTTCCGGTGCGTAGCGGAAAAATACATTCGCCTGGCCCATCATCGGGCCCACGCCGGCCATTTGGAACATCAGCCATTGAATGACGCGCGACCGGCCCTTGGCATCCTTCGGCATCAACTTGCCGGTCTTCTCGGCCAAATAAATCAGGATGGCGCCGGACTCGAAGACCTCGAAGCCATCGTTTGCGCGGTCCACGATGGCCGGAATGCGGCCGTTGGGGTTGATCTTGAGGTACCACTCGGCCTTCTGTTCCTGCGTGGAAAACGATAGCGGATGGACGTTGTAGGCGAGCGCGAGTTCTTCCAGGGCGATGGAGATTTTCCAGCCATTGGGGGTCGCGGCGGTATAGAGGTCGATCATGGTTACTCCAACTCGGTTGACGACGGTAATCTACACGTCCGGTCACCACCGTAGTCAAGTCAATCCGCACGTGCCCGGACACCTTCCCTGAGTGTCTATTTTTGCTTCCGGGAAGGTAGAGTCCTCGAGCG